>JADHVR010000002.1 GCA_016783885.1 Bacteroidales bacterium
AAGGCATAAAAGTTAATTATGAAACACTGACACAAGATGTAACTTTACCCAAACGTTCATTTGGCGGAGTTCTGAATATCCCTTACATTTTTGGTGGATACACCATTGGAACAGGAGTAACATTGACCATTGATCCCGGAGTAATTTGTAAATTTGTTCACAGTGCTTGGATGACGGTAAATAACGGGCTGATTGCAGAAGGAGTGGCATCTTCAGGTGGTTATATTATTTTTACGAGCCTGACGGATGATTTTTACGGAGGTGATTCAAATTCAGATGGCACAGCCACATCTTACGGATCGAATACCTGGTATGGAATTACTATTAATGATGTAGCATTGGATCCGTTAACAAGATTTGAAAACTGTATATTCAGATTTGGGAAATATAGTACAGGTTACGGAATTAAAACTGTTAGTGCAAGCCCGTCAATATTGAATTGTTCTTTCAACAATTGTGATAATGGGGTCTATGCAACTGCGGCTTCTAATCCGACCGTTAATTATTGTGACTTTTTTGATATTACCTCTATGGCAGTTAACAATGTAAACCAGTCATTTGTTATAGACGCTGAAAACTGCTGGTGGGGAGATAATTCCGGCCCAACTCATTCAGGTAATCCCGGAGGTACAGGCGAACCTGTTTCCGATGCTGTTGATTATGATCCGTATGGAACAAGCGGTGCTATTAATCCGTTGTTAGGTGACGTTAGCCTTAACAGCATCATTCAGGCTTATGATGCAACCCTGATTCTTCTTTGGATCGTTGATCCTGGCACTTATCCACTCACTGCAACACAGCAAAATGTCGCGGATGTTACTGGTAATGGTAGCGTAACAGCATTGGATGCCTCAAATATTTTGCAATTTGTTGTTGGACTGATAAGCTATTTTGATGCAGCTTTACTTAGTCCTGTTCCAAATATTGTTTCCGAAGTTGAATTAGATATTGCAAATACTGCTGTTGAGCCAGGGGAAGAATTTGATCTTCCATTAAGCATCTCCAATGTTTCAGGCGTATTCGCTATGCAAATGACTATTAATTATAATCCTGAGTATCTTACAGCACTGGATATCGAAAACCTGATACCCGGAATGAATGCAGCCTATAAAATTGATGAAGAAGCAGGATTGATCAATATTGCTTTTGCCGGTATTGAGTCATTAGAAAGTGATATGACCATAGCAAATCTTAAGTTTATAGCAACAGAAGAAATGGGATTGGCAATTGAAACTCCGGTGGAAGCTGAATTTTTTATGGCGAATGAAACAGATTTGACCTGGAATGTACATAATGGTACGGTAATCATCAATGGATTTGCAACAGGCAATGAAGAGCTTAATAATGAGAATACTAAGTTGTTATCCTGCTACCCGAACCCATTCAGTGATTTTTTGACTATTGAATATACAGTACAGCAAGATGGTAATCTTCAGATAGCAGTTTATGATATATACGGTAAAATGGTTGCCGAAATTGTAAATGGCAGACACGCTGCCGAAACCTATCAGTTAAACTGGAACGCTGAGGACCTGAATGGTATCCGCCTGAACCGGGGAACATACTTCGTACGGATACTTACCGGCAGTAAGGTTGAAACTGAAAAAATCCAGCTTGTCAGGTAAAATAAATTGATTACCGGTAAATAAATAATTGGTTTAACTTAAAAAACTGACAAAATGAACTGGACAAAAAATATTATCTTAATCTGTATGGTGGTGCTTGGATTTAATATCCAGGCACAGCCCATACTGCTTCGTATACCGGATACTACGGCCACAATCGGCGACATCATTGACATCCCGATTTATGTGGATAGTTCGCTGACAGGACACAATGCACTTTCTTATCAGTTTAAAATCTATTTCAATAGCACTCGATTAAACTTTATAAGTGTTAATGTAAGCGGAACCCTGTCGCAATCGTGGGGAACTCCTGCATCAAATGCGGTTGGCAATTACTTATACATGGCTAATGCCGGTGCCTCAACATTATCAGGAACCGGGAAACTGCTTTATATGCGTTTTGAATGTATCACCTCAGGAGCAACGTATTTAAATTTTGATGGAGGTACTGCTAACAATTATTTTAATGAAGGTACCCCGGAAATGAGTTTTGATAATGGATACATTACGATATATGCTTTACCGACAATTACGGTTTCACCTAATAGCGGGCTTCTATCTGTTGGAGAACAATTGCAATTTTATGTTAGTGGCGGAACTGCACCATATACCTGGGATGTTACTGATCCGGCAATAGCAAATATAAATGCCTCAGGATTGCTAACTGCATCAGCGCATGGATTAACAAAAGTTTCCTGCCTTGATGACAACGGCATTTACGATGAAACAGATGCTTTTATCGAGATAAGGGCAATGCAACTTACTATTCCAGATACCAGTGAATGGCAAGGTGGTACAATAGAAATTCCAATTTATACATCTGCATTAAATGGATTAAATATTCTATCCGGTGATATTAGTATTACTTTTAATGGAAATATTTTAACATCAACCGGATACAATAAAACAGGGACTTTACTTGAGGGATATTCAAATATTGTTTTGAATAATACTGTTCCGGGGGTTCTTAATATAGCCTTTGCAGGGACAACTCCTTTGACAGGAAGTGGCGTTTTATTATACCTTCAATTCGATATCTCTCCTGTTAATACAGGTAATACCTGGATAAGTTTTTCAGAAGCTTTATTTAATGAAAGTTTACCTGCAAAAACTGATAACGGTTATTTTACAATGATCACATATTCGCCTATTTACATTACTCCCAATACATGGACAATGATGGCAGGGGAATCAAAACAATTTGTTGCTTCAGGTGGTGTTCCCCCTTATAATTGGAGTACTACCGACCCCGTAGTTGCCACAATTGACGGCGCCGGAATATTAACAGCACACCAAAGCGGAGTGATACAGGTAGTTGTAACTGATAATGTTGGTACTGTTAAATCATCCGGAAATGTTACTGTGTATGATTGTTATGTTACATTACCTCACGTAAATGCTTCACTTGGTTCGCAATACGATATGCCGGTTCTGATCTCTTCCTTTCCTGTCGGGCAAACAATATATGCAGTTCAAGGATCAATTAGTTGTGAATCACCCGAATTGGAAATTCTCGATTTAATTACGAGCGGTACTTTAACCAATGGGTGGACTTTTGCCAAAAGCATTGTTGGTAACGCTATCACCTTTGCCGGCGCAGGTACGGTTCCTTTTACAACCTCGGGAGCTATGTTTAAAATCAGGTTTCAGTTAACTCCCGATTTAACATCTGGTGAAAATGCGTGGGTAAATATTAACGATTTCATGTTGAATGAAGGATTTCCGGTACCAACTTTACAAAACGGCAGCATTACCGGATATGGTGGTATTATCCTTAATTTAACAGCAAATCTGGAAGGACCATTCAACGGAACTGATATGAATACCGACCTTAATCCCTGGCTTATCCCTAATAATCAACCATACAATACATCTCCCTGGAATTATGGCGGAGGAGAAAGTTTCGGAGCTGTACCAAACGGTGATGTGGTTGACTGGGTTTTGGTTGAATTAAGGGAAACCGCCGGTAGTGCAGCTACCGCTCTTCCGGCAACAATGATTGCACGGCAGGCAGCATTGATTTTGAATAACGGCGATATTGTCGGAACGGATGGAATTAGTAATCTGGTTTTCGGAGTAGCGGTTTTTGATAATTTGTACGCTATTGTCTGGCACCGTAATCATTTGGGGATAATGTCTTCTGTACCACTTGTAATTGGTGGTGGTATTTACAGTTATGATTTCACAACCTCAGCAAGCCAGGCATATTTAAGCGGACAAAAAAACCTCGGCGGAGGTGAATATGGAATGTTTGCAGGCGATGCAGATGGAAACGGAGATGTGCATCAGGATGACATTAACAATGTTTGGACATCTGATGCAGGCAAAAACGGTTATTATCCGGGAGATATGGATATGAACAGCAATGTTAATAACCAGGATAAAAATGATGTTTGGCTGCCGAATAATGGCACCGGCGGGTTTGTACCGGAGTAGGAATTACGATTTGGCAAAGACCTTCCAGAGTTTAAAGCAAGGGAATTTTCAGGACGGAAAACCTGGAAGAGTCTGAGGGACTGTCGAACAAATAAGGATTAAAAATTAGGTTTGCAAAATATTCACTAATTTAGCAAAACCAATTATTTTTAACTTTTATGTTACGTCCGGGTTGTTTATATAAATGTATATTATTGCTTTTTCTGGCGCTTATTATTTCTTTTCATGTTATAAGTCAGCAGCAGGAAAAAATTGACAGCCTGAACCGGGAACTTAATAATGCCATTGAAGACACCACAAAAGTCAATATTTTACTTGGTCTGTTCTGGGAATATAGAAGGATTGATCCGGATACCGCACTTAATTATGCTTTACAGAGTCTTGAATTGTCAAAAAAAATAAATTATTCCTTTGGCATTGCAAATTCTCTTTTCAGCATTAGCATTATTTACAAAAGCCGTAGTGATTTTAAAAAGGCGCAAGAGGTATTATCAGAATCTATTTATTATTACGAAAAAACTGGTAATTCTCTTGGTATTGCTTCTTGTCAAACAGAGATAGGTGTTATTTATAATAAACAAAATAACTATCAAAAAGCACTTGAGTATTTACAGAAAGCACAAAATATTTTTATAGAATCAGGTAATAAAATAAAATTATCAAGAATTTATAACATTTTGGGAGGTATTTATTCATCGCAAAAGCAATTCGATAAAGCATTGGAATATCACCAAAGATCATTAAATATCAATAAAGAAACAGGATTTGAATTGGGCATGTCGGTTAATTATAATAACATTGGAAATGTCTATCGCGAAATAAAACTCTATCAGAAAGCTATTGACAGCTTTTTACAATCACTGGAAATCAAGAAAAGAATTAATGATAAAGTTGGAATAGCCTCCATTTATAACAATTTGGGATTGTCCTATTTTGAACAGGAAAATATAGAGAAAGCTATAGAATATCATTTCCGTGCTTTGGAAACATTTGAACAATTGGGGGATAAACGTGGGATATCAATGTGTTTTATAAATCTTGCGAGTGATTATTTACAATTTGCTCAACCTGAAAAAGCCATAAATTATGCAAAAAAAGGATTAGAGTTTGCAAAAAAAACAAATTATAAAGAAGCTTTTAAAGAAGCTTATTATGTTTTGGGAGAAGCTAATGCTAAAATGAAACAATTTAAAAAAGCATACAAATATTATCAGCTTTACACAGCTTATAAAGATAGTTTGTTTGATGATAAAGTTATCAGGCTTATTACAGAAATGGAATCCGGGTTTGAAATGGAAAAGAAGGAAAAGGAAATTGCCATTTTAAATGCCGAAAAGCAAAATCAGGAATTAAAGATACAGAAACAAGAAGCACAGCGAAACCTGATAGCAGGCTTGGCAGTACTTATTCTTGTTGTTGTATTGTTTTTGTATGCAGGATACCGGAGCAAACAAAAGATCAATAAACAATTACGACAGATAAATGAAACTAAGTCGAGATTTTTTGCCAATATTTCACACGAATTTCGCACACCTCTGACTTTACTGCTTGGCCCTCTGGAAAAATTAATGGATCATCTTAAGAAAGAAGATAAAAATCTTGTCAGAATGATGTACCGCAATGCTACCCGTTTGTTGTTTCTGAATAATCAGTTACTGGATCTATCCAAGCTGGAATCGGGAAATCTGAAATTGGAAGTAGTTTATGCAAGCATTACAGAGGCGCTGAAAGGCATGGTTATGTCATTTCAATCTTATGCCGAACATCGCAAGATAGATTTTCAATACCATTTTCCGAGAGAAGCCCTCTATACTTATTTTGACCGGGATAAAATTGAAAAAATCGTTTATAACCTTCTTTCAAATGCATTTAAATTCACTCCCGAAACAGGTAAAGTAACATTTAGCGCTACTGTTTTTACACATCAAAACAAGATTCAATTACCTGTGAAATTAAAAAAATTATCAGGAACCTTTTTAGATATTACAATAAAAGATACAGGTAAGGGTATTTCAAAAGAACATTTATTACGCATATTCGACCGATTCTACCAGGTTGACAATGCTTTAAGTCGTCAGCATGAAGGAACGGGTCTGGGACTGACATTAACAAAAGAGTTAGTTGAAATGCATCACGGAGTTATCAGCGTCGATAGTGAAGTTGATGAAGGTAGCACCTTTACAGTAATTCTGCCTTTAGATAAAAAAGCCTATTCTGATGACAAAATAATACCAACGGAAGAAAAAACAAGCGAATCATTCACAAAGGAAATCAGTGAATTGAGTTCATACGAAAAGGATAGCAGTTATTCTGATGCTGCTAAACCTTTATCTGATAAAGCAGAAGAAATAATACAGGTTTTAATTGTGGAAGATAATGAAGATATGCGAAATTACATCAGCGAGTGTATGAGCGATTCATCCAATATCATTAAAGCCTCCGACGGAGCAGAAGGTTTTGAAACAGCGATTGAAAAGCTACCCGACCTGATAATTACCGATCTTATGATGCCCGGAATGGATGGTATGGAACTATGCCAAAAACTTAAAACTGACGAAAGAACCAGTCATATCCCTGTAATAATGCTTACTGCGCTTGCAGAAATTGAAGATAAAATAAAAGGACTTGAAACAGGCGCAGATGATTATATTGCCAAACCTTTCAACAGACAAGAACTAATAACAAGGGCGCAAAACCTTATCGGGCAGAGAAAAAAATTGAGAGAACGTTTTAGCAGGGAAGTAAAAATTCAGCCTAAAGATATTACCGTTACTTCTGCAGACGAAAAATTTCTGTTAAAGATCATATCAGTAGTTGAAGATAATCTTTCCGACCCTGACCTGAATGTTGAGCATCTTGTTACGAAGGCGAATATGAGCCGTTCGCAACTCCACCGTAAAATTAAAGCCCTGACTGACCAAACCACAACAGAATTTATCAGGACAATCCGGTTAAAAAGAGCAGCAAAATTACTTGAACAACATTATGGTACAATAGCTGAAACAATATATGCAGTTGGTTTTAACAGTCTTTCCTATTTTACAAAATGTTTCCACAAACAATTCAACATGACCCCGAAAGAATACATTGAGAAAAAAGAAAATGAATAGACTATGCTTTCAATAATACAGACCCTTATACATCTAACGAGGTAAATTTGTACATTTTTCTCCAGTCTTCGGTCTCCAGTCTCCAGTTTTTAGTCCTTAGTCAACAAACTACCGGCTGCCGATTGCCGATTGTTGACTGCCGACTGTTGACTGCTGATTGCCGACTGTCAACTAAATGTTTTTCAACATGCAACATACGTGTTAAAGATTGCAACATTTGTGCTTTACTTTCCGCCATTGCAAGCAGTATCTTTATTTACTGAAAAATAATCAGCAATTCTCAAATCAAATTTAATAATAATTTAAAATTTACAGTTATGAAAAAGTCAGTTATTTTACTCGTTCTGGCAATTATATCGGTAATTGCCGTTAATGCCCAACCACCACAAGCCTTCAAATACCAGGCTGTGGTGAGAGACAATTCAGGCGAAATCTTACAAAACCAGTCAGTAGGAATCCGGATTAGCATCCATGATTCTACATCAGTTGGAACCATTATTTACCAGGAAACTTTCTCTGAAACTACAAACCAGTTCGGATTGGTAAATCTTGAAATCGGAACCGGTACACCAACAATCGGAACTTTTACCGGTATCGACTGGAGCAGTAATTCTAAATTCATCGAAACAGAAATAGATCCGTTAGGTGGAATAGCTTATGTTTCACTGGGGACTTCTGAATTACAATCGGTTCCTTATGCCCTGTATTCAGACCGTTCAAAACATGCTGCATGGGAAAAAGCCGGTAATGAAATCTTTTATAACGATGGCTATGTTGGAATAGGAACCTCATTGCCCGGAACTAATCTTCATATTCAGAAAAGTAATAATGAAATTGTTCGTTTGCAATCAGAATCTTTGAATGGATGGATGTCATTTTATAATTCAAATGGATACATAGGATATTGGGGACCATATAATGGAGAAAATGATATTGATATTGGTACCGGCGCTTCCAATAACATCGGGAAATTACATCTGGTAACAAAAGCCACTCCACGAATGACGATTGATGAAACCGGCAATGTCGGTATTGGCACTACTACACCTAATGCATATCTACATGTGAATGACCGTATTCGTGTAGGTGAAGATCCAACTTATGGAAATGTGTTTGGCGAACTCATCCATGAGGGAGGCGGAAATGGATTTAAAATTAATGCCAATGCAGGTGGCGGTTGGGCTGACATGCATTTTCAAACTGACGGAAATACCAGAATGTTTATAGAAAGCGGTGGTAGTGTGGGTATTGGAACTACGAGTCCAGGACCAAGACTCACAGTAAAATCATCCGGTTATACCGGCGGCATGAATGTCCTTGCCGATGATGACGACCGTATTTTCAGGGTAAGACAATCATCAAGTGGAGCCGGAGGGGTTTATGTATATGATAATGCCGACAATGCAACGATAGCTATTGCCGGAGATGGTAACAGCTATTTTAATTCAGGTAATGTTGGCATCGGTACATCTTCACCTTCCAGTAAGCTTGATGTACGCGGAAATATTACAATCCGAAGCGCAACTACCGGAAGTATAGTAATGGAATTAGGTACCGGCCTCGACTATGCAGAAGGATTTAATGTTTCAAATAGTAATACCATAGAACCAGGTACTATTCTTTGTATTGATCCTGAAAACCCCGGCAAATTAAAGATCAGTGAGAACCCTTACGACAAAACTGTAGCAGGAATTGTTGCCGGTGCAAACGGACTGGGATCAGGAGTACGACTGGGTACACAGGAGTTTGATTGTGATGTTGCCCTCGCCGGCAGGGTTTATTGCAACACCATTGCAACAAACGAAAATATTGAACCCGGTGACCTGTTAACTACTTCATCGGTTCCCGGCTATGCAATGAAAGTTACTGATTTTGAAAATGCACACGGGGCTATTCTCGGCAAAGCAATGGAAAGCCTCGAAAAAGGTAAAAAAGGACAAATATTAGTTCTGGTAACTTTACATTAATTTGGAGGGATTTGTTATGAAAAAAGTACTTATATTAATATTCGGAGTTGCCATCCTTTTTGGGATTAGGAGTCCTGGCATTGCCCAGATGGCAGATATCAATGAAACCTCAACTGTGGCTGATAACTGGATAAAGTTGATCATTGCTGAAACAGGAAGCTGGGGTATCCATAATACTGCTACTCCTGAACCTATGGTTGAATTCAAACGGAATGAAAGGCTCCTCGGATACCTTTATCCGGTAAATCCTTCAGGTTATATTTTAATTTCCTTAAGAAAGGAACTGGCCCCGGTAAAGGCTTATTCTGCAACCGGCAGCCTCAATCCCCTTTCGGATGAAGGTATGGCCGACCTACTTAAAGTTTGTTTGGAACGGATTTTAGATACGATAGAACAAAAGCTTGGGACAATAGAAATGGTAAATACTACTGATTTGGAAAAAATGGTGGAAATTAATTATAAACCGGCATGGAGTAATTTACTTAAAAGTAATCCTGTAATCAAAACTAAAAATAAAGAAAAAAGCAAGGATAACTACGAGGAAGGAGATATATTGCTTTCCTCTGACTGGCATCAAAGTCCGCCATACAATGATGATTGCCCCTGGATGGATTGTCCAAATTCTAATGGACGGGCAATTGTAGGATGTGTGGCAACTGCCGGGGCCCAGATCATGCATTACTGGAACTGGCCGCCTTATGGTTCCGGTGCAGGTTATAGCGATACTTATGACTGGCCAAATATGCCTGATGCAGCTACAACATCCTCGCCGCAGGCTGAGATTGATGCACTGGCAGAACTCAACCACGAAGTTGGAGTTGCTGTAGGCATGAGTTATGGCTGTAGTTCATCCGGGGCATATACTTACAACATGGTTGGAGTGTTTGAAAATAATTATCGCTACAGTACCAGTTGTGTTGTCAGGAACAGGCCAAGTTATTCGGCTGCAACCTGGTTTGCTATGATGCAAACCCAGTTCAACCAAAATCGTCCGGTTCAATACCGAATTCCCGGACATTCAATTGTAGGCGACGGATGGCAGATAATCGGAAGTAGTCTGAAAATGTATCACATGAACTACGGTTGGATGGGAACAGGTGATGATGTATGGTATATCCTGGATGCGCTTCAGGGAGGAAATCCGAGTGAGGAATATATGTTAGAAGATATTGTTCCGGTTCAGGCAATGGACAACTGGGTTACAGGCACCTATTATACACCATCATTTCCGTACAGATATTTTGATAAAGATGCACTGGGAAGCGATGCTAACTTTGGCAGCGGTCATTTCCTCCAGTTTTTACCCGAAATTATACTTTCCGGTATTAGCCCAACCCTACCTGTAAGGTTTAACGGATCACCAAGCTATAATACAAGGTTATTTACCGCAGGGGATGTCTCAACGGGTATTCGTATTTATAATGGTGCAATAGAGATGACAAACTTTGGAAGTATCAAATTGTATGAAGAATAATAAATAGTTAATTATCATGAAAAATCTATGTTTAATTTTATTCCTGTTTTTTACTATATCTACAATTGTAGCACAACCACCACAAGCCTTTAAATACCAGGCAGTAGTACGGGATAACACAGGTGAAATCTTACAAAACCAGGCAGTATGTGTTCGAATTAGTATCCATGATGTTATAGCAGGCGGCACCATTGTGTACCAGGAAACCTTTACTGAAACAACAAACCAGTTTGGTTTGGTAAATCTGGAGATCGGAAATGGAATCCCAACCATCGGGATTTTTGACGGAATCGACTGGAGTACCAATTCTAAATTTATCGAAACGGAAATTGACCCTGCCGGAGGAACAACGTTTGTCTCAATTGGCACTACAGAATTATTGGCGGTTCCTTATGCTCTGTATTCAAATCGCTCAAAAGATGCAGTCTGGGGAAAATACCTTAATAGTATTTATTATAATGATGGTAACGTAGGAATAGGAACCTCAAACCCTGTAAGGAAACTTCATATCAAAGGAACCACCGGTGAAGTTGTACGGTTCGAATCAGAAGGCGCTGACAACTGGAATTCAATCTATAACTCCAATGGATATATAGGCTATTTCGGAGCATATAATGGAGATCATGATATAGATGTTGGTACCGGTGGTGGAAATAGCCTTGGGAAATTACATCTTGTAACCAAAGCAAGTCCCAGGCTAACCATTGATGATATTGGTAATGTAGGTATCGGCACAACAAATCCGGGAGCAATGTTAGAAGTAGCCGGCCAGGTGAAAATTACCGGGGGTGATCCTGCTAACCGAAAAGCGCTCATTACTGATGCAACAGGCTTTGCTTCATGGCAATATTCCGCAATCAACGACCTTTCAGATGGTAGAACTGATGCAATGAGTGTTTTCCTTGGTTCAGGGTCAGGTATATTAGACGATGGAAACAACGGCAATACAGCTATTGGACAAGAGTGTTTAACAAACAATACGGAGGGCTTTAATAATACCGCAAGCGGATATCAGGCCTTGTATTCCAACACGGGTGGCGATGATAATATTGCAATCGGCAGTGCGGCTTTGTATAATAATACGACGGGCAGTTATAATACCGCAAGTGGAAGGACAACCTTGTATGACAATACAACGGGCCATGATAATAACGCTATTGGTTATAGTGCCCTGGCAAACAATACAACTGGCAATTATAATACAGCGAACGGCAGTAATGCTTTAAATAATAATTCAACAGGCAGTGGCAATATTGCGATTGGATTTCAAGCGTTGTTATTTAATACAACAGGCGAGGTAAATACGGCTTGTGGGATGTCTGCCATGCAATCCAATACAACGGGTAGCTGGAATACCGCGTATGGACATTCAGCATTTACAAATGGTGAGAGCCATTCAAATTCCACCGCTCTTGGATTTGATGCCGAACCTGAGGCATCCAATAAAATAATTCTCGGAAACTCCAGCGTATCCTGGATAGGAGGACATTCTTACTGGTATAATACTTCTGATGCCAGGGTAAAGACTAATATTAAGGAAGATGTGAAGGGCCTGGATTTTATCATGGAATTGCGCCCGGTTACATACTATTTTGATAAAGATAAAATGGATGAATTGACAGGAACGGTTGATTCTACCCATTACCCTGAGAAATATGATGTTGAAAAAATAAAACAAAGTGGTTTTATGGCTCAGGAAGTAGAACAAGCGGCACAAAACTCAGGTTATGATTTTAGCGGGATCAGCAAACCAAAAGGTGATGTAAAATATTACAGTTTGGCTTATGCTCAGTTTGTCGTGCCTTTGGTGAAAGCAGTACAGGAGCAGCAGGGAACAATTGAAACACTCAAGGAAATGAATAAGGAGCAACAAACTATGATTATAGAACTAAAATCACGAATTGAAAAATTGGAAATGAACAAATAACTAACGCTACTAACATGAAAAAACTAACATTTACTTTTGTAATAGTAATTGCAGTGACAATAGCAGCCATTGCTCAACCCCCTCAAGCCTTCAAATACCAGGCAGTGGTCCGGGACAACTCAGGTGAAATTCTGCAAAACCAGGCAGTTGGAGTTCGTATAAGCATCCATGAAGGGTCTGCTATTGGTGAAATTTCATACCAGGAAACCTTTACTGAAACAACAAATCAATTTGGAATTGTAAACCTTGAAATCGGTAACGGGATACCAAGCTACGGCACATTTTCAAGCATCGACTGGAGCAACAACTTAAAATTCATCGAAACGGAAATTGATCCTCTAGGTGGAACAGCATATGTTTCAGTTGGAACTTCAGAATTATTAGCGGTTCCTTATGCCCTGTATTCTGATCGTTCAAAAGAATCAATTTGGGTAGAAGCCGATAGCAAAATCTATTATAAAGATGGTAATGTCGGGATTGGTACAAGCAGCCCGCAGGGAGAATTACATGTTAACAATCAGGGAGAATGGCTGGGAATTACATTCAACGGAACCGGCCTAAACGACCTTACCGTAGATCACAGCAACTACAATGGATCCGGTACTACTCACTATATTGCCGAAGTAACGAATGCAGGCCCAAATCCAAACTTATTCAAATGGAGTAATGACAATGGTACTACATGGACAGAGGACGTACAAATGGCAATTTCGGGAATTGATGTTGGATTTGAGGTTACAATAGGATTTGGGGCTGTGTATGGACACACTTATGGAGATCAATGGTTATGGGAAGTTTCGTCAGGTTTTATGGATGGATTAATTGTGAAAGACGGAAATGTCGGTATTGGAACAACCCCTGTCAACGGAAAATTTTTCGTAAAGTCTGCAGGATATACCAATGGCATGTATGTATTAGCCGATGATAATGACCGGATTTTCAGGGTCAGGCAGCAGGCTGGTGGCGGCGGAGGAGTTTATGTATTTGATGGTTCGGACAACCCAACTGCTGTGATGAATGGTGAAGGCGACAGCTGGTTTATAGGTGGTTATGTTGGGATAGGAACTACGAACCCGACGTACATGTTGGACGTAGGTGGGGGGCTTCGGGCAAGTGGCGGTGTATTAGTTGACGGGTGGTATAATTTTGGGATCGAGGTTCTCAATGCACATGATGAAGGTCTGTTTGTTTATGAATCCGATGATGATGGAGTCTATTCTAGTACTGAAGGTATTTTTTCGTATGGTTTTTACACACCAGATCGAACATACTCAGCCGGTGGCTATTTTCCTGCAAAGTCAGGGACATTTGCAAAGAATGATGGTCATGCTACATTAGAATCCGGAGACCTGGTTTGTATTTTAGGTGGATATGAAGAAAATGTGCTTGGAGAAGCAGGAGTTCATGTTGTTAATGTTACCAAAGCCAATGAAAAAAACTCACATTCAATATTCGGGGTTGTAGAAAGCCGGGTTTATATCCGGGAAAAAACAAAAGAGATGGAAGATGGTGAAACACTGGTAAGAAAAAGTTTTCGCTTTAAAGATGGAAATGTAATACCTGGCGATTATCTGTCTGTGATTATAGTTGGAATTGCTGATGTAAAAGTGGATAGAAAGGAAAATATTGAAGCCGGCCAGAAATTGACTGTATCGGAAATCGACGGAAAAGCCAGGCAAATCAAAAATACGGATAGCTGGACAGTTGGCATTCTTGGAAAAGCATTAGAAAATTCAGATGGCAGTGGAGCACTTAAAGTATTTGTGAATTGTAAATAACTCTAAACACATAAAAATATGAAAAAATTATTTTTAACTGTAACAGCTTTATTATGTGCGCTTATTTTGTATACCCAACCCCCACAAGCCTTCAAATACCAGGCAGTGGTGCGGGACAACTCAGGTGAAATTCTGCAAAACCAGGCAGTAGGTATCCGAATAAGCATTCATGATATTACATCGGGAGGAACCATTATTTATCAAGAAACTTTTAACGAAACAACAAACCAGTTTGGACTGGTGAATCTGGATATCGGGACTGGTGTTCCAACTATCGGGACATTTGCCAGTATCGACTGGTCTGCCAATTCAAAATTCATTGAAACAGAGGTCGATCCTTCCGGTGGGTCAACGTATGTTTCAGTAGGGATTTCAGAATTACAATCGGTTCCATATGCCCTTTACTCCGACCGCTCGAAAGACGCACCATGGGAAAATTCGGGTAACGATATTTATTATGACAACGGTAATGTAGGTATTGGAACTTCTAGCCCGGTTTATAAACTGCAGGTGGCTGATCCTACCATAGGAGGTTATGTAGAATCCGGTGTCAGTACCGATGATGCTGCTGGTGCAATTGCTGCTTATTCAAGTACATTTCCTGCTCCTTTTACACATTTTGCCGGTAGAGTCAGTCTCTGGTCCAGTGCATTTACAGCAACAGGACTGGACCTCCGGGCAGATGGTAGTTCGAGTGATATTCGTTTCTACTCGGGAGGATTATTTCCGGTAAATGAAAGAATGAGGATCACTTCGGCAGGTAATGTGGGTATTGGGATTACTTATCCCTCATCCAAATGTCACATTAGGCAAAGTAGTAATGAAATTCTTCGTCTGGAATCAGAATCTCTGAATGGTTGGACATCATTTTATAATTCAAATGGATATATTGGCTATATAGGTACATATAGTGGAGATTTTGATTTGGATGTCGGGACGGGTTCATCAAATATTAATGGAAAATTAAATTTGGTAATCAGGGGCATTCCAAGGATAATAATTAATGAGATTGGCAATGTGGGTATCGGAACTGCTGACCTTGCTTCAGGGTATTTACTTTCAGTTGATGGTAAGGTTGCTTGTGAGGAGGTTTTGGTTGAATATTCAGGTTCCTGGCCTGATTATGTTTTTAAAGAAGGATACAATTTGCCAAAAATAGCTGAACTCGAAGATTACATTCAATCAACCGGGCATCTACCTGACATGCCTTCTGCAAGAGATGTGGAAGAAAATGGGTTCCAACTGGCTGATATGCAGAAACGCCTTTTGGTAAAAGTGGAAGAACTAACCCTGTATACCATTGAACAGGATAAACTAATTAAGAAGTTGAGTCAGGAAATCGATCAGCTTAATAAAGAAGTTATCAGGATTAATTCAAAGGATATTCATTAAACCCGGTGTTTCTCACCACAATATCTTATTGATATGAAAAAGATAATTATTTCACTGCTGATATTAATCACTTCATCCGGGTTTTTACTCCTGGGGCAGAAATCTTCTTATGATATTTGGCTTAATTCTGAAACCGATGATTTTGAAAGCATCCGGCAAAACACTGAAGCTTATTTCGAAGGAAAATACAAGGGAAGGGGATCAGGGTATAAACAATGGAAACGTTGGGAATATTTGAACGAACGCAGGCTTTCTCCCGACGGAAAGGTCACTAACCACACATTATTGAATTGGTTAGCCTATCAGGAATACCTTGATCAAAATCCTCAATACAAAAAGCCTGACCCAACAGATGTAGCCAACGGGTTCTGGCAATTTCTTGCACCTACGAGTTACATAAATGGTAATGGTTGGAATCCCGGTATTGGAAGGGTCAATTGTATTGCTTTTCATCCAACCGATCCATATACATTTTATATAGGCACTCCTTCGGGTGGAATATGGAAAACCTCTGAAGAAGGTGCTAACTGGACGAGCCTTTGCAATGGAATTCCCAGTATTGGTGTTTCCGGTATTGTTGTGAATCCTGCAAATCCGGATATAATTTATATCCTCACAGGCGATGGTGATGGAGGTAACACCTTTTCCATTGGAGTCTTAAAATCAATTGATGGCGGGATCTCATGGTCTGCAACAGGCCTTACGTTTGATAAAGAGGACAAAAAAGTAGGCTATAAACTAAAAATGCACCCCACAAATTATAATATATTGTTTGCTACAACAACTGATGGTACTTATAAAACTACCGACGCAGGTGTAACATGGACTGAAGTCCATAACTGGTTGTTTTATGATATTGAATTCAAACCCGGAAATCCGTCTATCATGTATGGTTCTACAGGTTGGGGATTTTTCAGATCAACTGATACAGGTGACACATGGACTGAAGTTACCGCTGGAGTTCCGACCAATGCATGGCGAATAGAGATCGGTGTATCACCTAATAACCCCACTTCCGTATATTTAGTTTGCGGGCCGGCTTTTGGAGATTATACTTTTGTTGGTCTTTACCGTTCATACGATAACGGGCAAAGCTTTTCTCTTATATCCGATTCGCCCAATATCCTTGGCTATGAAACTGACGGTAACGACAGTCTCCACCAGACAATGTATGACCTGGCCATAACAGTTTCAAGGACTGATTATTCAAAAATTATGGTAGGGGGGATCAATACTTGGGTATCAGATGATTATGGCAGTAACTGGACCATCACCTCCCACTGGTATGATGATAATAATCCAATCGGTTATACACATGCAGATATTCATGCATTGGAAATAAATCCCCTCAACAACCATTTGTATTGTGGTAGTGATGGCGGTATTTATAAGTCAACCGATTTCGGAAATAACTGGACCGATCTGACTCCGGGTATTTCTAACACTCAATTTTATCGCATTGCCGGTTATGAGCCCGATGAATACCTGATTATTGGCGGCACCCAGGATAATGGCTCCAATAAATGGACAGGAGGGACATACTTCAGACACATTTTAGGTGCCGATGGTATGGATTGTATGATTGATCATACTAATCCCGATATTATGTATTACTGTGCCCAGAATGGCGGTCTTCATAAATCATACAACGGGGGTATTAATGCAACGAACATTATACCTGATACAGCTGCAATAGGTTCATGGATAACCCCCATCATTATGAATCCTGTAGATCCCTTAATTATCTATGGTGGTTATAATGATGTTTATAAAAGCTATGACGGAGGAGAAAACTGGGTTAACCTTGGCGTAGATGGACGTGAGGCAATGGCAATTGGCACGGATAATCCCGACAGGGTTTATGCATCGGACGGATATGATTTCAATAGCTCTCATGATGGTGGATATACCTGGTTCAATTACAATGATAATGGCTTACCCGCTAATAGAATCAGTTTTATAGCTGTTAATCCGAATAATTCAAAGGATGTATTTGTAACAATTGGCGGATTTAACGATGGTAAGAAAGTGTATCGTTCTACTAGTAATGGAGAATCCTTTACAAATATCACAGGCTCCCTGCCGAATGTCATCGTAAACTGCATAGCTTACGAAAATACAGGAGCGGACCCTGATGGTGCCGTTTATATCGGAACGGATGTAGGTGTATTCTATCGTAACAATAGCCTGGGAGATTGGATCCCTTACTCAAACTGGTTGCCCACTGTACCTGTTTTCGATCTGGAAATCAACGAAGCCAATGATTTGATTACTGCAGGAACATTTGGCCGGGGATTGTGGAGATCACCAACATATTCTCCTTGTTACGTTTCACGGACCTTAGGAGGAACAGGCCTCATCGGCTATAGTTATTACCAGGCAGAAGATTGGATTAATTCTACAAGGATCTATAACCAGGGAATTGGTCAGGAAGGTTATTATAAAGCAGGCAATACCATTCGGCTTCAGCCTGGTTTTCATGTGACCAACGGATCAAAATTCAAGGCTTTCCTGGGTCCGTGTGGGGCAGGTATTCCTACTGACCCAGGAACGAAAAATACAGAATCTGATAAGAAGAACATAGAGTGATCATTATTTAAAATTCAATAAAAAACAAAGGTATGAAACGAAACATTTTAATTTTACTAATCGTCCTTTGTGGAACAATGGCGGTAATGGCACAGCCCCCCCAAGCCTTCAAATACCAGGCAGTGGTGCGCGATAACTCAGGTGAAATCCTGCAAAACCACGCAGTAGGTGTCCGAATCAGCATCCATGATGTAACAGCAGGAGGAACTATTGCTTACCAGGAAACTTTTTCTGAAACAACCAATAATTTCGGATTGGTAAACCTGGAAATCGGAACAGGCACACCAACCATCGGAACATTCACAGGAATTGACTGGAGCAGTAATTCTAAATTCATCGAAACAGAAATCGATCCGGAAGGTGGAATAGCATATGTTTCAATGGGGACATCGGAATTGCTATCAGTACCTTTTGCTTTGTACTCCGATCGTTCAAAGGATGTTGTATGGGAAAAGTCAGGAAATGAAATTTTCTATAATGATGGCAAAGTTGGTATTGGAACCTCTGCTCCGGCCGGTTCACTTGATGTCAGAGGCTCCGGTACTGATGAAGGAGTTGTGATTAATCTCGGTAATTCCGATCTTTCTCATAAATTAACATTATTTGGAGGCAAGGAGACCGATCCAAACCCATTTCTGATGTGGAAGGATGGCGATCCCTTCAGGTTTGTTACAGATGCAGCTGGTTTTTCAGAAAAGATGAGAATAACATCGGACGGCAATGTGGGTATAGGTACAACAACCCCTGGAGCCATCCTTGAAGTGGCAGGACATATCTGGCAAACAGGAACAGGGATGTCTGTTTTTTTAGGTGAAGGTGCCGGTACTCTTGATGACCTATCTGACAATGAAAATATTTTTATCGGCTCTAATGCAGGAAGCGCTAATACTTCCGGTTGGCGTAACACCGCAATTGGAGCCTCTTCAATTCGTTATACCACTACTGGAAATCGCAATACTGCAATCGGCGCTTATTCACTTTGCACTAACACAACCGGAAACTTCAATAGTGCAATCGGATATAAATCCTTGTTCTCGAACACAGCAGGAAATTCCAATACGGGGACGGGTTACTTATCACTTAATTCTAACACATTAGGCTCTGGTAATACAGCACATGGTTATTTAGCGCTTTATTCAAACACAATTGGTATCTCTAACGTAGCCATTGGAAACAGTGCACTATTTCATAATACCAATAGAAGTAATCTGGTTGCAGTTGGTGATTCGGCACTCTTTAATAATGGTATTGGAGTAGTTTATACTTACGAGGCAAATCAAAACACTGCTATTGGTTCCAAAGCTCTTTTTTCCAACACAAGAGGGGTTCATCAAACAGCGAGTGGGTTTGAATCGCTTTACTACAATACTACTGGAGAGTATAACACTGCACACGGCTCTAATTCGCTTTATTACAATACTGCGGGAGACTATAATACAGCCACCGGGTTTCAATCACTTTACTCGAATACAACAGGAGAGTATAACGCAGCACACGGTGGTTCTGCGCTCATATCTAATACGACAGGAGACTACAATACTGCCTGTGGTTTTTGGTCGCTTCCCTATTTCACAATTGGAGATTTTAACACCGCAGTTGGATATTTTGCATCGGTTTCTGGAGGGATTTCTACCAGTAATTCAACTGGAATTGGCTATAATGCACAACCCCAATACACCAACAGAATTATGCTTGGAAATACTGCTATTACTTGGATAGGTGGTCATTCTTCATGGTACAATACATCAGATACCAGAGTAAAGAATAATGTTAAGGAAGATGTGCAAGGCCTGGATTTTATTTTGAAACTACGCCCTGTAACATACCATTTTGATAAAGATAAAATGGATCAATTAATGGGTATGGTGGATGCAAGTGATTATGCTGAAAAATATGATAAAGAAAAAATAAAACAAAGCGGATTCCTGGCACAGGAAGTAGAACAGGCAGCTATAGATTCAGGATATGATTTTAGTGGGGTATGTAAACCCACAGATCATATTAAATATTATTCTTTGGCCTATGCTGAGTTTGTAGTTCCCTTGGTAAAGGCAATGCAGGAACAGCAAGTTCTTATTGAAGAACTAAAATCACGCATTGAAAAATTGGAAAGGAATAAATAAATTGAATTAGAAATATAAAAAATAATAATATGAAAACATTATCAGTTTTAATAGCTGTTTTAAGCTGCTCAATTCTTTTGAATGCACAACCACCACAAGCCTTCAAATACCAGGCTGTAGTCAGGGATGTTGCAGGAGAAGTCATTTCAAATCAATCTGTGGATATAAGAATCAGTATTCACAATGAAACACCTGGAGGCACAATCATCTACCAGGAAACTTTTTCAGGTACAACCAACCAATTTGGCCTCATTTCTTTAAACATTGGTTTAGGAACACCGGTAATAGGCACATTTGGTAGTATTAACTGGAGTGCTGATTCAAAATTCATAAAAGTAGAAATTTATAATTCTGCAGGAGGCGGCTATGTTGCATTAGGAACGTCTGAATTATTTTCTGTTCCCTATGCATTGTATTCCGACCGGTCGGCTGATGGATTTTGGGAATTGAACAACTCCGATATTTACTACAATTCCGGTAGTGTTGCAATTGGTTCAACCTATCCCATTGCAAAGTTACATGTTGATGGAGGGTCAGGAGCAGGAATTTATGGTTTTAGTTCCAATAGTTATGGAATTGTTGGTAAAAGTTGGGCAGACAATTACCCTGGTGTTCAGGGAGAAGCACTGTCCGCAAACAGTTATGGAATATATAGTCAAAATCAATATGGTGGCACAGCTTTTCGTTCATGGAGTGATGGTGGGTTGGCCGGCCATTTTGAAGGTGATGTTTATATGGAAGATAATTTAGGTGTTGGGACATCTAGCCCAAGCTATCCGTTACATGTTAAAAGCAGCCATGATGACTGGTTGGTAGGAATCCATAACCAGAGTTGGTCGTATAGTGCCAATGGACTTGTAACTCGTTCCGAAGGTGGAGATCCATTTCTTGCCCAAAGCTCCTATGGAGATCTTCTTATTGTAAAGAATAATGGTAGGGTAGGCATTGGAACCTCTACTCCGGATGCCGTGCTGCATGTTGATGATCATATTCGAGTAGGAGAAGATCCTTCCTATTCTACAGTGTATGGTGAACTTTTTCACTACGGTGGAGGAACAGGATTTAAAATTAACGCACACGCAGGAGGAGGAAGTTGGGCTGATATGCATTTGCAGACGAATGGATCCACGAAAGTGTTTATTGAGAGCAATGGACAGGTTGGGATTGGAACGGATAGCCCTTATAATCGCCTGCAAGTTGTGGCTTCCGGATCTGAAAACGGATTCCAGAGTTATAGCCCGAGTGGAACTGCTGTTTATGGATTATCTGGTTCCAGTTATGGAGTATTTGGCCAAAGTACAAGCTATTATGCAGGTTATTTTTCAGGACCTGTACATGTAACCGGCAACCTTTCAAAAGGAAGCGGCTCGTTTGTTATTGACCATCCGCTTGATCCTGAAAATAAGCTGCTCCGCCATAATTTTGTGGAATCTCCGGAGAACCTGTTGATTTATCGGGGAAAAGCTGAACTAGATGAAAAAGGGGAAGCTATGGTAGAGTTATCTGATTACTTTAAAGCCCTTACCAAAGAAGATGAAGCCTCTATTCATCTCACTCCTGTTGGCAGACCATTTTTAACCGGGGCTGAATGGAACAGCGATTTTTCAGCAATTATCATTTATGGAGAAACAAACCGGGCAGTTTTCTGGGAAGTTTTGGCGGATCGTGATGATCCGGTAATTCACGAACTTGGCCGTCCTGTTGAAGAAGAAAAGGGAGGAAAAAATACACTTTGCGAAAAGGGTAAATTGCTTTATCCCGAAGCTTATGGTTATCCTGAATCAGCAGGAAGAGATTATGACGAAATGATAAAAATGAAAGAGCAAATAAACAGAAATACAACTAAGTAATATTATATATGTATGTCTCAAAAAATTTATTTGACTTTTTAAATATAAATGCTTATTTTTACATCTTGAAATTTTTGACTTAAACATATAAAACTATAAAAAAATGAAAAAAATCAGCACACTTTTAGTAGGATTGGCTATTTCCTTAACCATAACAGCCCAATCAGTTTCTCCGGAAGTAGTGGCTTCGGCAGGAGATTATTTTGAAGGAACAAATGCAAGCCTCAGTTGGACACTGGGAGAAATTGCAACAGAAACCTATTCAAACGGGAACATTATTTTAACACAAGGTTTTCAACAACCGGTATCTGTAACGATTCACGGTGTTGATCTTGACCTGCTCGTTTTTCTCGAAGGCCCCTATTCAGGCTCTCAAATGACTACAGGACTTAATGCCGGAAATCAGATTCCATTATCTCAACCTTATAACGCACCTCCGTGGAATTACACAGGAACAGAAAGCGTAGGATCTATTCCAAACACTGATGTAGTTGACTGGGTTTTAATAGAACTTCGCGATGCTGCAAATCCTGGTGCTGCTGATCCTTCCACTACAATTGCAACACAAGCGGCTTTTATATTAGATAACGGTTCTGTTGTGGGGCTCAATGGTTCATCGGTTCTGCAATTCCCAGCAGCTTCTTTTTCACAAAACCTTTATGCTATTGTTTGGCACAGGAATCATTTGGGAATTTTATCGGCAAATGGTATTACCGAATCAGGTGGAGTTTACGATTATAATTTTTCTACGGCAATTACCCAGGTTTACAATGGCGGTGCGGGATATAAAGAAATTGCAACAAATGTTTACGGCATGGTGGGAGGAGATTCAAATGCTGACGGACATATTAACGCTGCCGATAAAATACTGTGGACTAACGATGCCGGAACGAAAGGCTATAAAGCCACCGACAACAATATGGATGTGCAGGTAAGCAACCAGGATAAGAACGATACATGGGCTGAAAACGGTACATACTCAAGTCAGGTACCGGAGTAGGATTATTCGTCTGACCACTGCCGGTGCGAAGTGGTCTGACGAACACCAGAAAACTCTTCTTCGCAAATACCAAAACTTCGGTATCTAAGTTTACCCCGTTCGATTGAGCGGGGTTTTTTAGCAGACCTGATTCCGCTTAATCGTCTAACAACTGATCTTAGCGAATGCTTTACGCACAGTGGTCTGACGAATACCAAAGACCTTCCAGAGTTTAAGGCAAGGGAATTTCAGGGCGGAATCCCGAAAGTTTTCGGGATGGAAGAGTCTGATGGGGATAGGGTTTTAGATTTTAGATTAATTCTCCCTTTAGCTTTACCTAAAATACTTATTTTTGTATTAAAGTATATTCCTATGCAATTCCTTTTGAAATACATCACAAAACCATTACTGTTTTTGATAATTATCTTTTTTTTACTTTTAAAAAATTCTTTCGGGCAATCATTACACAAAACCGACAGTTTACTGACCGAATTGAACAAAACTGTTCATGATACAACTAAAATCAAAATCCTGTTTGAATTAGGCAATCAGTTTTTAAGCGGGCCCTCCGATTCGCTTCTGTTATATTACCGAACTGCCTTAAAAATTGCAGAAAAAAATATCTCAAGCATAAAGCATAAACAAGAAAGGAAAAACATTAAAACAGTTGAAACCTATAAAAGACAAACTGCACGGGCGATAATAGAAATAGGAATTGAGTACTTTTTTCGTAGCGATTATTCTAAAGCGTTGAATTATTTTTTTAAAGCCCTTGCTATCTGTGAAGAATTAAATGACATATCATTAATATCCGAATGTTACAGCGAAATAGGTATTGTTTACAAAAACCAGGGGAAATATGATCTGGCGCTTGAATATAATGAAAAAGCGTTATCCGGTGCAAAGCAGACAGGAGACATTTCCTGGGTTGCTGTTTGCTATGCTAATAATGGTACAATATACCTGAAAAAGGGGTACTTTACCTTAGCTTTGGAATATTATTTAAAAGCCCTTAAAACCTTTGAAGAATTAGGGCATGAACGGAGAATATGTGTCTGTTATCTAAATATTGGTAAAATATACAGTGAACAACACGATTTTAATAAAGCGCTTGAATATTACAATAAAGCTCTTCAAATCGCTTATAAAACAAAAGATAAAGTAAGTGAAACGGAGAGTTATCTGAACATCGGTAAAGTATATTCAGGTATGAAAGAGTATTCATTGGCAAGAAGTTACTTTAATCAATCAATCAATTTATATGAAGAGTCAGGCTACCGCCACGAAATGGATGAATGTTATAAAAACATCGGCTTGACATACAAAATGGAAAAGGACTATGACAAAGCGACAGAGTATTATTATAAAGCCCTGCAAATATCACGTCAGGAAGTTGACAAACCGGGCATGGCTGAATCACTTGGTTATATTGCTGATGTGTTTTTCCTTAAACATAATTACCCAAAGGCGCTGGAGATGGCAAAGCAAAGTCTTGAAATTGCAAAAGAAACGGAGAACTTACAGGCACTTAAGAATGCTTATGAATTTTTATCGGAAATTTACGAAGGGCAGAATAATACCGGAAAAGCCTTGCATTATTACAAACTTTATTCGGATATTAAAGATAGCCTTTTCAGCGAAGGAAAATATAAAGCAATCAGGGAGATTGAAACAAAATTTGAAACTGAAAAGAAAGAACAGCAACTTGCCTTGCTGACTGAAAAAAACGAGGTACAGATGCTGAAGATCAGCCGGAGAAACCAACTCATTCTTGCCTTAGTTATATTTTTTACGCTGATAGTGCTGATGGTTTATTTGTTTTATCGTAATAAAAGGCTACAAGCAAAACACAAAACCATACAATTAGAGCAGCAGCTACTCCGGTCGCAGATGAATCCGCACTTTATCTTCAATTCACTTATTGCCATTCAAAGTTATATTTATAAAAAAGACCTTATAGAGGCAGGGGATTACCTTGCTAAATTCGCCAATCTTGTAAGATTAATCCTGGAAAATTCAAGATCTGAATTTATTCTTTTTGAGAAAGAGGTCAATACCCTTGAGCTTTATTTTGAGTTACAGTTGCTGCGATTCGAAAATAAATTCACTTATACGATTGAAATAGATAAAAATCTTGAAACAGGAAATATCAGCATTCCTCCAATGCTTTCACAACCTATTATCGAGAATGCTATTGAACATGGATTAAGGCATAAAAAACAAGGAGGGTTTATTCATATCAGATTCGACAAAAAGGATGATTCAATTTTATTTAAAGTTGAAGATAACGGTGTAGGCAGGCTCAAAGCATCGGAATTTAAAAAACTAAAAAATAATAAATCCATTGCAATATCAATTATAAAAGAGAGGTTGGCGATTTTAAGTAAAAAATTCAAGAAAAAGTTTAATATGGAGATTGCTGATCTTAAAGATAATACGGGAACACCCAGCGGCACAAAGGTTACTTTTAGTATGCCATATATACTAAAAAAGGGATAAATCCATACGGACAAGTTTGTGACATTTTATAAATAGATATAAACCATTTACGGTCGTCAGTCGTCAGTCAGCAATCGGCAATAGGCAGTCGGTTGGCGACTGAAGACTGTAGACTGAAGACTTACAATACAGTAACAATTGTTTTCAATTCTTCTACCTTTTCAATGTATCCCAACTTCTTGTAAGAATAAATAATGTTATCAAAAAGCCTTTTGATTATAACAATATTATCACATGTCTTGAAATATAACGGACTTGGTTTTAATTTTAAATGTTTAACAAATAATTCAATTTCACGCTGAGTAAAAACCGCTCCTTTGTTAAAGGGATTAATATAAAACAAAACCTCGTTTTCGTTAACTGAAGAAATTTTTTCTTCATGAATTTCATCAACATAAGCTAAAATAAAATGCTGTGGCAGATTAACTCCAAATATCGGTATGTTAAGGCTTTGTGCAAGAATGATATATAATATTCCTATCGAAAGGTGATTGCCTTTTTTTGTCTCCAGCAGATTATTGATGAAAAGATTTTGCGGAGCATCAATATTTGATTTATTCCCGCTAAAACGATGAATGTCGAATAAAATATGATTGATCACTTTTACTTTTTCAAGTGCCGTAAGGTTGTTATTCAGCTCGAGCCAAATATCACGTTTAATTTTTTCGATTTTCTCTTTTATTTCATCTTCATTAAGCTCGGGATATTGGTATTTTGTAGCAAAAAAGAAACCTTTAAATAAGTTATAATAATTTTTCTCTTTCCAGCTTTTAAGATATTCTTTTAGGTTGCTCAACTGGATATTGTGTATGATCTTTTCAATTCTTTCCTGAATGATGTTATCAAACGAATTATTCCAGGCATCTTCTAAATATGGAATAGCCTCTATCCCGTAAAACAAAATCTTCTTCCTGATCTGATCAAACATTTGGTTGCTTGGCTCATCCAGTAAGCTGATAAGGGCATTCAGCTCGTTATATTTTTCCTTTACGATCAATTTTCAGAATAATAGTAAAAAATATGCGGCGTAAAAATACAAAATTATTAGGAAATCCGATAATAGAAGATTTTTATTGTAAACTGAACGAAAACGGCAATGCAAATTCTTTTATTTGTAGTTTATTTAAAACCACACAGTTAAATTATTTGAAAATTACAAAGTTTATGCCTGCCCGTTTGTTCAGGCGGGCGTTTCAGTATATTCGATATCTGGGAAGGGTAAACTTAAATGTACTGCCGACTCCTAATTCGCTTTCAGCCCATATTTTACCGGTATTCCTTTCCACAAATTCTTTACAAAGTATCAAACCTAAGCCGGAACCCTGTTCATTAGCAGTACCAATGGTTTTGAACTGGTCGTCAATCCTGAACAACTTTTTCAGGTTTTTTTCTTCGATACCTATTCCCATATCAGCTATACACACCTCAACAGTATTATTAGTATTTCCGGCTGTAATTTCAATTTTGCCTTCTGGTTTTGTAAATTTTATAGCATTCGAAAGCAAATTTCTGATAACGGCTTTAATCATATTTTCATCCGCAAAAGCTATTGTATTATACGGGACAGTGGTATGAACTTTTATCCCTTTATTGATTGCACTTGATTTTAGTACAGTAATATTTTCATTTACAAGCACACTTATATCAATAATTTCGGGATTATAATCGATGTTGCCGGTTTGTGTTCTTGACCATTCAAGTAAATTTTGTAATAACTTGAACGTACTTTCGGAAGCTTCACATATATTTTTAATAAAAATTTTACGTTGTTTTTCATCTAAATTATCATAAGCTTCATAAAGTAAATTTGAAAACCCCATAATGGCATTAAAAGGATTTTTAAGATCATGGGCTATGATGGAAAAGAATTTATCTTTCATAGCATTGGCTTCTCTTAGCTTTTCTCCCGATTCAATCAGTATGGATTCCGTTTCCTTGCGCTCCGTAACATCAATAGCAACAACAAGAAGAGCCGGTTTTCCATAGTAATCAACTATAGAACCCAGCGTTTCTATCCATCTCACTTTTCCATCTTTCCTGATGTATTTGTATTCAGTTCTTGCCGGTATCTTTTCTCCTTCCTGTCCCCTTTTAATATTATTTAAAGCACGTTCATAATCATCAGGATGTATTATTAACTTAAGCCAGTTTTTTTCTTTTACCGATAATTCCTTAAAGCTGTATTGTGTCATCTCTTCCATCCTTGAATTTGCAAAAATCAGCTTTTCATCCTGAATAATAAGCATTGCCTGTAAAGAATTCTCGACCAAAATCCGGTACTTTAATTCGGATTGTATCCTTGATTTTTCTATCTTTTTTGAGTAAGTAACATCTTCAATATTAATAATCAGACTTGTTATATTTCCTTTTTTGTTTTTAACAGGTGCTATTATATACTTCAAAAAAACATCTTTTCCCCACTTCGATTTATACTCTTTTTCATTATACATTATATTGCCGGTTTCAATGCAATTTAATATATCATCCGAAAGTCCGACTTTTTTGAGTGGTGGATATTCAAGGCAATTTATCTCTTTGGTTTCCTCTTCGCCAGGTGAGCCTAAAATTTGAAGCATTTTTTTATTTACTTCAATGATATTCCCCTTCTTGTTTATGTATATTATACCGGTTGGTGAGTATCCTATCAGATTTTTATATTTTGTTTCGCTTTTACTTAATTCGTCTAATGCTTCTGATAATTTTTCCTTTTGCCCGGTTATCTCTTTATTAATCTCCTTTAGTTTTTTATTGGCTTTTGTTTTTGACTTAATATCATAATAAACAAGTATTCCAAAAATTGCCATTAAGATAAAAATAATAACAAGATAGGTTCTTTGGGTTCTAACTTCCTTTTCTTTCTTCTGGTATTCTTGTATCATTAATTCCTTCTCCAATTCCCTCTCCCTGTCTGTTTTATCAATCTCATACATAGCTTGTATTTCGGCAAGATTTCTGTGAAATTGTTTGTTGTATATAGTATCTTTCTGCAAAGTGTAAAACCTAAAATATTCTAAGGCTTTAGCATAATTCTTTTTC
Source organism: Bacteroidales bacterium (assembly GCA_016783885.1). Lineage (GTDB taxonomy): Bacteria > Bacteroidota > Bacteroidia > Bacteroidales > JAADJA01 > JAADJA01. Next base: position 28,786 of record JADHVR010000002.1, read on the forward strand.
TGTAAATATATTTTATAAAATAGTTCATAATTGATAAGAAGTATTGACGATAGTTTAAGGGAATCGGCTATTTGAAGGCTTTTATAATTGAATTCAATTGCTTTTTTAAAATTACCCACCTTAAAATATACCATTCCGATGGAGTTATATGATTGTGCTATCCCAAGTTTGTTACCAAGTTTTTTTTCAATCTCAAGAGATTCAATTAAATAATCTAACGCTTTTTGATGATTGTCCAGATCAGAATAACTTTCCCCAATGTTGTTCAACGCCTGTGCAATTCCCCTTGTCTCCCTGAATTCTTCATATATCTCAAGGGCTTTATTATAATAACCGATAGCTATTTCATTTTGATCCCAATCGCTGTAAACAATACCAATATTATTATAAGATCCGGCAATTCCCTTCCTGTTTCCTAACTCCTCTTCAATATTAAGAGACTTTTGATAATATTCTAATGCTTTTTCTTTGTTTCCCCATTCATAATTAACTATTCCAATATTATTCAGGACATGTGCAATACCCTGCTTGTTTTGCAACTCTTCAACCAATTGCAAGGACTTCATATAATAACTTAATGCTTTCTCGTAGCTTCCCAGGTCAAAAAAAACAATCCCGATGCTATTATATATATCTGCAATTTTTTGCTTATTGCCTAATAATTCCTCAATATCGAAGGCATTTTTGAAATAAATAAGCGCCGATTGAAAATCACCAGCCGATTGAAAAACATTGCCTAAATAAAAAAACCGGTTTGCTATTTTGGATTTACGGTCAAGTTTTTCTTCTATATTAACCGACCTTAACAGATATTCTTGTGCCTTTTTATATTCGCCTTTACCTTCGTAAGTTAATCCAATCGAATTTAAAATTTCCGAAATAACGGTATCATTTCCTTTTGTTTCTTCGATTTCCAGAGATTTGAGGTAGGCATCAATAGCTGAATCATATTCGTAAAGAAAGTAATTTGCTTCACCTAAATTGTATAGCGCCCCGGATTGAGCTTCCCGGTTATTTAAAATCCTTGCTAATTCAAGGGCGTTATTTGCATAAATCTTCGATTTTTCAGGGTTAACCGAAAGATACTCTTTTGCCAATAAGTTTAAAAGATTTACTTTATCACCAACCGGAGAACTTCCCAATTGCTTTTCGATCCGGGTTATATTAATGGCTTTATCATCAGTTAACGTATCGGAAAAGGAATAAAATACCTGTATAAAGAAAAACAGCAAAACGGCTATTCCTTTTAAGGGTAATCTTATGTTCTTAATCCTCCTCAATCGATATAGAATTTTTGGTATTGTAAGATACTATTTTTTTTGCTTATATATTAAATCTATCCTTATTAATAAATTTTATGAAGTTATTTTTCTTAGCAATAACTCAATCATCTTAACAATAGCTTTTTTGTAATCCCTGTTATATTCGTGTCTTTCCCTGTTTGCAATGGCTACGCATACCGTAAGGGTATTATGACCCAATAATTTCCCCAAACCGTATAAAGCCGATGTTTCCATTTCAAAATTAACCACCCTGTGTCCTTTATGCTCAAAACTTTTTAATTTTTCATTCAGTTCAGGATAAGCCATTGAAAGCCTTAAAGTTCTGCCCTGAGGACCATAAAAACCCGGTGCAGTGGCTGTAATACCACGAATAAAACCATCACCAATCTCTCTGGCTAATTTCTCTGATGACTTAACAATATAAGGCTTTGGCATATCTTCAGGTACTTGAGAATATTTTATAAAAGTATTGGTTAATTCATTATCAATAATTCTATTGCTATTGCCGTAAAAACTCATTAAACCGTCCAAACCAAGCCCATACTCTGATAAAACAAACGCATTTAATGGAATATCTGGCTGAATAGCTCCCGAAGTTCCAAGCCTGAAAATATTTAACGCTGTATGATGCTCTTTAATTATCCTCGTATCCAGGTCGATATTAGCAAGTGCATCCAGTTCGTTGAGCACTATATCAATATTGTCGGTACCCATCCCTGTTGACATTACCGTAAGCCTCTTTTTATTTAAGAAGCCAGTGTGAGTGCAAATTTCCCGGTTCTGACCCCTAAATTCAATTTCGTCGAAATAATTTGAAATAATTTCAACACGTTGCGGATCACCTACCAGTATGATAGTTTCAGCAAGATGTTCGGGCTTGAGCTTCAAATGGTAAATGCCCCCATCAGGATGTAGAATCAATTCCGAATCCAATATTTTTTTCCCTGTTCCCATAAATAATATTTCTACTTTTGTCTGAAAAAAAGGACAAATGTAATTATTTATTTTTTAATTTATAAACTATAATCAGGAGGGGAAAATGAATCCTAAAATGAAAAATTTATTCTTGCTATCGTGCATATTGATTGCAGTTCAGGTTTTTTCACAAGAAAGCGATCCGGCTTTAAACAGTCAAATCGGATATTACGAATATTTTGATTGTGTTAAAAATGATTATGTAAAATCGTATACTTTCAGTGATTCTATTCCGCCGTCATTTGCAATCAGTCATACGGTAAATGGAGACGTAACAGTACATGTTGTTTCTGATGAAGATTTGTTTGCAGGCTGGGTAGATGAAAAAGATGTCTGGTCGGTTAGTAACTTTGATTATTGGTGGTTAAATACACGTCTGACAAAAGATTGTCAGAATAATATTTATGCAGCGGTAAGATTATACGAATATTCAAACCCGAGTGGTAATTTTGATATGTATAAATTGAATAACAATGGGAATATTCTTGAAGAGCATGATGATTGGATCGGACCCGGAGGCAATACTTTAATTATAAACAACCCTGACGAAAATATTTACATCGGGCAACCCACTCAAGATAAAGAAGGCGCTGTTGATAGTAACAATATAACTTATATATTTTCGGGTAGCGGTAGTATTTCGTTTACTAAGATAGATGCAGACGGAACAGTACTGATAAATGGCCAGACTGTTATTACCGGTGCTAATTCATGGACTAACGAGATCAGAACAGCAATTGATACGGATAATAAGATATATCTCGTGTGGTCAAATGATATGCACGACATCACTTATGCTTACTCGGTTGATGGCGGAGATACATGGTCCGACAAGATTTCATTATATTTAAATGCTTCTCAACAACTAAACAAGCCCCAGATTTGCTGCGATATCAATAATAATGTTCATATAATCTGGCAGCAATGGACAGGGTCTTCCAACATACTAACCTATATGAAATTATTACCCGACGGTGCTATATCTGTTAATAATAGTTCTTTGACCCAGAGCAACAACCAGGTATGGTCGCCGAGAATGGATATTGATGAAGAAAATAATATTCATATTGTCTGGGCTAAAAGCAGTCAACAGATCACATCTGCTTACTATACAAAAATTAATGGGAATTTAGACAGTAACGGACAATCATTGAGCGATGATGAATTATCTATTATCCAGGAACAGCCTTTTTTATCCGACGAAACCATCAGATATCCAAAGTGTGCTGTTGATGAATATGAAAATGTGCATACTATTTATGAAAAAGGTGAATATGGTTGTAACCATCCAAAATCGGTAAAATATAAAAAAATGAATTCTATTCCATTGCTGAGAATTGAATGTCCGAATGATTCTATAATTTTTGTAGAAATGACAGGAGCCGGTACCCAATGGGAAGGAACTTTTACTCCTCCTGAAAACGGCACTTATAATATCAGAATTTCAGGGTCGGATATAGATGGTAACACAGGCGTTGATTATTATCAGTTTGAATATATCAGTACTGATTTCCGGGAAAATGAATTATTATCAGATAATAACGAATTTCTCATAAATTATCCCAATCCGTTTAGTTTCGAAACAACTATTGAATTTAATTTAACTGAAGCAAGTAATATTAAGCTCAGAATTTACAGTATAAACGGTGAATTGGTAAAAACACTTTTTTCAGGCGCTTTACAATCCGGTATTCATACATTTATTTGGGAAACAAGTGATAATAACAACAATCCTGTTCCCTGCGGAATATATTTTTATAAATTAGAAAAAGATAATTCCAATAAAATCGGGAAGATGGTTTTTCTTGAATGATATAGAAATTTGCATTTATTGTTTTGCAGCGTGATATTTTACAATTACAAAAAAACTTTAAACATCGAACACCTCCCACTTTTCAACAGGGCAGGTTAAATTCTAACACTTACCTGCGTTCAACCTGCCATAATTTCGAACATCAAACTTCCCCCTAAGAATTCGTCAGACCACTTCGCACGGGCATACGCTCCGGCAGTGGTCAGACGAATAATCCTAATCCGGCACTTGCCCGCCTGCACCAAGATTTGGCTGCCAGACATCATTCTTATCCCGGTTATTTACTTGTCCGTCTAAAGAATAATCCCCATCGTAATATCCTTTGAACCCTGCTTGTAATGACCAGATGTTATCTTTGTCAGGATAGTAAACTTGACCGTCTGCATCCCCATCGCCGCCACTCATTCCGTAAACCCCTCCGATATCTTTTTGTCCGGAATTGTAAGCCTGCCCGGCGCCGGTTGTAAAATCATAAGAATAAATTCCGCTGGATTCGGTTAAAGGGTTAGCAGATAAAACAGCGAGATGGTTTCTGTGCCAAATCACAATAAACAGATTGTTGGTTACGGTGATAGAGACGCACGGCCGTGCGTCTGTACAACCATCCAAACCAACAACAGACCCGTCATTTAAAAGAAATGCTGCTTGCCGTGCTATCATTGTTTCGCCGGTTGCCAAAGAAACATCGGTGGTGTCGCGCAATTCAATCAAAACCCAGTCAACAATATTTACGTTTGGAATGGATGTTACATTTTCGGTACCGTTATAATTCCAGGGAGCTATATTGTATGGTTGTGATAAAGGGATAAAGCCCATGGAATTTAAATGTATATTCATATCAATACCATTATAGGCTCCCTCCAGAAAAATTTTCAAATCCAGAATGATGGGATCGAGGTTTTCAATAGGAATATAGTAGTCGTTTCCGTTATTGTTATCCCATGTTCCGTTGTTGTAATGAATTACGAAGTCTATTCCGTCAACTATCTGCATAGGATCATCAAATGTTCCGAGTTCAATTGATAAAATATTATCCTGGTCAGGACCTGAAAATGGTGATTCAACGGCTGGTCCGGTTCCGTTAAATAAAAACGAACCGGCAGGCCAGTAAGATGTGATTGGTGTTTGCCATGAACTTCCTCCTGTATTTACTCCCCAGTGGAGATTTGCACCCACTGTGGCTTGCCCCACAAATATTTTTATAGTATCAAACTGGTTAGGATTTTCCGGTTCCCAAACTACGCCATAAATTCCCTGCCCTTGTATGGATATATGATAATCGTTTCCATTATTATTATCCCACGAGTCATCATCAAAATGGATTACAAAAGCGATAGAAAAGATATCCTGGGCAGGATTGTTGAAAGTGCCTATTTGTAATGTCAGTTCCCCGTTCCCGTTTGGCCCGTCTAATGGTGTTTCAACAGCAGGTCCTGAACCGTATAAATAGGTTCCGGATGGCCAGTAAACAGTATCGGGCGTTTGCCAGTTGCTGCCCTGGTTATTTACACCCCAGTGAAGTTTGCCGGTAGTCGGTGGGTTTGAAACAGTAATCGTAATAATATCATTTTCCCCGGGATTTTCCGGAATCCAGCTTACTTCATATTGCCCTCCGGGTCCACCTGGATTGTAGGTTCCAACATAAACATGCTGAATAGGTGTTTTAAAAACATTGCCGTAATTATCAGTAGCTTCAACATAATAATCTACCAAAGTGTCAGACAATCCTGTGATTTCAGCATAATGTTCGTTTGCGATATAATCGGGCATTAAAAAAAAGTTAATATCTGGGTTTCCGGTAACATTATCCGCCGGGAAAATTCTTTCTGTCATAGATATTGAATTCCATGCCTGCACACCCGCTCCACCGGTATAAGTATCGTTATCATTGTCAGTTAATGGATTAATCCCGTCATTATCCAACCTGTATTTTAAGGTAATGGATTGCAAACCTGAAACATCATAAGCAAAAGTCCAAACATAAAAGTCGGAAGTGTTTTGGTGTTGCTTGTAAGCATAAGTAGGCCCGAAACCGGTACCTCCCGGATTGTACGGATAACGCTGAGGAATAAATACCGTTGGCGGAGTGTTATCAACTCCCGGATTCGAACCAATGACCTGATCGGCAAAACCGGTTGCAAGGTTACATGCCAGTGACTGCTTAACTTCTATATCGAGAGAAGTGCCGTAATACATGTAACCGCTGGTATATCCCGGCAGCAGGTGATGCCATGCTCTTTCGGCAAGGTTTGAGGAAGCATTAGGATAAACAATGTCCCAGATATCTGCACCGCCTGTAAGGTCTTCAGCCATTACAACCCTGTTTTCTGCTGCAACAAGAACAGCCCAGTTACGAACGTCTTCAGTCCAGCCGTTGGTGTCAAATTCATAATCTTGTGTGTACAAAGGCCAGAGCCAGTTGATAAATTGCGTATGCCCCCAGTCGTTGGCAGCATTAAACCACGAACCGTCTTCAACATGAACAACATCACTTTCCGGAACAGGATGGTCATCCAGAAACTGTTGAATGGTGGAGGGAATATATCCCTGAGCAGCCGCAGCATTGGCAAAACCCGGAACAGAATTATTATAATAATCGTAGCCACCGCCCCAGGCATTATCGCCGTCATGAGCCATCAACACAATGGAAGGGTGGGAGGGATCATCAAAAGGAGCTATATGATCGTCAATTTCGCCTGTACCCATGAGTGAATAACCGTTCATATAACTTAGCAGGTCGCTCATCGGAACCACTGTAATTTTGTATTCAGTTCCGGTTTCAGGGTCAATGTATTTTGCTTTGTGAGCCTGGTAGCAGAACGGAGCTGCAAATGTACCACCTCTGCCATCTATCTGGCCATTCCACCAGTTATTCCCTGAGAAGGAGGTTACGTCAGCATAATTTGGCGGATCGATATTACAACCTGACGTCCCGTAATTTAAAGGATAATCGGCAAGTGTTCTTGCAAGGTGGCTGTTGGAAATAACAGACCATTCAAAACCTTCTTCAATAAGCACTTTGATAATCCTTTCGCTGAAAGCACATTCTGCTGGCCAATAGCCTTTTGAATAATCAGGGTTTGAACCAAAAGTTTGCGAGTAAATATGGTTATGAGCCTGAATTTGTTTCCTGAAAACTTTATCACTGAGCAAAGGGCTAAGGGCATGGTGCATAGTGAAACCCATCAAATCCATTCTTGGATTACCGCCTGAAGTTTGCCAGCTCCTTGCTGTGATAAAATTATTTTGCCAGCCATTCGAATATCCCCACTGCCCTGCTTGTGCAAGGCTATTCACATTTTCAATCAAACATCCGGAATAGCTCACTTGCGCGCCGGCTTCCGAGTGACCGAGCAATGATTGCACGGCATCTTTAGTACGATATTGATAAACAGCCTTCCGGTCATCTTTATTAAAAATTTCTTCCAGGTTATTCAATGGGTGTTGCTGTCCGTCGGAATACCAGTTACCATTATTGTTTTTCAGCCATTGCGATTCCCACACGGTTTGATAATGGTATTGATCCCACTGGCTTTGTTCGGGCCAGTAGTTAGGCTGCTGAAGATGCCATAGATAGGTGGTGTGAACCTGGGCATTTACAGTAATATAAAAAAGAATTAACGCCGTAAAAAGAAAAAACTTCTTCATCATAAATATATTTGATTTACCTGAAGCGGATTGGCGATGCCAAAGATATAAAAAACTCCCACTAATGGCGGTAGTAATTTGGATACCGAAGTTTCAGTATTTGCGAAGACCTCTCCCTAACCCTCTTCAAAGGAGAGGGTTAGGGAGAGGTTATTCGCAGTTTTAATCCTTCATGCTCTTCCAGGTTTTCCGCCCTGAAATCTCCTTGCTTTAAATTCTGGAAGGTCTTTGCCATTTCGTACGCGTATACGCTCCGGCAGCGGTCAGACGAATAATCCTAATCCGGCACCTGACTGTATTTTCCGTTGTTCGGCACCCATACATCATTTTTGTCCTGGTTATTTGCCTGTACATCCAAATTAGCATCGCCGGACAAATAACCGGATAATCCTGCCTCAAAATACCAAACTTCAGTTCCGTCTTCAGTGTTAATTATTCCATCGGCATTAGCATCGCCGCCTATCATGCCCCAAATATTAGGTGCAATTTCTTTATGCCCGTCAGTTCCACCCCACACCTGTATTTGAGCAAATGTATAATCATAAGTATAAACGCCGCCTGAAAGCGAAGCCGGATAAGAGGCCATAATGTCGAGGTGGTTTTTATGGCGAACAACAACAAAAAGACTCCAGTTAACCGTTGTATAAAAACGTACAGGACTAACCCCGTCAAGGTCAACCACAGAACCGTCTTTTAACAAAAATGCTGCACGATAACCTGATATTGCTTCGCTTGTAGCACGGTCAGCCTGGGTTGTGTCGCGTAATTCAATCAACACCCAGTCCACCACATCGGGATTTGGAATTGAGGTAACACTTTCTGTTCCTGAATAATTCCATGGTTCGATATTGTAAGGCTGGTTAAGCGGCAGCAATCCTTCATCGTTCAGACCGGTGTTCATGTTTGTTTCATTGAATGGTCCTTCGAGATATACTTTTAATCCAAGTTGAATAGTTTCTGTATAATGAACCAGTGCTTTGATGCAAAAATTACCCGTGTTTTGAAAACCTGACGGATCATTATAATAGTAAAAATCTGTCCAGCTTTTTCCGTCATTATAATAGCTTTCGCCCGGATTGGCTGTAGAAGGCACAATAGTTTTTGTACCCCCACCAAGTAAAACAGGCACATCGGAAGTCCTGTCGTAAGGAATGCCACCCTCAGATAAATATAAATACACATAAAAATCATCTCCTTCAGGAATATTTACAGGATTGTTAAGTTCAATAGTATGTAAGCCACAATACTCTATATTTCCTGATTTTGAAGCAAGTTCATTCGACAAATTAGCGCCATTGAAATCATCATATATTTTAATTGTATAATCAATGCTATCTCCGGCAGTAAAAAAGTTAACTGCAATTATGGTTTCATTATTTGTTGTTGTAAAAGCATTGAACACCTCCGTAGCAGAAGTCAATGTATCGCGCCAGCCATGGTAATCGTGATAATAAGCAGTGTCGTATTGTAGCGGTTCAACATTCTTAAAGGTAATTGCTCCCATTTCAGGATTCTGGCAGGCATGTTTATCATAATAGGAAATCCAGAAATAACCGCTCAATCCCCATCCCGAACCCCAGCTATTTTTGCAAAGCCAGGCTCCGTTATCAGGAGGTGAAGTTTTAAATTTGCTTTTATCAAAATTGTCATCCCAGCCAACAATAGCAATTGAATGATTAGGGTCATTGGGGTTTGATTCAGGTTGGTAATGTGCATAATAACCATAATTAAAAAATGAACTGCTCCAGCACATACAGATAGCCATCACACCTTCTGTCATTACCTTGGATTTGATAAGGTCAATATTTTCAAGGCTTGAACCGGCTGTGTACCACTCCACATCGCGGGGGTAATAGTAATGATAACTGGTATCCGAACGATCAGGAGGGGTGCTGTACGATTGTCCGTCAATATCCCTTACAGCGCCATCAAGTCTTGAAAGATAAGCTGTAACAACGCGATAGTCTCCTCCATAATGAACATCAAGACCCTGCCCGTTATTAAAAGGCGGGTCGAGGTCCTGGTTATAGTAAGTGTTAAAGCCGTTCCACCAGTCCAAATGATATTCTGCAAGGTTTGGTTCTCCGGTTTCTCCGGCAGCAGCCCAGACGCCAGTCATTAACAAGTTGCCTTCAATGGCTGCCATGGTTCCGTGTGTCCAGCAGGTTCCTCCAGACTGGCTTTTGACAGAAGTAACATAATTTTGACCATTAACATCTCTTAAATCGTAAGTTGGCGGTATGGTTTGACTCATTAAAAGTTGCTCCATACAAATTGTCATAATAAAAAAAATAATTGTTTTGCTCATGATAAATGGATTAAAGAAATTTTGGATTAACTAAAAAATCTAATGTTTTGATGATTATTTTAAGGTCGGCAAGAAGCCCCTGCTCTTTGATGTATTGAAGATTCAGTTCTAATTTTGCGGGCATGATTTGTTCAACATAGGCTTTTTCCGGATCGGAAAATCCAGCCAGTATCTTATTTTCGTTTACGTATTCTAACGAAGCATAATCAGTTAAACCGGATTTAACTGATAACACCTGCTTTTGGCGGTCATCATACAGTTCTACATATTTTCTCACTTCAGGACGTGGCCCCACAAAGCTCATTTCTCCTTTCAGAATGTTGATCAGTTGAGGCAGTTCGTCAATTTTGTGTTTTCTAAGTCCCTTTCCTATTCCGGTAATCCTGTTATCCTTTTCCCCAACAGTTAATAACCCTTGTCTGTCAGATTTAACAAACATGGTGCGGAATTTTATCAGGTTAAAGTCCTTGTTGTTTTTCCCGACTCTTTTCTGGATGTAAAAAGCACCTCCTTTAGAATCAATCTTTATAAGGAAAGCTATAATTAAAAATAAAGGCGAGAGTATGATCAGGCTCAGAAGTGAAAATAATATCTCAAGAAATCTTTTTATCATACTTTAAGTCTTTAGTCGGCAGTCTCCAGTCTTCAGTCTGCCGACTGCCAATTGCTAACCTCTTAGAGGTTTGGAGTCGCTAAGAGGTTCCAAGCTGGTTAATATCTTGACTCCCTCCTTCGCCTCGCTCAGGTGGGCAAGCTTGACTCTGATTCTTGGCTCTTAAAAAGCACCTTCAAATTGTTTCAGGAAACGAATATCATTTTCAAAGAATAATCGAATATCATTGATCTGATATTTTAACATTGCTGTTCGTTCTATTCCCATGCCAAAAGCAAATCCGGTATATTTTTTACTGTCGATATTACAATTTTCCAGCACATTTGTGTCCACCATCCCACAACCAAGAATTTCGACCCAGCCGGTATGCTTACAAACCTTACAGCCTTTCCCGCCACAAATGAAGCAGGAAATATCCATTTCTGCCGAGGGTTCGGTAAAAGGAAAATAAGATGGTCTGAACCTTATTTTCGTATCAGCTCCGAAAAATTCAGTAGAAAAATAATAAAGCGCTTGCTTTAAATCGGCAAAGGATACATTTTTATCAATATATAATCCTTCTACCTGATGAAAGAAACAATGTGCCCTTGCAGAAATCGCTTCATTCCGGAATACCCTGCCCGGGAAAATAGCCCTGATAGGAGGCTTTTCATTTTCCATAACCCTTATTTGAACGGATGAAGTATGGGTTCGTAAAGCAATATCAGGATTTTTTTCAATGAAAAAAGTATCCTGCATGTCACGGGCAGGATGCTCTTCAGGGAAATTTAAAGCGGTAAAATTATGCCAGTCATCCTCTATTTCAGGTCCTTCCGAAACAGTAAACCCGATCCGTGAAAAAATACCGATGATTTCATTTCTGACAACCGATAATGGATGTCTTGTCCCTAAGCCGATAAAATTAGCCGGCAATGTCAGGTCAATTGCTCCTTCTACCCCACCGCTCCTGCTTTTAAGAGACTTATTAAGTTCTTTTACTTTATCCTGTGCTTTGTTTTTCAACTCATTCAACAACTGTCCCATCTCCTTCCTGTTTCCAGGAGGGATGTTTTTCATTTCTGCAAACAAGCCTGGAATAATTCCCTTTTTACTGAGGAATTTTATCCTGAATTGTTCAAGCTGTTCCTGAGTTTCAGCAACGAAACTGTTTATTTCAGCAATATATTTTTGGACATTGTCTTTCATTTATTCAATAATCTTAATTGACATAGTTATATCTTCCACGGGTTTGTTGCTCCCTTCGGTTTTAACTGCAGCGATTTTATCAATAACATCCATTCCGTCAATCACTTCACCAAAAACAGTATAAGAGCCGTCGAGGTGAGGTGTTCCGCCAATTGTTTTATATGCCTCACGCTGTTGTTCTCCAATTTCAATACCGAGTCGGTTTGCGTACATATCTATATTTTCATCGGCTAACACCTGTCCTTGTACAAAATAAAACTGAGAACCGGAAGAAGCCTTTTCCGGGTTTACCGGGTCGCTTTTCCTTGCAGCAGCCAATGCACCTTTCTTATGATATTTTCCGGGCACAAATTCAGCCGGGATTGTATAACCGGGATCTAATCTGCCATCAGCATTTTGCCCGCCCTGTATCATAAAATTTTGCATAACTCTATGAAAAGGTGAACCTTCGTACCATCCTTCATTTATCAGCTTAACAAAATTATCTCTGTGCTGTGGAGTTTCATTGTAGAGTATAGCGGTCATATCACCATAATCGGTGCTGATAAGGATTTTAATTTGTTTTTCTTCTGTTTCTTTTTTTTCCTGTGAGAAAACGTTTGTAATAAAAATAACATTGACAATCAATAATAAAGCAATAAGTTTTTTCATTGTAATAGATTTTTTATGATTATAAATTTTTTGATTTGGAGGCAAAAGTAGTAAAAGATTTATTTATATTTTATAGAAGTTTCAGTGTTGTTGTATCGCCTTTATTATATTTATCGGGGGTAAGAAAAAAGGGAAAAATAAAACCCGAGAAAATAAATGCAATAAAAAAAGGATTTAGGATTATATCTAAAATTTTGTGTTTCAAAAATGTTTAATTTTTGAATTTCTTTAAACATTTTACTGATTTTCTTTTTCTTATCTTCTTCTGATATTTATATTTTGGGATTTGTTATTTCCACTTTATTTTGACTATTTTTCCTTTTTCTTTTTCTCCATATAACACTTTCTGCACAAAGGCACATAATTATCAGTTTCGCCTAATAATACAAGGCTGTTGTCTTCCACAAGGCGGTAAGAGTATTGAGCTAAATTACCACATTCCATACATATAGCATGGACTTTTGTTACATATTCGGCGGTAGCCATGAGTGAAGGGATCGGACCAAAAGGATTACCAAGATAATCCATGTCGAGTCCCGCTACTATTACCCTTACACCATCATTTGCCAGTAAATTGCAAACGGAAGCGAGTTCATTATCGAAAAACTGAGCTTCGTCAATGCCAACCACATCCACATCGTTTGCAAGTAATAATATTTGAGAGGCAGCCTGAACGGGAGTAGATTTGATGGAGGTTTCATCGTGAGATACCACACTCTCCTCGTCATATCTTGTATCAATTGCCGGTTTATATATCTCGACTTTTTGCTTTGCAATTTTTGCACGGTTAAGCCTTCGTATCAATTCTTCCGTTTTTCCTGAAAACATCGAACCACAGATTACCTCTACCCATCCGTTTCGTTTATGTTGCTTGTTAGTGTTCTCTAAAAACATGTTTGTCTTTATTTTTAAAGACCGTTTGAAATAGAATAATGCAAGATAAAAAATAAATTGCGTGGAGCATGGTGCTTAGGTATTATTATTTAAAAATAACATTTTAACTCCATGCTCTATACTCCAAGCTCTTTGCTCTATTTTGTTTAATGCAATTTTATATTCGAATTTTAATTATATTCTTTTATATCTTTATTGCCTCAATTTTTCACAAAATTAAGTATTTAGAACATTAATAAAATATTTTGTTAAAAACTTTGAACATGGACAACAAATCGTATTTTGATTCAGTGGAAAAATTATTGGACGAACTTCGGGAATTGATTACAAGACAAAAAAATGATCCCGCGGGAATTGCAAAGATTGATATAGATCTTACTTTAGAGAAAATCAGGCAAATATATGATATTTATCTTGGAACAGATAAAAATAATATTGGTGTCGAGCCTGCTAATGTAGCTGAAAAATCCGATATAATAGAAGAAGAGCCGGAACCCCCCTCGCCAATATTTGAGGTTCAGGAGCAGGTTGTCGGCGACAAACTAACAGAAACAACAGAGTCTGTTGAAGAAGTGGAATTAAAGGATGAGAAGCCGGAACCGGAAATCGAACAGGCGCCTTCTTCAGGAGATATAATAGATTTATTTTCCGACTCGACAGTCGCTGATAAATTCAGTGAGAAAAAGGCAGTTGTGGATAAAGTTTCGGAGGAAAAACAAGAAGAAAGCATTGCGGATAAAATGCAGAAGGATAAAATAACAGATTTGAAATCCGCTATCGGGATCAACGAGAAGTTTTATTTTATCAATGAATTGTTTGATGGTAATATGAAAGATTATAATGAAACCATCGAAGTATTAGCCGGATTTAAAACGTTGGAGGAAGCAACGAATTATGTTAAGGAAATTAAAGAAAAATACAAATGGGATGAAGGTTCGGATGCGGTTAAACAATTGACAGACTTTATTGAAAGAAGGTATAAATGATTGATTATTATTTAAATTAACAATTCAGGCACAATGCAAAAAATTATATTGTTAAGTATAACCCTGTTTATTTTTTTCAAAACCTTTTCGCAGGATAAGGAATATGCAATTTCAGTTGTGGATTCGTTAACCTCTCAGGATTTTCACGGAAGAGGATACGTGAATAACGGCGATAAAATAGCTGCACAATTTGTTAAAGGAGAATTTAAAAAATTCGGTTTGAAAAGTTTTGGAGATAATTACTTACAGCAATTTACTATTCCAATAAACACTTTCGCTGACACTTTATTGGTTTCTGTTAACAACAACCGACTAATTCCGGGTAAAGACTATGTCCTGTTTTCTTCCTCACCATCTGTTTTCGGAACATTTGAATTAATCTGGTGTCTGTTGGATTCAACCGGTGTGCCCCAACTTCAGAGTAATTATGTGATGACTGATATATTGGATAAAGTGATGGTTATTGATATGAATCAAAAGGATTTTAAAAAGGAGAGTAATTTTAAGGCAAAAGGAATTATTTTTTTAAGGGATGAAAAAGTCTGGTGGCATGTATCCAATGGAAAAATTGTAAACGACTACTTTCAATTACAAATTGTAAAAGATAAAATTCCGGAAAACTCGAAAACTATTACCTTACAGGCTCGGAACAAATATTTTGACACATATCAAACACAAAATGTAGTTGCTTATGTTGAAGGGAAAACCTATCCTGATAGTTTTTTTGTTTTTACTGCGCATTACGACCATTTAGGGCAGATGGGAGCAGAAACATTTTTCCCGGGAGCCAATGATAATGCCAGTGGAACATCTATGCTTCTTGACCTTGCAAGACATTACTCATTACCCGAAAACCAGCCCGATTTCTCAATCGCATTTATTGCTTTTGGCGCCGAAGAGGTAGGCTTGTTAGGTTCGGGATATTTTACAGCCAATCCGTTGTTTCCTCTTGAAAACATTAAGTTTCTTATTAACCTTGATATGGTTGGTTCGGGCAGTGAAGGAATTAAAATAGTAAACGGAACCGTGTTTAAAAAACAATTTAACAAACTTGTGAGGATAAATTCAGAAAACGAATACCTGTTAAAAGTAAGCGAAAGGGGAGAAGCAGCCAACAGCGACCACTATCCCTTTTTCCAAAAAGGAGTACCATGCTTCTTTATTTATACTCTTGGAAAAGAATGCAAGGAATACCATAATATATATGACACACCCAAAAATGTTCCTTTTACCGAGTATGAAGACCTGTTCAGGCTTTTGACAGATTTTATTGGGACATTTAAATAAAATGGATTATTAAAATGTCAAAACTATATATCGTCCCTACACCCATCGGAAATCTTGAGGATATCACTTTCCGGGCAATTCGTATCCTGAAAGAGGTAGATTTAATCCTGGCAGAAGATACACGTAACACCGGATTATTGCTAAAGCATTTCGATATCTATACGAAGATGAAATCACACCACCAGTTTAATGAACATAAAACCATTCAGAGTATAATTGACAGAATTGTAACAGGGCAAAAGATAGCTTTGGTAAGTGATGCGGGAACACCGGGAATTTCCGACCCCGGGTTTTTACTTGTAAGAGAATGTATTAAAAACAATATAGAGATTGAGTGCCTTCCGGGAGCAACGGCTTTTGTGCCGGCTTTGGTTAATTCGGGTTTGCCAACTGACCGGTTTGTTTTTGAAGGATTTCTGCCACAGAAAAAAGGAAGGAAGACCAGGCTTGAACAACTTGCAGGTCAAACTTATACAATGGTTTTTTATGAGTCTCCTTTCAGGCTTGTTAAAACACTGGAGCAATTTATTGAATATTTTGGTGCTGAAAGACAGGCATCGGTTTCGAGGGAACTCACAAAAATATACGAAGAAACAAAAAGGGACACATTACAAAAACTGAAAGAATATTTCAGTAATAAAAAAGTGAAAGGAGAAATTGTTATTATTGTTGAAGGTAAAAAATAGACTATTACAATATTAAATGCCTGCCTGGCGGCAAAGGCAGGTGTGATGTCGAAAGTCAGAAGAAATAAAAAAAAATATGGAGAAAAAGACCAAACCGGATAAATCGGAAAAAAAACTTTCATTGAAAAGAGATTGGATTTGAATGAGTACCTGATAAAAAACAAGTCGGCTACCTTTCTAATCAAAGTGCAGGGCAATTCAATGGTTAATGCAGCCATTTTTGATGAGGGTATTTTGGTAATCGACCGGTCGGTTGAACCGATTGACAGCAATATTATTTTGGGAGTTCTGAACGGAGAATTTACTGTAAAAAGAATTGTTAAGAAAGGTGATAAAATATTTTTAGTGCCAGAAAGTGTAAAATTCAATTGAAGTAACTCAAGAAATGGATTTTCAGGTTTGGGGTGTTGTTACTTTCTCTATTTATAAAACCTAATTTGGTTTTTCTTGCTTAAGGAGTATTATAAACATGCAGTGTGTTTCCGTCAAATTCAGTAAAATATTGTTTCAGGGGCAGGGTTGAAGGTCCCTCAACCGGGAATCCATCAAGTATATTATATTTTGACATACAACATGAATCAACTAAGATAATTCCAGAGGCATCAACCTCTACCCGGGCACTATCGTTCTGGGGATCATAAGGGCATGTCCGTTCATAAGCATTAAATGTATTCTCATTGATACGGTAAATAACGATCCCCCTGTATCCTTCATTATCAATATACTTCCAGCCATTAGCAGGAATGAAATCAATTGTATTAGGCTCGAGATAAAAGTTTACAAATACATATGGTATATCACCCTCTTGTTGTTCTTTATCTTTATTGCAGCCAAAAAGCGAAACAACAATAAGTGTAATAAAAATAATAATAATTACCGATAGTTGTTTTTTTAAATACATTATTACTTTTATATTGAACAAAATTACTAAATTCGACATTTTTATAACGAGATATTAATAGAAATATTTAAAGCAGATTGAAATATTTGACCGGGTTTATTATGAAGTTTTGTAAATTTATAGCCTTTCTTTTGATTATTTGCTTTGTGCTTTTCGGTTATAGTTGTAGAACACTTGGACTGAATGACCCTGAAAAGCGAGTACGGAAGCAGGAGAAAAAAGAAGCCATAAAAGTGCAAAAGGCGCATAAAGCTGAGGTGAAACGACACTATAAAATGCAATCGGAGGATACTCAGAAACGTATGAAAAAGAATTTAAGAAATGCCAGGAAGAAAAATAAGAGTAAAAAGAAAAAGTCGAAATGGAAATGTTCCTGATTTTTACTATGTGAAAAATATTTATTTAAATAGAACTGTATTAATAATATTTTCAATTTTAATCCTGAACTGTCTTCCGGCAATTCATGCCCAGGAATTTGAAAACGTTAAGTTTGATCGGTTAAAATCTGAAAATGTCAAGCTAATTAAAGGGTTGTCACAAAACTGGATTTATACCATTCTTCAGGACAGATATGGCTATATGTGGTTTGGAACATGGGATGGATTGAATAAATATGATGGCTATAATTTTACTATTTACAATGTTGATGAAGGACTTAGCGATCATATCGTTTATTCTCTGCTTGAAGATGATGAAGGAATATTATGGGTAGGTACTGATAAAGGATTTAATAAGTTTGATAGAAACACTCAGACATTTAAACAATATATACATCATCCGGGCGATACAACAAGTTTATTTCACAGTCGTGTAAATGATATAATTCAGGCGAGCGATGGTTCGATTTGGCTGGGAACCGGAGGAGGTTTGATTAAATTTGATAAAAAAACGGAATCGCTAACATCTTTCTTATCCACGCATCAGGAATATTTTAGCCCGCGAAGTAATTTTATTATCGATCTTTTCCAGGATAGCGATGGAAAAATTTGGGTATCCACCACCTATGGCTTGGTGAAATTCGATCCGAAAACAGGAAAATCAACAAGGTACTACCATATACCCGGTGATTCAACCAGTTTAAGTAATAATAATATCCGTTATGTTATTCAGGAAAGATCAGGTAACTTTTGGATAGGAACAAGAGATGGTTTGAATTATTTCGATACAACATCTCAAAAAATTAAACAATATTTCAATGAGCCGGAAAATCAATACAGTTTGGGCAACAACTCGGTTATGACAATATATGAAGACAGATCGGGAGACATTTGGATTGGTACGGATGGGGGCGGATTGAACTATTATGAAAGAGAGAACGACAGATTCATCAGGTATCAGAATATTCTCAACGACAAAAGCAGCCTAAGCAACAACAAAGTATATTCAATTTTTGAGGACAAATCAGGGAATCTTTGGGTTGGAACTTACAAGGGAGTTAATAAGATAAATAAGTATTATAATGATTTCAAGCATTGCCGGCGCACAACACACGATAATCAAAGCCTGAACAGTAATATTATATGGTCTTTTCTTGAAGATAAAGATGAAAATTTATGGATAGGAACTGACAATGGAATAAATATTAAGAATCTGCAAACCGGAAGATTCACTTATATTACCCATGACCCTTCTAATCCCAATTCTCCGTCAAATAATGATATCAGAACTATGATTTATACACCGGAGCTTAATTGTATTTGGCTGGGTATTTGGGTTACAGGGGTGGATAAATATGATCCCCTAACTAATAAATTTACACATTATCAGAATAATCCTAACAGAAACAGCCTTAGCAGTGATTATGCCAATGATATAATACAGGATAATGATAGTATTATCTGGATAGCAACCGGAAGAGGTTTGAACAGATTTGATCCGGGCACTAACTCTTTTGAAGTTTTTTTTCACGATCCTGAAAATAAAAATAGTCTTAGTAATGATATCATTATATGCTTAAGTGAAGACAGCAAGGGAAATCTGTGGGTTGGTACCGACGGTGGTTTAAACAAATATATTAAATCAGAGAATAAATTTATCAGGTTTTTGCATGATCCTGAAAATGAAAATAGTTTGAGCAATAACTCGATTTTTTATATTTATGAAGACAGAACCGGAAAAATATGGGTTGGCACATCGGGCGGAGGTATTAATAAATTTAATTCTGAAACAGGAGAATTCAGAGCTTATACTACGGAGGACGGTTTGCCTAACAATATCATATACGGAATACTTGAAGACGATGAGGGCAATTTATGGCTAAGCACTAACCTGGGTTTATCAAAGTTTTATGTGATAAGCGAAAGATTTGTTAATTATGACATAAAAGACGGGATACAGAGCAATGAATTTAATTTGGGCGCTTGTTACAAAGATAAAAAAGGTAAAATGTACTTTGGCGGGATGAATGGGTACAATGTTTTTGATCCGGACGAAATAAAATACAATCCTAATAAACCGGTAGTTATCGTTTCCGCTTTCAGAAAATTTAACGAAATTCAGCCTGAAGAATATTTTGACGGTGATACGATCCGCCTTAGTTATGATGATAACTTCTTTTCGTTTGAGGTATCGGCGCTGGATTATACAAACCCATCTAAAAACAAATACAGGTACAAACTCGAAAATGTGGACAAGGACTGGGTATATACCGATGCAGACAATCGCCTGGCGGAGTATAAAAAGGTCAGTCCGGGTACTTACATTTTCAAAACTAACGGGTCTAATAATGATGGAATCTGGAATGATAACGGGATTTCTTTAACTGTCATTATAACACCTCCCTGGTGGGATACCTGGTTTTTCAGAATTCCAATAGCTTTATTAATTATTATTACGATCTGGATAATAATTTACCGGAGAGTTAAAAGAATAAGAAAAAAACATGAGGTTGAAAAAAAGATACTTGAAATTGAAAAACAAATGTTTGATCTCGAACAGAAAGCATTAAGATTGCAAATGAACCCTCATTTTATTTTCAACTCGCTCAATTCGATTCAAAGTTATATATTAACTCACGATACTGAAAAGGCTGTTAATTACCTTGGGAAGTTTTCACAACTCATGCGCCTTATCCTATCCAATTCGGCAATTAAACACATACCGCTAAAAGAAGAATTAAAAGCCATCAGGTATTATCTTGATCTGGAGAAATTAAGATTTGAAAACAAATTTGATTATGAAATTACTCTCGATACGGAAATTGATGAGGAGTTCATCGAAATTCCGCCTATGGTTATTCAGCCATATATCGAAAATGCCATTATTCACGGATTAATACATAAGCCTTCCAATGGTAAAATCGAGATAGATTTTAAATTGAATAATGGTTTAATAATATGTACGGTACAGGATAATGGCATCGGTCGTAAAAAAGCAATGCAAATAAAAAAAGAGTCCGGAATTAAAAAAAGGTCGAGAGGTATGCTTATTACAAAAGCAAGACTCGAAATACTGAACAGGCAAAGCAATGATGAATATTCAGTAAAGGTTTTTGATTTGAAAGACAAAAATGGTAATGCTTCAGGAACTAAAGTGCAGCTTATTATCCATTACAAGCAAGAGTAATTTTGTGTTTATGTGTTAATGTTTTTTTCTCTCATTGAGAGAGATTATTGATATTTTTGAATTTAATATTCATACAAATAAATTAAATGTTATGTTAAAAGCAGTAATAGTTGAAGATGAAAAGCGTTCGAGGGAAACCCTAACAGGGTTGCTGAAGCTTTATTGTAAAAATGTGGAAGTTGTTGCCGAGGCTGACGGTGTTCAGAACGGTATAAAAGCAATTAAAAAACAGAAGCCTGATGTGGTTTTCCTGGATATTCAAATGCCTGACGGAAGCGGATTTAAAATGCTTGAATTAATTGATGATATAGATTTTGATGTGATTTTTACTACTGCTTACGACCAGTTTGCAATAAAGGCAATTAAATTCAGCGCACTCGATTATTTATTAAAACCCATTTTCCCTGAAGACCTTATAAAAGCTGTGAAAAAAGCTGAGGAGAAAAAAACAACTCAAAAAGCAAAAGTAAATATTGATGTTTTACTCGAAAACATTAAAAAACCAAAAGATGAATCGCCTAAAATTGTTCTTTCAACTTCCGGAGAAATGCATATAATTAAAATCGAAAATATTATAAGATGTGAATCTGATAACTATTATACCTTATTTTATTTTAATGATGGGAAAAAACTGCTTGTTTCAAAAACGCTGAAGGAAAATGAAGAATTATTAAGCGAATATAATTTTATTCGTCCGCATAAGTCTCATTTGGTAAATGTAATATATATTAAGAGTTTTTTAAAAAGTGAAGGCGGATTAATATTGATGACTGATGGCAGTAAAGTTCCTGTGTCGAGGAGGAAAAGAGAAAAAATTGTTGAAATACTAAGCAACCTGTGATAAATTGCTGAATTGCTGAATTGTTATGATGCGAATGAAATATAGCTGAAATAAAAATAGAAAATAGTCAATATAAAAATATTCAATAGTCAATCATTAATTTTTTACCGAAAACTTATTTTATTCTACCGAAAACTTATTTTCTCTTTTTTTTCACAAATATTATATTATATTTACGCACGATTTTAAAATATGTTAACTGATTAGCTTTTATGGAAGAATTTTTACCTATAATAATCGGGATTATTTGGCTGGCTTACACAATATATAGTAAAGGGCAGAAGAAAAAACTTGCTAAAAGTCCCCAGCCTTCCGGGAAAAAAGAAAAACCGGCTACTTCCTTTTTAGAACAAATATTATTAGGAGAAGAAGCCCCACATCCTCAACCGTATGAATCATTTATTGAACCAATTGAAAAAGAACCCGAAAGAGTTGAGGTTTATGAGGAGGAGGATACAAAACAGGAACCCCAGCCATTTTTACGCGAAGAACTATCGGACTTTCTGCAGGAAGGACAAGCGGTAAGTTTTAAGAAGGAGGATTTAGCGTATATCGATATTGAAGAAAAATCAGAAATCAGAAAATACATAGAGGATTTTAATTTGAGAAAAGCAGTTATATATTCAGAAATTTTAAATGCTCCTTATATCTAATCAATATAAGCAATATTTAGTACAAATGGATGTGAATTTAAAGTATTGGGATAAAAAAAATTTTGGAGATTACATTTTTTTATTATTAACTTTACCCCCTTTTTTAAAGCACAGTGTATAATCTAACATAAAATTATATGGTATGTTAAAAAATTTACTATTAACAATTGGGTTTATTTTAACCGCTAATCTGTTAGTCTTTTCACAATCCGGGACACTTAAGGGTAAGATTGTTGATAAAGAAACCAGAGAGCCTGTTCCTTTTGCAAATATTATTCTTGAATTGGGCGGAACGCTGATAGGCGGTGCAACTTCCGATTTTGAGGGAAATTATATTATAAAACCAATCCCTCCCGGAACTTACGATCTTAAAGCAACTTATGTGGGCTATAAAACGGTTTTGGTGAGAGGCGTGATTATCAATCCCGATCAGATCCGTTTCTATGATATAGAAATGGAATCTACGGTAGCGCAACTCGAAGAGATCGTTGTTACCGATTATAAGATACCTCTTATTAACAAGGATGAAACGGTATCAGGAGGTACCGTAACGGCAGAAGAAATTAAGAAAATGCCTAACAGGAATGCAAATTCAATTGCTACCAGTGTAGGAGGTGTGTTCTCTGCTGACGGTGAAAGAGGAAGTGTCAGGGGCGCACGATCCGATCAAACAGTTATGTATATTGATGGAATTAAAGTGTTAGGTTCGTCCACCCTGCCTCAATCCGCTATTGAACAGGTGTCTGTTTACCTTGGTGGTTTGCCGGCACAATATGGTGATGCAAGAGGAGGTATTATCAATGTAACTACAAAAGGTCCATCACGTAAGTTTGGAGCCGGTGTTGAACTGCAGTCTTCTAAATTTTTGGATGCATTCGGATACAGCAGACTTGGATTCAGTGTACAAGGTCCGTTAATCAAAGGGAAAAAGGAGAATCAAACATCATTATTAGGATATTTTATCTCAGGCGATTTAATTTATCAGGAAGACAGCAGACCAACTGCCCATGGTGTATGGGTGGCAGAGGATGATGTGTTACAAAACCTTGAGGAAAATCCTCTTCGTCCGACAGGTATGGCTACAGGAGGTACTTTTAGTAATGCCGAATTTGTCAGACAAAGCGATCTGGGAAACCAAAAAGCTACACCAAATACAAGCAGGTATGGTATTAACTTATCCGGTAAAATCGATATTAGAACAACAAAATATACTAATCTTACTTTTGGCGGTCAGTATATCTATAATGACGGAAGGAATTTCAACCTTTATCATTCCATGTTCAATTATGACAGGAATCGTTTATCAATGAACAATACCTGGAGGGTTTTTGGAAAATTTACCCAGAGATTTCCTTCAAGCAGTGAAAGCGCTTCATTAATAAAAAATGTTTATTATAGCATTCAGGCAGACTATTCTCAGTATCGTACCCGGAATATGGATCCTTATCATAAAGATAATCTGTTTGAATATGGTTATCTCGGAAAATATTCTTCATATAAAACCCCAACCTTTGAATTGGGCGATGAAACCATCGGTGATAAAGAATATGAAAATGTTTGGCTGTTAAATAGCTGGGATTATGATACAGCTTATATCTTTCAGAAATTTGACTATAATCCTTATGTGGCAAATTATACAAGGCAGATTTACGAACTTTATCCACCGGGGTCAATACAAAATTTGGATGAACTGTGGTTAGCAGGAGGTTTGGCTAATGGTCAGGGACCGCCAAATGTATATGGATTGTGGGCAGCACCCGGTTCTTTACAAACAGGATATGGAGAAAGCAATAATACACAAATATCAATAAATGCTGCTGCTGCTGCCGATATTGGAAATAATGAAATTAAATTTGGTTTTCAATACGAACAAAGGACGAACAGGGGGTATAGTTATGCAGCAAATGCACTTTGGACTCGGATGAGAGCCTTAACCAATTTTCATATCGGGCAGTTAGATGTTGATAATCCAATTGCGATATATCAGGACGGTATTTTCATGGATACTATTATATATAATAGAAAATACGACGAATTAACTCAAACAAGCTTTGACAAAAATCTCAGGGAAAAGCTCGGACTTGATGAAAAAGGACTTGATTTTATTTTGATTGACTCTTATGATATAGAAAAGAAGTCTATCCAATATTACGATAAGGATGGGAATATGCATACAATTAATGTTGGCGAAGATTTATACTCGATTGATATGTTCAGCGCCGATGAATTATTGAATGATGGTCATTATGTCGCTTATTATTATGGATATGACTATAAAGGAAATAAATTAACGAATAAGCCGAGTTGGGATGATTTTTTTACAAAGAAAGATGAAAACGGAGATTATTTACGACCGATGCCGGCTTATGAACCTATTTATATGGCGGGTTATATACAAGACAAATTTGCATTCCGCGACCTTATATTCAATGTCGGTGTTCGTGTAGATCGTTTTGATGCAAACCAGCCTGTTTTAAAAGACCCGTTTTTATTTTACCCGGCTTATTCGGTTAATGAAGTTGCAGAGGTAGGTGGGAAAACGGTAACTCACCCCGGAAACATGGGAGCTGATTATATTGTTTACGTTGATAATGTGAACGATCCTACCACAATAACAGGATATAGAAATGAATTTATCTGGTATAACGCTGATGGTGTTGAAATTCAGGATCCTAATGTGCTTGACGTCGGTTCAGGCGTTTCACCTCTTTTAATTGATCCTGACCAGGAATTCATAAATTACAGCGCATTTAAGGATTATGAGCCACAGTGGAATGTTATGCCACGGATATCTTTCTCATTTCCTATTTCAGATGAAGCCTTATTCTTTGCCCACTATGACGTATTGACTCAAAGACCG
This sequence comes from Bacteroidales bacterium, assembly GCA_016783885.1. Taxonomy (GTDB): domain Bacteria; phylum Bacteroidota; class Bacteroidia; order Bacteroidales; family JAADJA01; genus JAADJA01. The sequence continues at coordinate 53,934 of JADHVR010000002.1, forward strand.
CTGACTAATGTTGCGGCTGATCCCTCTTCTTATTATTTCATTAATACTATTGGAGGAGTGATTAATAATCCTAACCTGAAACCTACCAAGACAATTGACTACGAGTTAGGATTTCAGCAAAAACTAACTAATAAATCTTCATTGAAGCTTACTGCATTTTATCGTGAAATGCGTGATGATATCCAAATATACCGGTTTAACGGCGCCTATCCGAGAGATTATACATCTTTTAATAATATTGACTTTGGTACTGTTAAAGGTTTAACCGTAACTTATGACCTGCGACGGTTAAACAGTAATACACGAATGATTGCAAGTTATACTTTGCAGTTTGCCGATGGAACAGGTTCGAGCAGTACAACTGCTGCAGCTTTAGTAGCATCGGGTTTACCAAACCTTCGTACCACGAATCCGTTAAACTGGGACAGAAGACATAGTTTCAACGTCACTATAGACTACAGGTATGGAGAGGGTAAAGATTATAACGGTCCGACAATTACGAGGAAAAAAGGGACTGACAGCGAGAAAGCCATACAGATATTGAAAAATATGGGGGTTAACTTTACAATTACCGGTGGTTCGGGAACTCCATATACTGCCCAGGAAAATATCAGCTCTATAACTACGGGTGCTACACGACTTCTGAAAGGAACTATGAATGGTTCCCGGTTGCCATGGCAATTCAGGGTTGATATGAGACTTGATAAGGAATTTTATCTGAAACGGGGAGGCGGTGATAGCAGAACTTATATTAATGTTTATTTACAGGTATTAAATCTCTTTAATACAAAGAATATATTAGGAGTTTATCCGGCGACAGGTAATCCTGGTGACGATGGATATCTTGCCGCTGCTGAGTGGCAAAGAGAGATCAACGAACAAATCGATCCGCAATCATACCGCGATCTTTATGCCCTAAGAGTAAATAGTCCCTTTAATTATAGCAGTCCGAGGCGAATTCGTCTCGGTATAATGTTTAACTTTTAATTTATAAAACATAATTATTTGAATAGAAACTAAAATTATACTAAGTTATGAGAAATATATTCCGAATTCTGTTTATTTCGCTGATCTGTTTAGCTGTTGCCCGCCTGAGTGTTGCCAGAGAATTCCAGTTCGGCAATTTTAAAAGCACCGAAAGTATAAAATCCACGGCAGCCGGTTGTGGAGCACCGTCAGGATTCAGGTTTTTGCATGTAAACAATGTAAGAGCTCGAATTAATACAGGTGGCGACATGTGGTGGGATTTACCGGGCGGTATAGGCGCTCAATATTTTATTCCTGCTAACGGATCGGCAACATCCTTATTTTCCGGATCATTATGGATCGGTGGCTTGGATATCAATAACCAGCTTAAATTAGCCGGATTAAGATACCGCCAGATCGGACAAGATTACTGGACAGGACCCTTAACAATTGATGGTACTGCGGCTATTGATGAAGAAACTTGTTCGGAATGGGATAAGTTCTTTAGGACTACCCGTGCCGAGATTGATGAATTCATCGATTGGTTTAACAGCGACAACAGGGCTGAAGATTTCCCCGGCTATTCAATACCCAATTCTATTCTCGATTATCCGGCTCATGGTGATATTTCAAAAGGACAAAGTTATTATTTAGCGCCTTTTAAGGATGTTGATGGCGATGGTGATTATGACCCGGGCAGCGGTGACTATCCTTATTATGATATCACTAACGAGCTGTGTCCGCTTAATTATGCAGGCGATCCTAATTATGTTCCCACACCTACCATGGAGACAGAACTTTATTATCCTGATTATTTTGGCGGGATACTCGTTGACCAGGTATTAAAAGGTGATGAAAACCTGTGGTGGATCTTTAATGATAAAGGGAATTTCCACACGGAAACCAACGGTGCTGCAATTGGTATGGAAATTCGTGCACAGGCATTCGGATTTGCAACCAATGATGAAATTAATAACATGACATTTTATAGTTATGAAATAATAAACCGTTCAACTTATGTATTAACTCAAACTTATTTTAGTCCGTGGGTTGATACCGACCTTGGTTATGCATGGGACGACTATGTGGGTTGTGATGTTAACAGGGGTCTGGGTTATTGTTATAACGGTACACCTGTTGATGGAGGAGGAGAGCCTGAAGCTTATGGTGAGCAGCCTCCTGCCATTGGCGTTGACTTCTTCCAGGGACCTTACATCGACCCGGATACGTGCGATAACCCGGCTTTTTATGGTGATGGTCTTTTAGGACCTTCTTTCGATGGTGATTGTAGCATTGTTAGTTTTCATGGTACAGAGATAACTATGGAATACGGTCCGTCTGACAGTATTCAGACAGGATTGTACAAAGTAAGATCCGAGGCTATTAACGGAGTTAACTTTGGAAACGGCATTGTTGATGATGAACGCTTTGGAATGAGGAGGTTCGTATATCATAATAATTCAGGCGGTCCTCAGGGAGACCCGGGAATTGCACCGGAATATTATAACTATTTAAGAGGATTTTGGAAAGATAATTCAAGGATGCTTTATGGAGGAAATGCACACCTTAATTCGGGCGCCTTAGGACCCGAATGTGATTTTATGTTCCCCGGAGATACCGATCCTTGTAACTGGGGTACGGCTGGTATTCCTCCTAACGGAGGTTTTAATCAAAACGGTTATTACTGGACCGAAGAAGTTACAGGAAACAATCCTTTCGACAGACGATTTATGCAATCTGCCGGTCCGTTTACATTGCAACCGGGAGCTGTTAATTATATTACAGTCGGCATGCCATGGGCAAGAGCAATTGCAGGAGGTCCGTGGGCATCTGTTGAATTACTTCGTGTAGTTGATGATAAATGCCAGGCGCTTTTTGATAATTGTTTTAAAGTTATTAATGGTCCCAATGCACCGGATTTAACTTTCCAGGAACTTGACAAGGAGCTAATAGTATATATTACGAACAGCAAAATATCTAATAATTATATAGAATCTTATAAGGAACTTGATCCACAGATCAAGGCTCAAACTCCTGACTCTTTGATCGGCACACCGGAGGCGTACGATCCCTATTACTATTTTGAGGGATACCAGATATTCCAGGTAAAGGATGCTACTGTTACATTATCTGAAAGCAGACATGATCCTGATAAAGTAAGATTGGTAGCTGAGTTTGATATTAGAAACGGTGTAGGGCAACTTGTTAATTTTTATTTTGATCAGGCAATCGGAGCCAATGTTCCGGTTGTTGAAGTTGATGGAGGTGATAACGGAGTTGTTCATTCATTCAGAATATTTGAGGATCAGTTTGCAACAGGAGACAGAACGCTTGTTAATCATAAGCAATATTATTATAGTGTTTTGGCTTATGGTTATAATAACTTTAAGGATTATGACCAGACCGATCCTACAGCGCTTGACGGACAGAAAAAACCTTATCTCGCAGGTCGGAAAAATATCCAGTTATATACTGCCATCCCCCACAAATCTATTAATGGAATTATTATGAATTCGGAATATGGAGACGGACCACAAATTACAAGAATCGAAGGACAGGGCAATGGAGGAATGGTATTGGAATTATCAGAGGAAACTATAAAAGAAATTTTAGATCAACCTCCTGCTTTATCGGTAATTAAAGAAATTACTCCGGCGGGAGATACAATTTATAATAATTATGGTGATCCGGACTATCCATTAGCTTATAACGCTGTTTACAAATATGGCAATGGCCCGGTAAATATTAAAGTTATTGACCCGTTAAACGTAAAAGGCGCTGACTACAGCCTTAAATTTGATACTGCATTTTTCCATTATACATTTCACAAAGTAACAAAAGCTGAAGGAATGCAAAGCGGAGGGGATACTGTTGGGGTAAATGCAACCCGAAAATGGGTATTAACAGATTTGAATACCGGCAATAAATATGTTTCTGATACAAGTACAAATATTAATTACGAACAACTTTTCCCCGAACTCGGTATTTCTATAACATTCGGTCCTGTTTACGAACCCGGTCCATACAAAATAGGAGAAATGAATAATGCAGATCATTCGAGTGTTTATGTAATACCTGCTGAAAATAACGGATTGATTGAATTTTCCATTGAATATGCCGATAGTTCGAGACAATGGTTAAGCGGTGTATCTGATTATGACGTTCCTTACAGCCCGCTTAATTGGATTCGATCCGGAACATACAGGGATAATAACGATGCAGCTAATGATGATTATAATATGCCAGGCAATCCATTGGATCCGGATGAGGCTTATGAAAAGATTGTAAACGGTACCTGGGCGCCTTATTGTATGTGTGCCTATGTTGGTCAGAATATGTCAGGATGTGCTCCTGCTTTCGATGGAAATTCTAAATCTGAGAGTGGGAGATTAAAAACTATTTCCAGCATAGATATTGTCTTAACGCCGGATAAATCGAAATGGACGAGAAGTCCTGTTATTGAGATGTGTCCGGATGTTACTTTATCCGAAGGTAATGCCGATAGATTTTTATTAAGGCGTTCAGCTTCTTTAGATAAAGACGGAAATCCTGCAGAACCGGATGCTAATGTAAGTGATGATCCGGATGATCCGAATTATATTCATCCTTACGGTATGAGCTGGTTCCCCGGATATGCCATCAACCTTGAAACAGGTGAAAGGTTAAATATTATGTTTGGTGAAGATTCATGGTTAGTAGGTGAAAACGGAAGAGACATGCTTTTCAACCCGACATCATCATATTTTGACATGCCTTCTCGAGTTCCTTTATTTGGCGGAAAGCATTATGTATATATAATGCGTAGCTGTGAAATTATAAAAACTTATGATAATTATGCTAAAACCGATACGTTGAAATTTACTTTCCCGGCTTATGATGCAGGGAAAACATTAGTAAAATCTATTGATACTCTTCCTCCTAAACCGAGTCCTTTTAATAAGATTTATGGAAGTTTAATATATGCCAGTACAATGTACGCGGGTATTCCTTTATCGGTTGACAATGAGGAGTGGTTGTCGAATGAAGCAAGAATCAGGATAAGAATAGAGAAACCTTATGCAAGGTATTATGCAGAACCGCTTGATTCGATATATGGCGAAGGTGAAAATAAATACTACCCTTTATATAGTTTTTCAACCGAAGGAATTGCCACTACATATTTTAACCAAACGAAAGCTGAAAATGATCTCGACATGATAAATGTTGTTCCGAATCCCTATTATGCATATTCAGAGTATGAAAGGGTTCCTTTAGATAACAGGATCAAGATTACTTACCTGCCGGAAAAATGTACGGTAACAATTTTTAATGTGAGTGGTACATTAATCAGGCAATATACAAAAGATGATCCTGTTACATTCATTGACTGGGATTTAAAAAACCACGCAGGGATACCTATTGCAGGTGGTATTTATTTGATACATGTAAAAGATGAAACTACCGGTGAAGAAAAGATTATTAAATGGTTTGGTTCATTACGAGTTGAAGACTTCAACGAATTCTAATATTTTTTGTGAAAGAATAATTAATGAAACATTAAAAATATAATAGTATGAAGAATTTTTATAAATACTTAGGTGTAATATTCTTAATAAGTATTATAGCGCTTCCAGTACATAAAGTCAATGCCGGTAATAAAGACAGGTCAGGTGAGGCTGGAGCGGCAGAACTTCTCATAAATCCGTGGGCACGAAGTTCGGGATGGGGTGGAGTGAATGTTGCAAATGTGCATGGATTAGAAGGAATGTTTAACAATGTTGCAGGTATTGCATTTACTCAGAAAACAGAGTTAATATTCTCTTATACGGATTGGTTGAAAGGAGCTGATATTAAGCTTATGTCATTTGGTATTGCTGCGAGGGTTGGCGATGCAGGTGTAATTGGTGTAAGCGTTATGTCAATGAATTTTGGTGATATTGATATAACAACAGTTGATTTACCGGAAGGTGGCGTAGGTACTTTCTCTCCACGATATCTTAATATTGCACTTGCTTATGCAAAAGCATTCTCTAACAGCATTTACGGGGGATTGACACTGAAAATTATTTCCGAATCAATTTCAGATGCTTCTGCTCAGGGTGTTGCAATTGACGCCGGTATTCAATATGTTGCCGGTGAGAAGGAAAACGTTAAATTTGGTGTTTCATTAAGAAACTGGGGGCCAAAAATGAAGTTCTCAGGCGATGGATATTCATTAAAAACAATTTATTCCGGGAAAGATAATAAATTTACAATGACACAGAGAGGTGCGGCTTTTGAATTACCTGCACAATTGAATATTGGAGTAGCCTACGACTTTTTATTCGACGAGTCGAGATTTACAATTGCAGGAAATTTTGCATCAAACTCCTTTACAAAAGACCAGTTTATTATTGGCGGGGAATACTCGTTTAAAAATTACGTATTGCTAAGAGCTGCATATTCGTATGAAGAAGGCATTGGGAAGAAGATTGGCGATCCGGAAAGATCAAATGCAAACAAAGGATTTAGCGGAGGTTTTTCCGTTCAGGTTCCTTTAAATAAAGAAAAAGGAAGTGTTTTTGCTGTAGATTATTCATTTAGACCTACTGATCAATTTAATAATACTCATTCTATAGGGATTAGGTTTTCCTTATAAGGTACGGTCGGATATTACTTTTATATAACACAGATTTAATAAAAGGACCCTTAATTTCAAGGGTCTTTTTATATTTTTTTAACTGAAAGTAGTAATATGACGAAAGTTAATTATTATACAAAAGAAGGATTACAAAACTTAAAAGACGAACTTGAGCAACTCATCAGGGTCGAAAGGCCTGCTATTTCCAAACAAATAGCTGAAGCAAGAGATAAGGGTGATTTATCGGAGAACGCTGAATATGCTGCCGCTAAAGATACCCAGGGATTGTTGGAACTAAAAATTGCAAAACTGCATGAGTTGATAAGGAGTGCAAGAATATTTGATGAATCTAAATTAGATACTTCAAAGGTTTTACTTTTATCAACAATTAAAATTAAAAACCTGAAAAACGGAATTGAAATGACATATACGCTTGTTCCTGAACAGGAAGCAGATTTTAAGTCGGGTAAAATATCAGTAACCTCACCAATAGCAAGAGGGTTGCTTGGAAAACAAGTTGGCGAAACCGCTGAAATAAAAGTACCGGCAGGAATTATTACTTTTAAAATTATTGAAATAACAAGATAATGGCAAGCATTTTTACAAAAATTATTAATAGCGAGATTCCTTCGTATAAAGTAGCCGAGGATAACAATTATTTTGCATTCCTTGATATAAATCCTCTAACTGAAGGACATACACTTGTTGTTCCTAAAAAGGAAGTTGATTACATCTTTGATTTGGATGAAAAAACTTATAAAGGGTTGTTTGACTTTGTTAAAAAAGTTTCCGAAGCTATTGAGAAAAGTGTAAAATGCATCAGACTTGGTATGGTTGTGTATGGATTGGATATACCTCATGCTCATATCCATTTGATACCGCTTAAAGGAACCGGAAATGATATTGATTTCAGCAAACCTAAAGTTGAAATGACAGAGGAAGAATTTAAAACCATCGCCTCAAAAATAAATAAGGAGTTTGAAAAAATAAAATAATCTAAAATCATAAATCTAAAATTCTAATAGGCTCTTTCATTTCTTCCTTCTATATAGTTTATAAATGATTTGTTAACCACCTTATTTCCTCCGGGGGTCGGATAATTACCGGTAAAATACCAGTCACCTTTATGATTTGGAATAGCCTCATGCAGGTCTTCTATGGTTTGATAAATTATTTTTACTTCTGCAATAATTTCCCTCGTAGCTAACATTTCAGCGATTTTGTCCGAAATCTGTCCGGCAGTAAAAGGTTTATAAATCTCTATCACATAGTTAATAATTTTTTCCTTTGGTTTGTTTTCCTGCTCCTTGCATTTTTTATAAACTTCGTTAATGACATTTTGCCGGTTAGTATCCCGCAGCAATTCAATGGTTGCTCTGAAAGCAATAAAATTATTCAATTTTGTCATATCAATGCCGTAACAATCAGGATAGCGGATTTGAGGAGCAGAGGAAGCAACAATTATTTTTTTAGGCCCTAATCTATCGAGTATTTTGATGATACTTTGTTTTAGAGTTGTGCCACGAACAATTGAATCATCAAGAACCACTAAATTGTCAACTCCCCTTCTGATAATTCCATAGGTAACATCATATACGTGTCCCACAAGGTCATCCCGTTGATTTTCTTGTGTGATAAAGGTTCTTAGTTTAACATCTTTAACTGCGATTTTTTCAATTCTGGGTTTTAACTGTAAAATTTTATCAAGCTTTTCAGAAGTGATACTCTCTCCCAATTGAATGATTTTATCTTTTTTAACCGAATTGCAAAATAAATCAAGCTCTTCGGCAAGTCCACGGAAAGCAACCGATGCTGTGTTTGGAATATACGAAAAAACCGTATTTTCTAAATCGTAATCAATGGCTTTCAGAATAGAAGGTGTAAGAAGTTTTCCAAGTCGCTTTCGTTCAGTGTAAATATCCTTGTCGGTTCCCCTGGAAAAATAAATTCTTTCGAAAGAGCAGGATTTATATTCTCTTTTTTCTTTACAAAGAAATTCACCTGTTCGTCCGTCTTTTCTTATTATCAGGGCATGACCGGGCTGCAAATCTTTAATTCTATCAACAGGAACATTGAAGGCAGTTTGGATAACGGGTCTTTCGGAAGCAGCCACCACCACTTCATCGTCTTTGTAATAAAAAGCCGGCCTTATTCCTGATGGGTCTCTTAAAACAAAGGCATCTCCATGACCCAGTAATCCTGCAATTGTGTAACCACCATCCCAGTTAACGGATGATTTTTGCAAGATGCTTTGTAAGTCCAGGCTATCTGCAATTTTATCAGTGCTTTCTTTTTTTGAATAACCTTCTTTTTTAAATTGCCGGTAAAGTTTTTCATTTTCCTCATCAATGAAATGACCGATCTTTTCAAGTATGGTTATAGTATCAGATGTTTCTATGGGATATTGACCGTATTCAACCAGCTTGTTAAAAAGTTCATCAACATTTGTCATATTGAAGTTACCGGCTAAAACAAGATTTCGGGTTATCCAGTTATTTGCTCTTATAACAGGATGTAGGTTAGCAATTTCATTTTGTCCATAAGTACCATATCGAAGATGGCCGAGGAATAGTTCACCGGTAAAGTCTATATTGTTTTTCAACCATTGGACATCTTTTAATCGGTCAGGATGTTTTTTTTGCAGTTTGATTAGCTTATTGTAAACCTTGTTGAAAATATCTTTAATCGGAGATTCTGAATTTGAGCGAATCCTGCTGATATAATTATGCCCTGGCTCCATGTCGAGCTTAATACCGGCTATACCTGCCCCATCCTGCCCCCTGTTGTGTTGCTTTTGCATTAACAGATGTAATTTGTTAAGCCCGTAAAAACCCGTGCCGTATTTCGACATGTAATACTCAAGGGGTTTTAATAAGCGAATCAGGGCAATACCGCATTCGTGTTTTATCAACTCACTCATTTATTTATAAATTTATCAGGCTCTTTATTTATTTTATAATAAATTCGCACTTTCTCTTAACTGCAAAAATAGTTATTAAAAAATAACAACGGCAATTAGAGAACATTATAAAATGTTTGAGTAAAAAAAATGAAATTGGAGAATTATTGAGTTTTACTCCCGTCCCGTCCCGAAGCTTCGGGCTTCGGGATTAAATTGTAAATTTTACATCATGAAAAATTATTATTTGTTTTTAAGTATGGTATTTTTAATATCATTATCAGGGTATTCACAAATAGATAAATCGGATTGGGTTGGCGGTTATCCCGATGGCTGCACATCAATTACAGTTGGTAAAAAAGCCAGTGTCGATGGTTCGGTGTTCACTTCACATACCGACGACAGTCACAGGACACGTTCATGGATTGATATTCAGCCACCTAAAGATTATAAACACGGCTCAACAACACCTATGTACAAAAGAGTTGCCTGCGACACTTTTGCCATGCCGACATACTCTCACAATATAATCGGTGAAATTCCGCAAGTCGGGCATACTTACGGTTATATAAATACTGCCTATCCCTGCATGAATGAAAAACAACTGGCAATAGGCGAATCCACTTTCGGTGGCAGGGATTGCCTGCAATCGGATTCCGGTTTGATCGATTGCCAGCGGTTGTGTCAGCTTATGCTGGAACGTTGCTCTACTGCAAGAGGGGCCATAAAAATGGCAGATGACCTGACTAAAAAATACGGATGGAACGATGCCGGAGAATGTCTGACCATTGCTGATAAAAATGAGGTCTGGCATTTTGAGATATTAGGCCCGGGAAAGGGAAAGGTTGGCGCTATCTGGGTTGCACAAAGAGTGCCTGATGAACACATTAGTGTAAATGCTAATGCAAGTACTATCAGGCAGATTGATTTAAATGATCCTGATTGTTTTTTGGCTTCGGGAAATATTTTTGAGATGGCAAAAGACAGCGGCTGGTGGAACCCGGACGAAAAACCATTCAGGTTTTGTTATGCTTATGCACCGCACAGCCGTATATCTATTGCAGCCCGCAGAAGAGAATGGCGTGTATTTGATCTTTTTGCTCCCTCATTACATCTTGATCCCAATGCAGAAAATTTTCCGTTTTCTGTGAAGCCGGATACACTTGTATCTCTTGAAAAGCTGGTTTCCATATTTAAGGATTATTATGAAAGTACTCCTTATGATATGACAAGATTGATTACTACATCAGATAAAGATGGGAAGACCATTGTTTCGCCACTTGCAAATCCATTTATGCCTTATGATCATCTGGATATTCAAAATGTTCAAGGTAGCTGGTATTCTGTGAATGATAAAACAGGTAATATCAGGTTCCTCGGAGAAAGAACCATTGCCCGATGGTACACCATGTATGCAACTATCATCCAATGCCGCAACTGGTTGCCTGATGAAATTGGCGGTGTGGTTTGGCTGGCTATGGATAATGTGGCAACATCTATTTATATTCCGGTTTACTGCAGCGTAACCGACCTTCCCAAGCCATATAAAACCCCCGGAAGACTGAATGGGTTTACTAATGAATCAGCATGGTGGACATTTAACCGGTTGGGAACCTTAACTGCCCAGCGCTGGGGTGATATGCGATATGATGTGGATGAAGTGTGGACTCCATGGCAGAAAGAATTATTTGAAAGACAAAAAGAAATAGAAACAAAAGCGCTTGAAATGTATGATCAGGAAAAACCCGGTAAAACAATTTTATTTCTCACCAATTATACAAATGAATGGGGTAATAAGGTTGTTAAGAAAGCATGGGAATTGGGTGATTTCCTTTGGACAAAGTATGATGAGAAGTTTTAGATGTGTTTTTGGTAAACATTTAAGAAATATTGATCATTTTTGTAAAAATACAAAAAATGAAATATACAATATTATATGAAAAAATTGAAGAGCAGGATTTCCCGGAGGATTATTATTATGCTTATGTTCCTTCTTTAGGTTTAACCACTCATGGATTAGGGCTTGAAGGAGCCAAAAACGCCATGAATGATTTATTAACATTATGGGTTGAGGAGAAAAAAGCAAATGGTGAAGTCATTAAGAAAGAAAATGAGTCATATATTTCTTCAATAGAATTGGAAGATGCCTTATTCATCTAAAGAAGTCCTTAGAAAATTACAGAAGGCTGGATTTGTCACCCCTGCACCTTGAAGTTTGTAACTTCAAGGACGTTAGACACCGGGATTTACAATCCAATTTAATACAAAAATATTTTGCAATTAAAAATTTCAGGTGGCTGCCTGCATTTCAGTTGCAAACTGAAATGAGCAAAGGGGTTAATTTTTTTTAATGGATTTTAATAAGATTTTAGAAAAACAAAAAACCTCGATCAATTTGATCGGGGTTTTTGCTCTAATAACTTTTAACATCCAAGAAAATCTTCCCAACTTATCCAACCTTTGTTTTTAAATTTCCTTTCGGGGTTACAAGTCAGTCCCAGATCCTCAAGGTAACGTTTATGTAAATGGTATTCTTTTCGAGATTTGATTTTTAATTTATGAGCAGCATTTTTTGCTTCTTCGTATGTAGAATATTTATTTGGGGCTTCAATCCCAAAGAAATCATAAAAATCTATCCAACCTTTATTTTCGTATTTCATTGCAGGTGTACTTGGTAAGCGTGGATCTTTTTTATATAACTTTTTATATTTTACCCCTGATTTTATCCCTAATTTTTGAACCGCTTGCTTTGCCTCTTCATAAGTTGGATAAATATCAACAGGTACTGTACCTAAAAAATAGTACCAATCCTTCCAGCCTTTTGATTTATATAATTTATCAGGAGAACTCGGTAACTTAGGGTCTTTTTTATACTTCTTCTTATCATGATAATGATGTCTGTTTTTTATACCTAAGCTCTGTGCTGCTTTTTGTGCTTCTTGATAAGTTGTATAATACTCAGGTTTTTTTACATTACAAAGGTCATAAAATGTTTTCCAGCCCTTATTTCTATAACTCTCACTTGGCGAACTTGGCAACCTTGGGTCTTCGCTTCGACGACTTTTATATTCTTTCATTGATTGAATGTTCAACCTTTGTACAGCCATTTTTGCTTCCTGATAAGTTGTATAAATATTTGGAGCTTTTGTTCCTAAGAAATTATACCAATTTGTCCATCCTTTATTTCTAAAAGTTTTCTCTGGATTACTTGGTAGTAAAGTATCTTCTTTGTATCGTTTGTATTTAAGATAATCAGTTCTTGTTTTAATTTCCAATCCTTGAACAGCTTCTCTCGCTTCTTCATAGCTTAGGTAATAGATTATAATAAACTCATCCCATTTTGTCCATCCTTTATTTTTATAATATTTATCAGGCTGACTTGGTAACTTAGGATCTGCTCTATAACGCTTTTGTTCAATATATTCTTTTCTTGATTTTATACCTGTTTCTTGGACAGCTTTCTTTGCTTCTTCATAGGTTTCATAAAATATTAGGGGAGGTACTTCTAAAAAATTATAATAGTCTATCCAACCGATGCCCTTATATACATTTTCAGGTCTACTTGGTAGCTTTGGATCATCCTTATATTTTTCGAGATATTCTTTTCTTGTATTAACAGATAATAATCTTGTGGCTTTTTTCGCTTTATCATATGTTAAATATGCATCCGGCCTATTTTTATTGAAAAAATCATAATTATCAATCCAACCTTTATTATTATAATATCGTGCAGGAGTAGATGGAAGCCTAACGTCCTCTTTACGCCCTAAACGATATTCTTTTTCAGATGTTATATTTAGTTTCAAAACGGCTTGTTTTGCTTCATCATAAGTGGGATAAATGATAATTTTATTTATTCCCAGAAATTCAAAAAAATTAACCCAACCTTTATTTTTGTATGTTTCTTGAGGATTGTAAGGAAGCCTCGGATCTTCATTATGACGCTTTTTATAAGATTTATAAGATTTTATGCTTAATGTTCGCACAGCATTTTTAGCTTCCTCATACGTTGGGTAATTTGAAATGTCTTTTGTTCCAAAATAGTCATTCCAGTCTATCCAACCATTATTTTTATAGGTTCTGTCAGGTTGACTTGGCAATTTCGGATTTTCTTTATAATGTTGCTTATATTCTATAAGAGATTTAATACCAAGTTTTTGCGTTGCATTTTTAGCTTCGTTATATGTTGGGTAAAAATTTGGCATTTCAGTTCCAAGAAAATTATACCAATTTGTCCATCCCTTATTTTTGTAAGTATTATGTGGTTTACTGGGCAATCGTGGGTTTTTCCGATACCTTATTCTATATTTTGATTCTGATTTGATACCTATTTTTTGAGCTGCTTCTTTTGCATTTTCGTATGAACGATAAAAATTTAATTTTGCCTCAACTTCTTCAATTATCTTTGAAATACCCTTAACCTCATCTTTTATACTTATTGTCTTTGGTATTTCGATTTCTGCAAGCCCAAAATCATCCAATGAGTTCCGATAACGTTTTATCTCCTTTTGTGATTCTTCGTGAAGGTTTATTTTAACATTTTGATAGTTTAATACACAATCAAATATTAGCGGATTGTCCTTACCATGCTTTCTTAATGCTCTGCCAATCTGCTGAAGATAAACTCTTGGGGATTCGGTTTTTCTGAAAAGCATTATTGAATCTATACCGGATACATCAATTCCTTCATTTAACATATCAATGGCAACAATGATATTTATTTGATTTTTATTGGGTTTTATACTGGAAAAATTGTTTAAAATGTATTTATTATCTTTTTTGCTTCCCCATGAAGTAATTTTATCAATCATAACATTACTAAATTTTATAAAGGTTTTTTCTAACAATGCGATGGTATCAATTGTGTGTTCAATTCCTTCGCAAAAAACTATTATTTTTTGGTATTGAATTGAACTATAATATTTATATAAAATATTCTGAATTGAATAATCTTTAATCTGTTTTGCATCTAATTTACTTAAAACACGCTCTTTTTTCTCTGGAAATTTTTTGTATTTGGTTTTAATCTCAAGTTTTATTTCGTTGATTTTTGAATCAATATCTCTAACAGAATAAACATATTTACCTATAGAAGGCAATATACCTAATGCCATTGCTTTAAATAAACTCAATTCCCCTGCACAATTATTTCCCAAAAATTCTTTAATATCTATGCCGGAAGAATATCTCTGCATTGTTGCTGACAATCCAACAATTTTTGTTTCATTGTTAATAATTGGTAATAAACCTATTTCATGCCATTCAGGTGCTCCGGCACGATGAGCTTCATCCATAATAATATGAGTAAAATTATTTGAGGGAATAATTGCTGAATTATGGTATAAATATTGATAAGTCAGTATATTAACAATTTTAGCCACTTTAAATTTCATTGCAATATTGCTACTTGGAATAACTGTTTTTAAAAGTTCATTAATTCTATCGTTTATATAAGCAGAAGGGGAAAGAATTAGTATTTTATTTTTAGCATTTAAAAGAAGAACTTCTACAAGTTTGGCAATTATATATGTTTTACCTGTACCGGTAGAATGTTCTACGTAACAACGTTTGTTGTCACTCCAGTAACTTTTTATTTTTTTAAATGCGATTTTCTGATATGGCTCTAATATAATACTTGGAGTTTTAGGATGAAGTTTATGATAGTTTCTAAAAAGATTGTTTATTATATCATGTTCGTCCCATACATTTATATTAAGCTCAGTATTTATTTTGGTTTTTATTCCTTTTACATATTTCCAAGAGACAAAACAAAAATGACTATTGCTTAGATTATTTTGTTTTTTATAATTATCTTGGAATTTTGAAAATTCTTTTTTTATATCATACTTATCAATGGTTTTATTCCAATTTTTTGCCTGAAGAATAAATCTTATTGAATTATCTTTGGGATGTTTGATTATCAAATCACATCCGCCATCATTTCCGCTTTCCCCAACTCTATTAACTAAATACCCATTCCCGAGAAACAATTCTGAAAGAAGTATTTCAAAAATATCTCCTTTGAATTTATTAAAAGAATAATTGTTACCATATTTATTATAATGATTTATGGGATTTTGAAAAATGCTAAAATCGATTTTTTCTTTTTTAGAATTTTCAATACAGAATTTTTTTATTTCTTTTTCCATAATTTTTTTCAAATGTAACAAGAAAGCCTTGAACATTTTATTAAAAACTTGCTATATTGTTTTAAATAGTAAATATTTTATTAGAGATTCTAATAAAAAAGTCATGCAAATATCATCAACATTAATACTTAAACACATTAACGCACTCATACAGATAAAAAATTGCTTATTTTTGGCAGAATTCAATTTTCGGATTTATGTTCAAAAAAATCCCACACACTTACGTTATCATTTTTTATATCATAGTAATTGCTGCGGTTCTTACATGGATAATTCCCGGTGGTGAATACGACAGGCAGATAAAAATCGTGAATGGTGTTGAGCGAACCGTTATCGACAAAGACTCATTTCATTATGTAGAGAGCAATGCCCAAACCTGGCAGGTCTTTGGAGCCTTGTTCAAAGGATTCGAGAGGCAATCAGGTATCATTGTTTTTATCCTGATGATAGGCGGCGCTTTCTGGATTATGAACAACAGCAAAGCTATTGATGTGGGCATCTTTTCTTTCCTTAAGTTCACAAAAAAAATTGAGCATATTAAGCTCTTTAAGTTGTTAGGGGTAAGCAACATTATTATCACTTTAGTTATGATCATGTTCAGCATTTTCGGGGCAGTGTTCGGGATGAGTGAAGAGACCATTGCGTTTATTATTATCATTGTTCCGCTTGCCATTTCAATGGGATATGATTCTATTGTTGGTGTGAATATGGTATTTGTGGCTGCCGGCCTGGGTTTTGCGGGGGCTGTTTTAAATCCTTTTACGATTGGGATAGCACAGGGAATAGCCGATTTGCCTTTGTTCTCCGGATTTGAATATCGACTATTTTGCTGGTTTGTTTTAAATACAGTTGGAATTATTTGGGTTCTTCGCTATGCAAATAAAATTAAAAAGAACCCGCAAGCATCTTTAGTTTACAGTGATGATGAATACTGGAGAAAAAGAGGTAATGCCAATGTAGAATCTATTGAATATCATACTCCGCCATCTGCATGGTTTGTCTTTGTTTTCATTTCTACAGGACTAATTATTTTTTCTTATTTCTATCCTCAAACCGAAATGAAAATCGGGAATGCTTCTGCTGTATTACCAATGGTTCCAGTTTGTACAGGTTTGTTTATTATTACAAGTATTCTTACTCTTCGGAAGTCTGTCCACTTTTTTGTATTAAACCTGTTGATGTTTACAATTGTGTTTCTGATAGTTGGAGTAATGGGCTATAGCTGGTACATTATGAAAATTGCCACGCTGTTTTTTGCAATGGGAATATTTTCAGGTGTGGCAATGAGTAATAGGGCAAATGAAATAACAAAGTTGTTTCTTGAAGGGGTAAAGGATATTCTCTCTGCAGCGTTGATTGTCGGGCTGGCTGGCGGCATTTTGGTCATTCTCGAAGATGGTAAAGTGATTGACACCATCCTTCACGGTGTTTCACGCTCAATGCAAGGGATGGGAAAATTCGGAACGGTGAGTGTGATGTATGTTATTCAGAATATGATCAATATAATTATCCCTTCCGGTTCGGCAAAGGCAGCGCTGACTATGCCGGTAATGGCTCCATTTTCCGACCTGGTAAACCTTTCACGACAGGCAACCATCATGGCATTCCAGTTTGGCGATGGGTTTACAAATATGATTACTCCCACTTCCGGCGTATTGATAGGTGTGATTGGCGTTGCTAAAATTCCTTACGATAAATGGGTAAAGTGGATTATTCCTTTTATGATTATTTTAATGATACTGGGTTGGCTTTTGCTAATACCGACGGTAACGATGGATTTGAACGGGTTTTAAATTAAAAATGAATAATTTTATAACCATAAATTTTATTGTTTTATGATTATTTTTGTATTTGAAATATTGAAGATAAATATATTTTAATTCTTGCAATAGCGCATCACCACAGATATCCTGAATATTGGACCGACAGAATCAAATGAGTAGTTTCTGGAAACAACTGAAAAAACCGGTTTTCACTCTCGCCCCAATGGAGGACGTTACGGATACTGTTTTCAGAGAGATTGTTTTAAGTGTTTCCAGCCCCGATTATCTTCATGTTCTTTTCAGTGAATTTATGTCAATTGATGGTTTCTGTCATGAAATTGGCAAGCCAAAAGTTAAGCACCGCATACAGGTGAATAAATCAGAACGCAGGTTGCTTGACAAAAAGAATGTGAAACTCGTCGCCCAGATTTGGGGAACCGATCCCGAAAAATTTTACAAAGCCACAAAGGAAATATGCCAGGAATATCAGTTTGACGGAATTGACATTAATATGGGTTGCCCGGTTAAGAAAATCGTAAAACAAGGCGCCTGCTCCGCTCTCATAGCCCAACCGGAGCTTTCAAAAGAAATTATTCTTGCCACCAAAGAGGCTTCAAACATACCTGTCAGCGTGAAAACCAGGACAGGGATCAGTAAGGTGGTTACCGAAGAATGGATAGGTAATTTGCTTGAAACAAATCCTGCGGTTATCACTGTTCATGGCAGAACTCAAAAGCAACAAACGGAAGGAACGGCTGACTGGAATGAAGTTAGGAAAGCAGTAAATTTGAGAGATCAGATGGAGTCAGATACCTTGATCCATGGAAACGGTGATGTATTCAGCCTGGAAGAGGGATTTAGAAAAGCGGAGGAGTACGGAGTTGATGGTATTATGATAGGAAGAGGCATCTTTCAGAATCCGTGGTTTTTCAGTAGAAATAAAAACGAAAGATCACCGGAGGAAAGACTATCATTGCTTTGGGAACACGCCTCCTCATTTGTTCAGACATGGGATAAAGAAAAGAATTTTGCCATCCTGAAAAGGTTTTTCAAGATATACACATCCGGTTTTTATGGCGCTGCACAAATCCGGGCAGAGCTTATGGAGTGTAATTCTCTTGAAGATGTCAGGAAGGTATTTGCTTCATTTGATGAGATTTCTGAAAGTATCTCTTAACTTTTCAATAGAAATTATATTCTGATATGATAATTCTGACTTTTTCAAAGCAAAATAAATTTTAAAATCTGGATAAAAATAATAAATTTTTATTTACCTCCATCATAAGCCCACTTCACGTAAATCGCCCCCCATGTAAATCCTCCTCCAAAAGCTGACAGAATAATATTATCTCCTTTCTTTAATTGGTCTTCCCATTCGTACAGGCACATTGGGATTGTACCATTAGTAGTATTTCCATATCGCTGAATATTGATCATCACCTTTTCTTTTTCAAGTCCCATCCTTCTTGCAGTTGCCTCTATTATTCTAAGGTTTGCCTGGTGAGGTACGAGCCAGGCAATATCCTTGGTTGTTAGTCCATTTTTTTCCATAATTTCAACCGAAACATCTGCCATACTGGACACAGCGAATTTAAACACCGCCTGACCTTCCTGGTAAACAAAATGTTCCTTTGCGTCAATAGTCTCGTGACTTGGCGGACGAACCGATCCCCCTGCTTTCTGGTGC
The DNA here is from genome assembly GCA_016783885.1 of Bacteroidales bacterium. Lineage (GTDB taxonomy): Bacteria > Bacteroidota > Bacteroidia > Bacteroidales > JAADJA01 > JAADJA01. The sequence goes on from JADHVR010000002.1 coordinate 72,997, forward strand.
AAATGAATCCTTCCTGATCCATTCGTCCGGAGGATAGAATCCAGAATGCCATATCCGTTTTCTGAAGGTTCTAAAAGCACCACACCGGCAGCATCGCCAAAAATAACGCAAGTTGCACGATCGGTATAATCGACAATAGAAGACATTTTATCAGCTCCGATTACAAGTACTTTTTTATAGCTGCCCGATTCAATATATTTGGAAGCCGTAATAAGGGAATATAAAAAACCGGAACAAGCAGCATTAATATCGAAACTAAATGCATTTTTTAAATCTGCTTTATCGCTGATAATGTTGGCAGTAGCCGGAAATACCATATCGGGTGTTACCGTAGCACATATTACTAAATCAATTTCATCGGGAGAAGTATTGGTTTTTTGTAACAATCCTTTAACGGCTTCAACAGCCATATCGGAAGTACCCAGTCCATTACCTTTTAGAATATGTCTTTCTTTAATACCTGTGCGTGTGGTGATCCATTCATCGGTTGTATCTACCATTTTTTCTAACTCCCGGTTAGTAAGGAGATACTCAGGAGCATACGCCTGTACACCTGTTATTGCAGCTATAATTTTTGTCATTTTATATTGATACAAAAAATTAATGAAATCCCAAAAATAGCATTTATTTACTTTGAATGTATTTATTCATAGCTCTTTTAATCTTCCTGGTAAGTTTAGCTTCGTGGATTTCTTTTGAGAGAAAAAGCATGTTTTTAATGGCTTTTTCGTTTGAAATACCATGACTAATAACAACTGAAGCATTTACCCCCAGGATAGGACTTCCGCCATAATTTTCATAGTTGAACTTATTGAAATAATCATCCATCAGGTTTCGCTTGACCATTATGCGATACATGGCTTCGATTTGCTTTAACACAATATTGCCGGTAAAACCATCACAGACGATGACGTCAACTTTATCGTTGAATAAATCCCTGCCTTCTATATTTCCATAAAAGTTGAAATCTTTTGAATCTTTCATCAGACGGAAAGATGATTGACATAACAGGTTGCCCTTTTCTTCCTCCTCCCCGATGTTGAGAAGACCAACTTTGGGATTGCGAATATTTAGTACATATTTGGAATAAAGCGATCCTAATATAGCAAATTGATAAAGGACGTCAGGTTTTATGTCGGGGTTTGTCCCTACATCCAGCATAATATTCTTACCACCGTTTTCTTTGGGGATTATAGCTAAAGTGCTGGGTCTGATAACACCCTGTATGGTGTTCACACTATACATAGCGCCAACAAGAGTAACGCCTGAGTTGCCTGCACTGGCAAAGGAATCAATTTTTTTATTCTTCAGGTATTTGAGTCCGACAGCAATGCTGGATTCCGGTTTTTGTGTATAGGCTTTGATAGGACGCTCGCCCATCCCGATCACATCAGGGGCATGAACAATACTGAAATTTTTAGGATCAGCTCCGATTTCTTTTAATTTGTCTATTATGGTTCCCTTTGAACCAAATAAAAAAATGCTGTCTGATGAAGGAAGTTCATTATGGGCTAAAACAGCACCTTGAATTGTAGCTTCAGGTGCATAATCACCGCCCATAACATCTAATCCGATTTTCATCAACAGAATTTTTAATTAATAAGAAAGAGTCTTAAAATTATTATTCGGCTTCAGATTTAGAGTAAACCAGTTTACCTTTATAATAAAGGTCTCCGTCAACATAATAACCCCTGTGATATTTGTGTACTTCGCCGGTTGCCGGGCAAGTAGCCAATACAGGTGCCTTAGCCTTATAATGGGTTCTCCTTTTATCTCTTCTTTGCTTTGATATTTTTCTTTTCGGATGAGCCATTTTTCTATGTATTTATAAGTTTCTATTCAATTTTTAAATTCTTCAGCTTTTCCCATCTGGGATCAATTGTTTTTGTTTCTGCGATTTCATCTATTTTTTTAATCACTTCCTTGTTACAAAGGCTGTTTCCGTTTTCATCCATTGGGTGAACCTTTTTTAAAGGAAGCGATAAGGTTACAAATTCGTTGATTAGCCGGCTGACATCGATCTGGTACTCCGATTCGGGAATAATGAGTACTTCTTCAGTTTCTTCTTTGCGTTCCGAACCAAATTTAACAAATAAAACCTCATTATTATCAACTGAAATATCAAGGTCATCTAAACATCGGTCGCATTTTACAGTCACTTTACCGGTGATAGTAAAATTAAGAATAAGCATCCTTTCTTGTTTTTCCAGTTTCAGATCAACGTATAGATTACTATTGTCTATTTCAGGGTTTTCAATAGTCTCAAAGAACTTCTTATCTATTTCCCATTTATATTTATGAACTCCAATGCTTAACCCTCTGAACGGGATAATAAAGTCTTTCAAGTAATTCAATCTTCTTTACTTTGAAAATAAACCTGCGCAAAAGCTTCGGTTTATAATTTGGGGGGCAAAAGTAATAATTTTATTTTTTATTTTTTATTTTTTTTAAAACTTAAATATACATTTCAGAAAGATTAAACCCGTAGAAAACAGGTTTGCAAAATAAATTATTGCTAATACATTGAGATTCTATATAATATTTATGCTGTTCTTTGCAATTTACTTTTCAACGGGTTTAATGTAAAACTTTATACAATAACTCCTTCAGCAATTCCCCTTCCGTTGTTGATACGTTATCTACTCCTTTTACCTTCAAATCGTATTCATGTAAATACGAAATAATGTTTGTAAGTTTTTTATAATTGTAATTCCTTGCAGCAGCTTGATAGTCTTTAACAAAAAAAGGATGTACCGACAAAGCAGCCGCCACACTATTTTGCGATTTATCCTTTAATTGGTGATAGATCAGCAATTTTGAAAAATAGCCATAAAGAATAATAATGGTCTTTACAAATGGATTCTCTTTTGGATTTGCAGCAAAATACCAGGCAATCTGATTGGCTTTAAAAATTTCCTTTTTGCCTATGGCATTTTGCAGTTCGAAGACATTAAAATCCTTGCTGATACCTATGTTCTGCTCTATCAGTTCATCGGTAATTTCTGAGTTTTCAGGAATATTTAAGATCAGCTTGCTTATTTCATTCACGATTTTGCCAAGATCTGTCCCGAGAAAGTCAGCCAGAATCATACATGCTTTTGGAGTAATTTTATATCCCTTTTGTTGAACATAATTAGTTATCCATCCCGGCACATGGTTATCATAAAGTTTTTTCGATTCGAATAATACACCCTTTTTATCGATGAGTTTGGCAAAGGACTTTCGTTTATCGATTTTTTTGTATTTATAGTTGATAACAAGGAGGGTGGAGTTTAGCGGATTTTTAATGTAAGAAGACAGTTCCTCAATTTTATTAACATCCTGTGCTTCTTTAACGATAACCACCTGGTAGTTTGCCATCATTGGGTAGCGTTTGGCATAACTGATGATGGAAGGCACATCAGTCTCCCGTCCGTAAATAACAGTCTGGTTGAATTCTTTTTCGGTATCGGTAAGAACATTTTTTTCAATAAAACCCGAAATTTCATCAATATAAAAAGCCTCCTCTCCTCCCAGAAAATAGACAGGGTAATAAATTTTGTTTTTCAGGTCATTTATTATTTGTTCTAATTTCATCTTTTAAAACCTCAAATGTTTAACAGTAAGTCCGTCATTAATCAATTGCTTTAATGAATCAATTCCAATTTTCAAATGTTCTTCAACAAATTTCACTGATACCTTTTTATCGATTTGCTCGGTTTTAATACCCGAAGATATCATCGGTTGATCAGAAACAAGCAACAAGGCGCCGGTTGGTATTTCATTAGCAAATCCAACAGTAAACAGGGTTGCTGTTTCAAGGTCAATAGCCATGCTGCGTGTTTTACGCAGATATTTTTTAAATTGCTTATCGTATTCCCAAACCCTTCTGTTCGTAGTATAGATTGTTCCTGTCCAGTAATCTCTGCCATGATCGCGGATAGTTGTGGATATTGCTTTCTGCAGGCTAAATGCAGGAAGAGCCGGTACTTCCGGAGGAAAAAAATCATTCGATGTTCCTTCGCCTCTTATGGCAGCGATTGGTAAAATCAAATCGCCTAATTCATTCTTCTTTTTCAAACCACCACATTTCCCAAGGAAAAGACAAGCTTTGGGTTTTACGGCGCTTAACAGGTCCATAATTGTTGCAGCATTGGCGCTTCCCATATTGAAATTGATCATGGTGATCTCGTCGGCTGTGGCGCTGGGCATAGCACGGTCTTTGCCTTTTATGGGAACATTATGCCACCTGGCAAACATTTCAAGATAACTTTGAAAATTGGTCAGTAATATATATTCACCAAACTCATCAAGATAAGTTCCTGTGTACCTCGGTAACCAATTCTCAACAATTTCTTTTTTTGATTCCATTTTGAAAAATTTTGACAAAAGTAAAAAAAAGGTTAAATTCGCAGATAGAATAGAGGGAATAAGTTTTTAAAATTTTAATATTTATGTTATGAAAAAATTTGCAGTGATACTATCAGGTTGTGGAGTTTTTGACGGAGCAGAGATCCACGAAGCCACTTTAACTATGCTTGCCATTAAAAAACAGGGAGCAGAATACGAAATATTTGCTCCCGATATTCCACAGCACCACGTGATCAATCACATCACCGGCGAGGAGATGAATGAAATCAGGAATGTACTGGTAGAATCAGCACGTATTGCCAGGGGGAATATCAAGGATTTGAAAGAGTACAACCCGTCAGATTTTGATGCGCTGATCTTCCCGGGTGGATTCGGCGCTGCTAAAAACCTTTGCGATTTTGCATTCAAAGGACCTGATTGTACAATTAATGATGATGTAGTAAACGCCATTCAAAAAACGGCTGAACAGCATAAACCTATCGGCGCTTTATGTATCTCACCTGTGTTCATGGCAAAAATTTTTAGAGATGTAGAAGTAACTATCGGGCAAGATGCCGGTACTGCCGAAGCTATTGAAAAAATGGGCGCCACGCACAAACAAACCGATCATGGCGAAGTGATTGTCGATGAAAAAAATCTTGTTTTCACAACTCCATGCTATATGCTTGATGCTAATATTCTGCAAATTGCCAAAGGCGCATCTAATATTGTGGAGGCGATGATGGAGAGGATGTAAAAAAGGATTACCTGCATGGTATATTTTCCCCATGCAGGTAATCCCTATATTTCCGTTCTTCTTATCATCACCTTATAATTATATATGCAATCCGAAAGCAGTTCTGGAGATTTATTAGAAAAAAATATTTTACACCAACGACTACTCTGCCTTGAATATAGAGTTTGATTGTAAATCCATGTATTATTTACTTTCGGATTAACCAACGCAATATGCCAGCGCTCAAATCCGAAAGAGCTGTGGCACAATATGAAGCTTATGCATTGTAAAGGTTTAATTGATTTATACCACTCTTTTTACCTTGATTATTGTTTTTAGATTTGAATTCGTAATTTCAATTAACTTCTAGATTTATAGTAAATATCTTTTCTATGCCCGACTGAAACAACAGTTACAATAATTTTTTCATCGTTGATTTCATAGATAATACGATAATTTTTAACACGAATACGATATGCATTTTCACCTTTTAATTTAATATAACCATAAGGCCGTGGATTTGCCGCGAGCGAAGCAATAGCTGATTTTATTATTGGAATAGCCTTTTTGTCAAGCTTCATTATTTGCTTTTGAGCATAGCGCTCAATAAAAACAATATACCTCATTATAAACCGACTTCAATTTCCCGAAAAGCCTGGTCAAACGGGATGGGTTCGCTTTTATGCGTTTTTGCCTTACGATATTCTTTAATGTCTTCGAGCTCTTCCGAATCGGCAAGTAATTTCTCATAAACCCTTATAGGTATCTGAATGGCGATTTTTTTACCTTTTTTATCAATAACAAAATTTTCCTGTAACATGATAAATAAATGTTAGTTTTTTTACATTTCTACAAAGATAAAGTTTTATATTAAAAGAATCGCTTATTTTTCCCTTTAAATATTGCAATTTAAGTTGTTACTTTATTTCATTATTAAATTTTCTTTAGAATAAAATAACGGGCTTTTTCGGATTTGAGAGAGGAAATGCGGGAAAGCTAATCCGAAAATTAATGATTGACGGATTTGTAATCCAAAACAGAATAGCGGTAATTAACCGACTACTCTGCCTTGAATATGGAGTTGGATTGTAAATCAATGTATTATTTACTTTCGGATTAACCAACGTGCAATGCCGGCGCTCAAATCCGAAAGAGCTATGGTTCAGCTATATATACTCCATTTTAAGATTACCTCTTTTTAACTCATAAGAAGATGATTTATTTGATAAACTGAAAGAGTATAAATAAAAAAAATCCCGGTTTAACCGGGATCTTCTTATTGATCATTAATAAATCGGAACATTACTAAATGCACCGTTTGTTATCGTAACAATATCACCGGAATAGTAATCCTCTGCTTCAAATCCAAAAGTACCTGAAACGGTGCTTGAATTATAAGCCGATATATTTACATAGGCATAAAAATCAGTATAATAGTAATTCACACCATCAGTATAATAGGCACCAATTACACCACCATTGTCAATGGTTAACTGAGCTCCGGCTGAAACCGAAGAAATATCCAGCGTAATATCAATACCTTCATTTAAGTTATTCGATCCGTTTATGGTTATATAACCATCATATTCGTAAATATATGCAGAAGCATATTGCGCTGACCATGAACTCCCATTAATGCTGGCTGTCATATTGTAGCTTGGAGTTGGTTCAGGGTTATCACTATAATCCGCGAGTTGTCCGGTGAAATATCCGGTTACAGTACCTCCATTGTCAAGTGTACCTTCAAAATTAATGGTATAACTGTTGCCGGAATTTATAATACTCAAGCTACCGTCTATTAAATCAAAATATTCCTCATTTTGGGTATTGGCATTAATAGCTACATTTGCATAAGGGAAAGTGAATGGATTTTCCGATTCTGAGTAATAGTAGGTGCCGGATGTTATTTCGTTAGCCGAGTTGGATATTAGTTCAAACATGATCCCGCTAACATCTATAAACTCATCATCAGGTCCTGATAGTATTTTGTTAATCATAAATAAATCGAACCAGCCGTCATAATAATTATAATATGCCCCGAAAATCAATGGATGAGTAACTCCGTTTGCAGTAAAGCTTCCTATTCCCTGTCCGGGAGGTTGGTCTCCACCTTCACCTGGTGTACCTCCCGAGAAATTATAATTCCCGGTATTGTTCGCAAATAAATACTGAGCATTAATATTGGCTAAAAAGGATTTAAATTTGTTTGCGGCAAAGAGGTTACCGTGATTTTCTCCGGCGAAAATTTTATTATTATGATCGGAAATGAAAGAACTTTTTTGTTTTGGTTGAATATCGTTGTTTTCTTTATTGCAGCTTATTGAAAAGATAATAACAACTGCAAAAGCGAGTAATAAACGTATTGTTGTTTTCATAAGACAAATTTTTTAATTAACAAGTTAAATAAGGGATAACGGATGTTACTCCGTTATCCCGCTCTCATGTTATCAGAAAGAATACCCCAGCCTGATGGCCGGATTAAAATTTACCCCTAATTCCATTACGCTGGCTTTTTCACTAGCTGTTACATCCGATTCCCCGGTTTGCTCAATTTTTACTTCGCTATCTGTTACACTTTGCAGTCCGAATCCCATTTCAATTCCCATAAAAAGTTTTTTACTTAAATAGAAATCAGTTCCAATAATAAAGTTTAGGCCTATGGAAAAATATCCTCTTTCAGAACCGTTGGACCAGGCGCCGGTATAAACCGTTTCTACCTGGCTGGTACCTGTATTGTCAGTATAAGAATCTTTGGATGTTTTATAGGCAATTGCCAGTTCACCTCCTATATAAGGTGATAGCCGTCTCATATCCCCGAAATGTTTTTCTATTCCCGGATAAATACCAAACAAGAAGGTTGATTGTTTGCTTTCATCTTTCCCTTCGTTAGGTTCTTCTTTCTGATTTTTGAAATAAATGTTTATCCCCGTTCTTACAGCAAAATTGCTGCTGGTAAAATACCTGCCCCTGAAATATGTCAGGTTAATCGGACTGGCACTTAAAGGCCTGAACTCGACTTCTGCGGTGAAATTACCGGCAGAAGGTTTAAATGTTTCCTGTGCATTTACAATCGTAAATACGAACAAAACAAATGCTACTGTTAAAAATGCAACTTTTTTCATGATAAATAAAATTTAGTTAGTACTATAATTAATTATAAAAGTCTTTATTTGGTTTAGTTTTCTGTTTTAGTTATTGTAGCAAAATGCGAAAATAATAATTTTTTTATTTCACCACCATCTTCCCCCAAAAAACCTTTTCCCCTTTCAGTTCAATCAGATAAACCCCTTTTGGCAGCTTGCCTCTTTTAAATTCAATTTTATCTGATTTAATGTTATCTTGTTCGAATACTTTGTTTCCTGAGATACAAAAAACTGATAGTTTGTAATCCGAGTGATTGGGGTTGGTAAATTTTATGGTGGTTTTTTCTGAAAATGGGTTTGGAAATATACATATTTCATTTCCATACTCAATATACTCAACAGACATATCACATGCTGTTTTTACTTCAGCTTGACTATTACAGCCATTTGCATTATCATATATTTCAATATCCCCAATAGGATTTACAAGATAGTTACAAACACTTTTAATATTACAAGTAGATAAGAGTGCATTTTCGAAAATATACAAGTCCTGAATCGAGCCTGCATCTATATTATCCAAACCAGATAAACTTATTAAAGCATCGTTATTTTCTATCTGTAAGCACTCAATTGAAGTAAGATTTTCCATTCCTGATAAACTTGTCAGGTTATCATTATCATCAATCCATAATTGCCCTCCGATAGAGGTTAATATATTAAAGCCAGATAAACTGGTAAGTGCATTATTGTCATAAATATCAAGACCACCAATTGAAGACAAATTGTTTAGTCCCGATAAATTAGTTAGGGCATTATTTTCCCAAATTTCAAATTCTCCCCCGACAGAAGAAAGATTGCCCAAACCTTCAAAATTTGTCAAAGCATCATTATCCCAGATTAGAAGGTAATTCCCAACGGAGGTTAGGTTTTCCAGTCCTTCCAGGCTTGTCAGTTCTTTGTTTGTCCAAATATCAAGATATCCTCCAATTGAAGATAAGTTGTTAAGGCCGGATAAACTATTCAGGGTAAAGTTTTCCCAAATCTCAACATTTCCTCCAACAGTTGTCAGGTTATCAAGTCCTGATAAGTTTGCCAGGTGGTGATCCCACCAAATGGTAAGGGTTCCGCCAATGGCGGTTAATACACTTAATCCATTTAAATTAGTGATAGGGTCATCTTCCTCATCGATGGAAACGCTCCCTTCTATTTCAGTACATCCGGGATAATTATTTTGAAAGTTGTCAATTTGTTCCTGTGTATCAAAACTAATACCTTCAGGCAGGCAAGATTGAGATGAAACACAAATTTGAAAACAAATGAGAGTTACCAGAAGAATTGTAAATTTTTGCATTTTCGTTTTTATTGAATGTTATTTTACCACTATCTTCGATCTGAAAACCTTTTCCCCCTTGAGTTCAATCATATAAACCCCTTCTGGTAGATTGCCTCTTTTAAATTCAATTTTATCTGATTTGATGTTGTCCATTTCAAATACTTTGTTGCCTGAGATGTTGAAGATGGATAGTTTGTAATTTGAGTTATTGGGATTACTAAAATTTATTGAAGTTTCGGAAGAAAATGGATTAGGATAAATTTTTAAATTTGAAGTACACTGTTTTAGCTCATCAACGAAAGAAGGGTTTCCTTCGATATATAAAGCATTAATTTCATCTTCCGAAAGTACTCTTTCATATACGCGAATATCATCTATAGAACCATTAAAATATCTATTGGGGGGCGGACCTGTGTTAGTTTTAAAATGACCAATAGTTCCAATATCACTGGAGTAGCTCATGCCTGAACCAGTGCCATCATATTCACCCTCTATTTCTGTGCCATCCCAATACAATTTTATATTCATATGCTCAGCAAATACAACTAAATAATGATGCCAACCTCCTATAGTAGCTATTGAATCGTTCGACTCTTTACCTAGCCTATTCCAACTTGCTGAAAATCCTTCATAATAAACAGCTTTAATCTTTCCATCTGACATAATATAGATTGCAAGCCCATAACGGTAAGAGCCACTATCCACTTTATCATTTCTGATAATGCACTCTATTTTTATTTCATTTAGATATATCCAGGAGCTAATTGATACTGGAAAAGGAGGTTTTACATTCTCTCCAATTGTAATATAATCTTCTTCTCCGTCAAAATAGTATGCACTATTATCATTTCCAAAACGATCGCTTGTTAATGTGGCCCCATAAACAGTTCCATCATTTCCATTTCCGCTTTCATCAATCGCATTTCCGTTAAAAGGATAATATGCAACTAACATTGAATCTAGGTTCACTTGGGCGAAAGTATTCCCCCAAAATGTTAATAGGAAAATTGTGATTTTAAATAGGTTATTCATGATTGTTGTTTTTAAAGTTTAAATATTGTTTTGTTATTTTCTAATTGTCTGTTTTATTTCACCACCATCTTCCCCCTGAAAACCTTTTCCCCTTTCAATTCAATCAGATAAATCCCTTCTGGCAGATTACCTCTTTCAAATTCGATTTTATCTGATTTGATATTATCCATTTCAAATACTTTGTTTCCTGAAATACTGAAAACTGATAGTTTGTAATTTGAGTGATTGGGATTGGGGAATTCAATGGTTGTTTTATTGGAGAAGGGATTGGGACCTATTGTAAGTAAATTTTGAGATGCAATTTCTGTTATATCTGTTGTATTACTATTATAACATAAGATTGGTCGTGAATTGTGCCAGGATCCTAAATCAATAGTGTTAGATCCTATACTTGCATGAACCAGCCATCCACCTGGCACATTACCATCATGCCTTTCAATAAAATAATGTCGATTGCTAGAATACAGGTGTTGTCCATCTCTTGTAACCCATCCATTACTTTGATAATATGTCATTCCGGTTTGGTTAAAAAACTCTTCAAATCCATTTTCGTCAACAAAAGCAACAACATTATTCCAATCTGCAATTAGAAAATCATTACCAAACTCCTGTTGGCATACCTCATCAAAATCTGGTGTATCCCAGGGATAGTTTGAACTTGTCCTTAAAAAACTATCTAAAAAATTATTCTCTGGAACTACTGTTTGAGCAGAAAGCCCAAAAGAAGTTGTTAAAATGCTGATTGTTAAAATTAAGTTTTTCATGATTATTTGTTTTTAAAGATTAATTATTTTTCTACTTATTAATTATTTTTAATTTTTATTTCACCACCATCTTCCCCCTAAAAACCTTTTCCCCTTTCAGTTCAATCAAATAAACCCCTTTTGGTAGGTTGCCTTTTTTAAATTCAATTTTTTATCGCAATTATAAGCAATAAAATATTCCCTTTACTTCTTATTGCCAAACCAGTAACCTACTGTAAATCCAAGCACTTTATTTGTCATTTTATATCCTCCTGAGTCATCATGTGATATATTGGCCAGGCCAAGGTCATAATACAATCCAATCTGAACAGAGCTAATTTCAACTCCTGCACCAAATCTGATCCCAATGTCAAGAAGTTTAAAATCCTCGTCTTTTCCAAATACAATATTATCTGAATCTTTTTCTCCTTCAAATTCAGATTTATACCAACCTGTCAACCCCATACCAAAATATGGTCCTGTTTCTCCATATATTCCAACTTTGCCGACATCAAATGTGTATTTTGCAGTTACCGGAATTTCTGCGTATAACAATGAAACAGACCCTTTCCAATTATCATCAAATTCATACTTATAGCCTTTTTGAGAAATAAATAAACCGGACTGCAATGAAAGATCATTGACCAATGTAATTTCAACCATTCCTCCAACATTAAACCCAGGCCTCATTTTGAGATCATCACTGTATGTTTCCTCGTCATCTTTTATGGTCATGTTTGCAAGATTAAGCCCTGCTTTTATTCCAAAAGTCTGAGCAAACGACTGGTAACTGATTGCAAATAAAACTGCAATTGTTAGAATTTTTACTGTGTTTTTCATTTTGTTTGATTTTTTTGATTAGTGAATATTATTTATTAAAATTTTATTTCACCACCATCTTCCCCCTAAAAACCTTTTCCCCTTTCAGTTCAATCAGATAAACCCCTTCCGGCAGGTTGCCTTTTTCAAATTCGATTTTATTGGTTTTGATATTATCCATTTCAAACACTTTGTTTCCTGAAATATTGAAAACTGATAATTTGTAATTGGAGTGAGTGGGGTTGGGGAATTTGATTGTTGTTTTGATATTGAAAGGATTCGGCGATATCTTTATTTGATAAGCAGCTTGGATTTTTTGTTTTTTTACGTTAGTTAAGCCTTCATTAAATAAAAGTACTATTTCTTCTTCGTTCAAGCACCTTTTGTATATCCTGATATCATCCAGATAACCATGAAAAAATTCAGTTGCTCCAGGATGATCTACACCAATAAAAAGACTAAAATTATTAGGATAAAGCTCACCATCATACGATATAAAACTCAAGCTATCTACTTCGCTATCAATATAAATTTTCCCGATGTACCCATCCCATGTGAACGTTACAAAATGCCATTCATTAATAGCAATTCCAACACTACTCATACATGATGTATCACTAAATCCAGTAAATATTATGCCCCCATCAACACTGTTATGAATAGTATAATTATTATCTTCCATAGATTCACCACCTTTGGTGACCATGCTGGCCCAGGGAACATTTGAATCTTTTTTGAGCCAACCAGAAATAGAGATTTCTGAAACTATATCCAAACTCTCGTTGTCAGGAACTTCTATGAAACTGGAAATACCATCAAACCAAAATGCAGAGTTTTCATTTCCAAACCTATCTTCCGTGAGTACTGCCCCATTAACTGCTCCATTATTCCCATTACCACTTTCATCAATTGCATTCCCGTTGAAAGGATAATATGCTACCAGCATTGAATCTAAATTCACTTGAGCAAAAGTGATATCCGCAAATGCTAAAATAATAGCCATGATTAATAGTAAGTTTTTCATAATAATTAGTTTTTTAAAATTAATGATTATTTATCTCACCACCAACTTCCCCCAAAAAACCTTTTCCCCTTTAAGTTCAATCAAATACACCCCTTTTGCAAGATTGCCTCTTTCAAATTCAATTTTGTCAGATTTAATATTATCCATTTCAAATACTTTGTTTCCTGCTAAATTTGTGATCATTAAGTTATAGTTTATATTTTCAGGATTAATGAATTCTATAGTCGTTTTATTAGTGAAAGGATTAGGGTAAACATTAATTAAACCCGAATTACTTTTGGTGTCAGGGTAGTCAATGCCACTTGAAGTAGGCATAAGATCAATTTTTAATTGATAGCGTAAACCTGCGACACTCCAATTATCGTAACAATGAACAGCAAGTATATTTTCTCCTCCATCGCAATTAAAAAGGCTTGTCTCAAGTTCATATATTTCGGCAGTTTTCCAAAGATCACCCTCATAGGGATCCTGGCAATCCCCATCATTGCCAATTTCAACTCCATTTAAATAAAAGATGTATTCATTATCTGCAGTAATCTCAATAGTACTGAATGTCACTATTGTAGAATCCGGTATAACAAATGAATGACGGAAAAATGCGTGTTCACAACTTAATCCATTCGAATTTCGCGGCCATATCCAGTGAACCCCTGGATAATTTATTGGAATTAACGTCCAACCCCCTATTGTAGGTTCAGTTAACGGTATTCCCCAATCAATACCATGTGAATATCCTGGCAATGTCCATTCATATCCTTCATTACCAGGCCCTGGCTTATACTCACAAGAGATATCAGGTTCTGTAATATTGGTACAAATAACAGTAGTATCACTATAAAAAACCAGGCTATCTTGAGCTTTCAGCTTTAAAGTAAAAATTATTATTGCTATGGTAGAGCAAATAGTAAAACTAAAAAAAGTAAAATTTTTCATAATTATGTATTTTAAAATAGTTCTAAATATTATTGTTTATTTTACCACCATCTTCCCCCTAAAAACCTTCTCCCCTTTCAGTTCAATCAAATAAATCCCTTGAGGCAGGTTTCCTTTTTCAAATTCGATTTTATCTGATTTGATATTATACATTTCAAATACTTTGTTTCCTGAAATACTGAAAACTGAAAGTTTGTAATTTGAATGGGTGGGATTGTGGAAATTTATTGTTGTTCTGTTGGAGAAAGGATTGGGGAAACAAGAAACAGCTAAATTATTTCCATTATGGATTTTGTTTTCTGGAATATCATTAACCAAGTTATTTTTAATAATCAGCATACCGGCATCTCTATCAGCCATATATGCATAATTACCAAATACGGTGACTCCATAAGCAAGGCCGGGTGTGTTGTAGTACCCTTCTTCGAAAGGGTCCGCAGGATTATTGATGTTGATAATACGAAGTCCATCTGACTGATCTGCAACATATGCATAGCTGTCTGACACTTTAACTGCCCAAGCATATCCAGGTGTAATAAAATATCCTTCTTCAAACGGTGCTGTTGGATTGCTGATGTTGATGATCCGTAAGCCGGCATCATAATCTGCTACGTATGCATAACTGCCTGATATTGCGACCCCCCTGGCACCACCGGGTGTGTCGTAGTAACCCTCTTGGTAAGGTGTTGCCGGATTGTTGATATTGATGATACGAATGCCTTCAAGACCATCCGCTACATATGCATAACTGCCCGATATTGCGACCCCCCTGGCACCACCGGGTGTGTCGTAGTAACCCTCTTGGTAAGGTGTTGCCGGATTGTTGATATTGATGATACAAAGACCATATCCATTAACGACATAGGAATAATTACCCGAAACTGCAACACCATGAGCAATACCAAGTGTATTGAAATTCCCTTCTTCGAATGAATTAGTTGGATCACTGATATTGATAATGTGAAGGCCACCTAAAGAAGCAGAAGAACCATCTGCAAGGTATACATAATTGCCTGACACAGCGACTCCTTCAGCACCATCAGGTGTAAAGCACCAGCCCTCTTCCAAAGGTGCTTCCGGATTGCTTATGTTAATTATACGTAAACCATCTTGTGAGTCAGCAATATATGCATAATCACCGGATACGGTAATCCCATAAGCATATCCCGGAGTTTCATAGTAACCTACTTCGAACGGATTGGATTGATTACTAACATTGATAATATGTAATCCAGCAGATTGACATGATGCATAAGCGTATCCATTTGAAATAGCAGTTGACCGAACATAACCATCGAAATTTAAATGACCTTCTTCATTTAGGTTTAATGGATCACTAATGCTAATAATGGTTAATCCATCACTACCTTCAGCCAGATATGCATAATTTTCAAATATACTGATCCCAATTGTATAATTATCTGTATTATAGAGTGCCACCTCAAAAGGATCTGATGGCTCACTGATGTCGATAACAAATAACCCTTCAGTAATATCGGTAATATAAGCAAAACTGCCCGAAACAGCTATACCCCATGCAGCACCACCAGGGGTATCATAACTGGCAATTTCATTAGGGGCCACAGGATCACTGATATCGATTATATGCAATCCATAATAACCAGCTACCACGTAGGCATATATGCCTGATAAAGCAATGTCCATAGCAATACCTTGCATAAATACATAACAACTCTCTTCAAAAGGAAATTCAAGGTTACTAATATTAATAATTCGCAAATAAGAAGTGCCAATAACATAGGCAAAATTTCCCGAAATGGCAACGCGTTCAGCATAACTTGGCAGATTGCATGATCCCACTTCATAAGATGTTGATGGATTACTTATATTAATGATCCTTAAACCCTCTTCACCGGCTGCAATGTATGCGTGGTCTCCAACAATTGTAATATCTCTCAATACACCGGCTAACAGCAACTCTCCGATTTTTTCCGGTTGGGAAGGATTACTTATATCAATTACCAAAAACATACATCCACTTCCCATGTAAACTAAATCGTTGACTACTTCAGATGTATAGCAAGGACCGTATCCCCAATGGCCAATGAGGGTAGTATTCTGGTTTTGTGCGTAAGAGCATATGCTTAAAAGAATTACCAGAATTAGAATTGTAAATGTTGTCTTCATAATGTAATGTTTAAATTATTTAACCACCATCTTCCCCTTGAAAACCTTCTCCCCTTTCAGTTCAACCAGGTAAACCCCTTGTGGCAGGTTGCCTTTTTCAAATTCAATTTTATCTGATTTAATATTATCCATTTCAAATACTTTGTTTCCTGAGATATTGAAAACTGATAATTTGTAATTTGAGTGATTGGGGTTTGTGAACTTGAGGGTTGTTTTGTGGGAGAAAGGGTTAGGATAGATATTAAAATTCCCTGCTGTATATTCTCCAATTCCAGTAGCAATATCAACAGTAACAATCCAGTTCTGAACAGTTACACCATCCTCTGCTGTAACAACATAAGTTACCGGGTTTGTAAAATCATTTTCTGTATCTCCGCTAATTTGATTAACTCCGTTAACAGTTGCAGTTGCACCATCAGAAAGGGTGAATGTTGCTACAAGGCTTGTTACATTAGTTCCGTATTCAACTTCAATGTCAACAGTATGGGAAACCGGGTCAATGATAGCAGGGCCCGTTTGTTCAAGGAAACTGTATGTCAGGATATCGGTTTCTGTATTTGGTGCTACCGTAACAGTAACAATCCAGTTCTGAACAGTGATACCATCTTCTGCAGTAACAACATAAGTAACCGGGTTTGTAAAATCATTTTCAGTAACGCCACTTTGTTGGTTATCTCCGCCAACAGTTGCTGTTGCACCGTCAGAAAGGGTGAATGTTGCTACCAGGTCAGTTAAGTCAGTTCCGTATTCAACTTCAATGTTAACAGTATGGGCATTCGGGTCTATAGCAGCCGCGCCGGTTTGCTCGGGGAAGCTGTATGTTAGGATATCTGTTTCATCATTTAGCGCTACTGTAACAGTAACTTCCCAATTTTGAACTGTTACCACATCTTCTGCAGTGACAACATAAGTTACCGGGTTTGTAAAATTATTTGCTGTAACACCGCTTATTTGATTAGTTCCGTCAACAGTAGCAGTTGCCCCGTCAGAGAGGGTGAAAGTAGCAACAAGGCCGGTTACATTAGTTCCGTATTCAACTTCAATGGTTACAGTATGTGCATTGGCGTCTATAACAGCCGGGCTGGTTTGTTCGGAGAAACTGTATGTAAGGATATCGGTTTCATTGGTATTTATAATTCCTTCTATTCTTATATCATCTATATACCAACCGGAATATACTGTGTTATGATCAGATGTAAAATAAAATGCGATTCTTATTGTTGAATCAACATAATTAGACAATTCTAATCCATATTGTGACCAGGTTTCATTAGTGCCCGTTATCGGGCTAGATACAGTTTGCCACTCACCACCATTCACTGAGAGTTGAATCAAACCTTTATCATCATTATTCTCAATTTTAAACCATTGATAAAAAAAGAGCATCGGAATTTGACCCGAAATAGGGGTTAAATTAATTTCAGGGCTGATCAATCTTGTATTCGCATGTGCAGGATAATTAGCATTGAGATCAGTACCCACACAATAGGTCCCAGAATGTGCATTTGATGGACCAAAAGTAGGTTCCCCAACTTCCCATAATCCATTATCAGCACTCCAATCACCAATTCCATTTTCAAAATCTTCGGGATTATTGAATATTTGTGGTCCAGTACAAATTTCAACATCATCGATATACCAACCATTGTCATTAGCTGAATATGTTGAAGTCATATAAAAGGCAATTCGAATATTTGAGCCTGCAAATTCTGATAAATCCAAACATACGTGGCTCCATACTGTGCTCCAACCATTTATTTCACTTAAGATGTTTTGCCATTCTCCACCCTCAACAGAAACTTGCACAAAACAATAATCCCTTTGCCAACCACTTCCAGCATAATTTGTTTCATCAAGTCTAAACCAATGCCAGAATTTTAATTGAATTATGTCTTCACCAGATATTGATGGTAAATCTATTTCAGGACTAATTAACCTTGTGTTTGAATGTTGAGGATAACTTCCATTTAAATCTGTTCCAACACATATTTGTCCTGAATGAGCAGAAATAGGTCCAATAACTGGAATTCCAGCTTCCCATAGTCCATTATCTGAACTCCAATCACCAATACCTGATTCAAAGTCTTCTGGATTGTTAAATAATTGAGGCCCAACGATAATTTCAAAATCATCTATATACCAACCAATATCATTAGCACTATGAGTTGATGTCATGTAGAAAGCTATTCTAACACTTGATTCAGAAAGCTCAGATATATCCAAACACACTTGGCTCCATACTGTGCTCCAACCACATATATCGACCAAAATATCCTGCCACTCGCCCCCATCAACAGAAATTTGCACATAGCAATAATCACGTTGCCAACCACTTCCTGCATAGCTTGTTTCATCAAGACAGAACCAATGCCAAAATTTAAGTTGAATTTTATCATCTCCAGATAATGCCGGTAAAGTTATACTAGGACTTATAAGTCTTGTATTTGCATGTTGGGGATAACTACCGTTCAAATCTGTTCCAACACATTGCTGTCCAGAATGTGTTGATTCAGGTCCAATATTCGGAATTCCACATTCCCACAATCCATTATCTGCGCTCCAATCACCAATTCCAGTTTCAAAATTTTCGGGATTATTGAATATTTGTGGTCCAGAACAAATTTCAACATCATCTATATACCAACCATTATCATTAGCCCAATATGTTGAAGTCATATAAAATGCAATTCGAATATTTGAGCCTGCATATTCTGATATATCCAAACATACTTGGCTCCAAACTGTGCTCCACCCATTTATTTCACTTAATATATTTTGCCAATCCCCACCAGCTACAGAAATTTGTATGTAACAAAAATCCCTTTGCCAACCACTTCCAGCATAATTTGTTTCATCAAGCCTAAACCATTGCCAAAATTTCAATTGAATAACATCTTCACCTGATATGGACGGCAAATCAATATAAGGGCTTATTAGGCGGGTATTTGAATTTGATGGATAATTGCCATCTAGATCAGTACCAACGCAATTTGTACCTGAATGTGTAATTGTTGGACCAACAATAGGTACTCCAACTTCCCATAATCCATTATCGGCCCACCAACTTCCCCAGCCTGATTCAAAATCTTCGGTAAAAATTGTATCATCGGTTTGTCCAAAAGAATATAAAAATAGAAATACGAAAAATATGACTGCTGTACTAAATTTAATAAATCTTTTCATGATAAATCTTTTTCATGGTTAATATTTAAATAATAATTCAAGGTTTTTTTAATTTTCATCTCACCACCATCTTCCCCCTAAAAACCTTCTCCCCTTTTAGCTCAATCAGATAAACCCCTTTGGGCAGGTTGCCTCTTTCAAATTCAATTTTATCTGATTGAATATTATCCATTTCAAATATTTTGTTTCCTGAAATACTGAAAACTGATAATAAATAATTTGAGTGATTAGGGTTTGGGAATTTAATGGTTGTTTTGTTGGAGAAAGGATTGGGATAGATGTTGATATTCTCAATTAAAATTTCATTTATTCCTGTTGCTATATTTACAGTAACTAACCATTCCTGGGTATCACCATTGTCAGCTGTAACTACATAAGTTACCGGAAATGTAAAATCATTTTCAGTAACCTCGCTGATTTGTGGAGTTCCATTAACAGTTGCTGATGCTCCGCCTGAAAGGTTAAATTCCGCAATAAGGTTTGTAACATTGGTGCCATTTACAACCTCAATGGTGATTTCTTTATCTTCAGGCTCAATAACAGCAGGTCCGGTTTGCTGTGGGAAGCTATAAGTAAGGATAGCCGCATTGGAATGCGGATAATAATTTGCCCCCATATCCGGCATGGTACCATCCGGGTCGTAAGTAAACTCGCCAAGTATTAAATTTGTTCCGGCATCTATGCATTTTGAATTGGGTATAAGGTTGAAATTTGCATTGGTTGTATCAACAAAATAAGGATCATAATATATATTAAAATTAACATCACATGAGTCTCCATTGTAATTTTGAAAATTTCCATTTGAACCAAATCCTGAAGGTATTGTTATACCTGAGAAATTATCTAATCCATTGTCCCAAAAACAATTATAAATAATATCATTTGCGCCAATTATACCACCACTTGAATTTTTAATCCCATGTGTGCCATTATATGCTACTATTGAGTTTGTAATAGTTGCATCTGCATTATTCCAGGACCAGTACCCATCTGCATCAATACCATATGAATTATTAAATAATGTACAATTTATAATATTGGCAAATGAATAACTACTAGAATAAATCCGTATACCTGTTAGGCTACCAAATATTTCACAACCATATACAACCGTATTGCTATTTTTGACATTTATACCATTAACTGCATTCCTTATTCTGCAGTATTTTAATGTATCATCATCTCCAGATTCATTAATAAATATTTTATCCCACAACCCCGGTTCATTACCCTGGTAAGGTTCAAAAACTATAGGGTCTTCAATTGTTCCATTGGCGAGAAACCTGGCACCTCCTCCAACTTGAATCATCCATCCCCCTGCCTGGAATTGAACCAATACACCGGCTTCAATAATCAGGGAGTCAACAATATTAATGTCTCCTACTACAATATATGGGTTACCTCCGGGTTCCCAAATCCCTGTTATGTTTCCTGAAACTACTGTTTGGGCAGAAAGCCCAAAAGAAATTGTTAAAATGCTGATAATTAAAAGTAATTTTTTCATGATAAATCCTCCTGTTTTTAAAAGTTATATCCCGATATTTTTAAGTTGTATGTAAGTAACTTATGGTTTGGTATAAAAAAATCATTGTCCCATTTCTTTTCAAAAGAAAAATCCGGCAAACCGGTTTTTATATTAGAGTTAGAAGCAGGCGAAGTCCATGAATTGCTTTTTAAAAAATGTACAACAAAATCATTTTGTTTTGCTTTGTCCTGTTTTGCTGCCACCAACTTATAATCAATCGGTGTAGAAATGTAAAACTTTGAATAATTCATCCTCTGTTGTAAATTCGTATGCTGCTTTTTCTTTTTATTTTTACTTGCAATAGCTATAATTACTCCCACAACTAAGCATCCAATAGCGACGTACATCAGGGTATTAGCTGTTTTTTGTCCTTTAACAGGGTCAGCTGCTTTAACCGTTGTGGGATTTCCTGTCATTTGCAACATAATGGCTATTGAAATGATGATGCAATTTGTTTTAAAAATTGTCTTTTTCATAATGATTAAATTTTTTGGTTAAACATTATTATTAATTGTATTATCGGCTTTGATGATTTTTTTAATGCCGTAAAACTAAATTATTATCCTACCCGTGTCAATACCCCAATTGGGGTATTTTTTGCATGGAGCATGGTATCAAAAAGTTGTAGTATTATATTTGTAACAAAATTTCTCTCAACCCTTTTCTCCAAGCCCTTTACTCCCTACTCCCCGCTTAATTCCATTCTTCTTTCCATCACTTGTTATCATTATATATGCAATTCGGTATTCGTTTTGGAAATTTTTACCTCCTGTTTTTTATTTTTAGAACTATTTTTTTATTTTTAAACATCAATTATATATCGTTATCTTTGTTGGGAGGTAAACATAGACTAATGAAAAATTTCAGGATTATTTTTTTAATTACAGTAATAACAGGCCATGCAGTAATATTTGCACAAGAATCTGTTTATGAAAAGGAATGTAATAAGATTGATGAATTTATTTATTCAGGTGATTTTGAAGGTGGAATAGATTACCTGAAGCAAAAAATTGCAGTTTACGATGGCTTAGAAACACCTCCCGATTCAAATTACAGTTTTTACAAGCAAGAGATAGGAAATTTATATTATTATATGGGTGAACTCAAATTAGCCGAAAAAGCAATTATTGAATCAATCAATTTTGACAAAGAGTTTCACGGTGATAAAAGTGAAAATTATTTAACCGGACTGAACAATTTATTAACATTGTACAGGGAAATGGGATTATATGAAAAATCTTTATCCATTGGCAAACAGATTTCTTCATTATACAGTCAGATTGAAATAAAAGACAGTATCGCTTATGCGATTTTTTTAAATAATTACGGACTATTGTATTATTCCATCGGAAATTTATTAAGCGCAGAAAAATATTACAATAAAGCAAAGAAAATAAATGATAAACTATTGAGTGAAAATCATCCCGATAAAACAACTTTGCTAAACAACTTTGGTGCGTTATATAATGCAAAAGGACAATATGCCAGATCAGAAAAATTATATTGCAAAATGTTGGAAATTGATAAGGCAAATTTTGGGGAAAATCATATTTATATTGCTCAAGACCTAAATAATCTCGGAGTCTTATATACAACAATTGGAAACTTTAACCTGGCAGAAAAGCAATTAACTTTAGCGAGAAACATATATGAATATAATAATAATAAAAGGCTTGGTTATGTTTACACTTTAAATAACCTGGCACTCATTTATTTATTAAGAAATGAATTTACCAAAGCAGAATTGCTTTGTAAAAATGCATTAAATATAACTGATACTTTGGTTAGCAAAAGCAATAAAATTAATACTTCAATATTAAGTCGTTTATCAAATATATACTATTATAAAAAAGAATATAAACGCGTGATAGCTACCCTGTCCGAATCACAAGGAATATTAAAAAGTATAAATCCAAATCATTACAAATTGGTAAGCAAGCTATATATGATGGGCCAGGCTTATTACGCTTTAAAAGAATATGATTCGGCTGAAATTCAATTTAAAGAAGCACTCAGAATTGCAGGATTCAATTATGAAAAAAATCATAAGAACTATGTAAAATCCTTAAATTTTTTTGCCGAAGTGCTGTACAAAAAAAATAAAAAAATAGAAGCAAAATCCTTGTTTATCGAATCAATGGAATTATTTATTCAAAACATTTTTGAAAATTTTGATTTTTTATCTGCCCGTGAAAAGCAAAAATATCTAACATTATTGAAACACAATAACAGCCGGTTTAATTCTTTTGCAACCGATTATTATAATCAGGATAAAAAAATCGCCGGAGAAATGTTTGATTATAATTTGTTCCTGAAGGGATTAATTTTAACATCGTCAAAAAAAGTCAAAGAGTACGGGCTTAATAATATTTCTAAAGATGATCTAAAAAAAACATATGACGAATGGATTAATACAAAAGAATACCTCGCAAAGGTTTATACTTTATCGAAAAGTGAAATTGAAAAGCGCAAAATAAACAAGGATTCAGTTGAAAATATTGCCAATTCACTTGAAAAAAAATTAACACGTGAATCGGCTTTTTTTGCAAAACATTATGATAAAAAAAGACATTCATGGCAGGAAATTAAATCTATGCTGGGGCAGGATGAAGCATTTGTGCAGATTATTCGCTTTCCTAAATCCGATTCCGTAATCTATGTTGCACTTATAATTTCTAATAAAGAAACTGAACATCCCCAAATGATAGTTTTAAACGATGGAGAAAGCCTGGAAAAAGAACATTTTGAAAATTACATTACTAATATTAACAATGGCTACAAATCAAATGAATTATATAATGATACGGGTTCATTTATTAACTACTGGAAAAAAATTGAAAACCTTGTAACAGGAAAAAAAACAATTTATTTTTTGCCGGATGGGATTTATAACAAAATTAATATAGCTGCTTTAATGATGGCAAAAAAGAAATTCGTTTATGAAATCCATGATATTGTATTGTTAACATCTGTCAATGATTACACGGAACAAAAAGAAGTTATTGACCCAAAGAATAATATTGCTGTCCTTATCGGCGCACCGGATTTTTTTAGAAACCGACAAAACGATACAATATTAGCGGTAAACAATACTGTTAATTCAAATACTTTTTTCAATTATAGTAGCCTGAGGTCCGAAGAACTAACCCCATTGCCTTTATCCGGTAATGAGGTTCGGTATGTTGACAGCATTTTATCTGAGTTTAACTGGAAAACTCAATTATATACGGCTGAAAATGCTACGGAAGATATTGTAAAAACTTTAAGGAGTCCGAAAATACTGCATATTTCGACACACGGTTTTTTTACTGACCTGATATCGGATTTGGAAAACTCACAGAATAAACTGTTACTTGAAAATGATTTTACATCAACAACAATTAACCCGCTTTTCTGTTCTGGTTTGTATCTTGCCGGCGCTCAAAACAGTTTAAACGGAAATTACATAATTGACGACTTTTCTGAAGACGGAATACTAACAGCTTATGAAGTTACAAATTTAAATCTTGATTCAACAAAGCTCGTTGTCTTAAGTGCATGTGAGACCGGGCTTGGAGATATCCTCCACGGAGAGGGTGTTTTTGGTTTGCAACGTGCATTCAGCATTGCAGGTGCTGAAAATATTATTATGAGCTTATGGAAAGTCGATGACAGGGCTACGCAGTTATTTATGAAAAAGTTCTATACATTTTGGCTTTCGGGTAATACAAAAAGCGAGGCATTCAATAAAACCATTAACTTTTTAAGGTTCAACACAAAAGATTATGTTCATCCTTTTTATTGGGGTGGTTTTGTGCTTCTCGGAAAGGAACAGCCGCAAAACAAAAAAATAGGTGTATTAATATTTGTTATTCCTTTAATAGTGTTAATTGTATTAGTTT
Organism: Bacteroidales bacterium; assembly: GCA_016783885.1. Taxonomy (GTDB): domain Bacteria; phylum Bacteroidota; class Bacteroidia; order Bacteroidales; family JAADJA01; genus JAADJA01. The sequence goes on from JADHVR010000002.1 coordinate 97,769, forward strand.
TAATGATTTTGAGTTCAGTCCAAAAAGCAAAGAAACACGTCATTATGAGGCAGAAGATCCCGAAAAAGGGACGCAAAAAGTTCCGATAGTTACCGGAATGATAATTAAAAATTGTGTTGTCATTCCGAACTAAGGGGTAGGAAAAAGCGGTGGGGTGAGGAATCTCCCTGCGATGAAAGGCTACCAACAACAAAGCGAGGCACATAATAGCAAGGGGATTCCTCATGCTAACCCTGCAAGGCCAGCGCATGTATTCGGAATGACAGTCATGTTTTGTAAGCATTTAACTAAAAGTTGTCATTGGTAAATACCAAGTTATTATGAAACACAAAAGGATAACTTAGTGTAACTTCGTGTCTTTGTGCTTTCGTGGCGAATATCCGGTTTTAATATTTTTCTTAAATGTTCAAAAAGTTGTCTAATCAAAATGTTTACTTTTATCTTTTTTATACGATATTTAGATGTATAACTCTGACGAAATAATAAATGGTATAAAAGTTAATGACAAAAAAACCTGGGAATTTTTATACAAATATTTTTATCCGGTAGCCAAAAAATATGTTACTAATAACTCGGGTTCTATTAATGATGCAAAAGATCATCTTCAGAATACATTTTTAAAAATATTGATGCAGTGCCGTGAAGGACGTCAATTTTCCGATATAAAAACAGTAATTGGAAACAGAATAAAATGGGACTGGTTAGATATGCTCAGAACTAAAAAAAATATTACAGAATCGGAAATTAAAGAAAATGATATAAAAACTTTTATGAATCCTGTTGAATCTATCAAAGCAATATCTTCAAATACAAATTTTACCAAAAGATTTAATCTTTCCAAAAACCTGCATAAACATCTTAAGAAGAACTGCCATGTAGAAGATTTTTTGGATTATAGCAACTTAAATGGTATTCAGAAGAAGATGATTGAAATTCTGCTGGATCAGCACAAAACTAAACCTGTCTGCAAAAAACTTTTATTGTTAACCGATTTTTTGCCAATCTCAGATACTCGTTTAATAGCCGAGGAAATGGGATATATTAAGGAACATACTGAAACAGGGATAAGAAAGGGACTTGATACTTTGAGTTCCCAAAAAGTAAGATGCATAAAAAAGTTTAAAGAATATTTAAGCTAATGAAATAAATACGTAAAAATGATTCAGGATAAAGACATAAAATTAATTGAAAAATACCTTTCTGATAATTTGACTGAAGAAGAAAGAAAGCTATTCAATGATAAAAATAAAACTGATAAAGCATTTTCAGAAGAAATACTATTCAGGGAAAATCTCAAAGTAGCCTCCGAACGAATTGTAACTGCCGAGTTTAAGTCATTATTGAATAACATTCATACTGATTACATTAATAAAAAGAAAAAAAAAGTTTACCTGTATAGTCTAATTTCTTTATCAGCAGCAGCTTTAATATTATTGTTTCTATTTGTGATTAATCCGTTGGGCAATAAATACAGGATTGAAAAGTATATTGCTGAAGCAGAAAATATAACAACACTATCTATACAAAATATTTCCGATATTAATTTAAAATCGGATGGAGATATTGAACATATTTCTTATGGTAAATTAGAGGTGGCTTTTATTGTTAAAAATAAAAATCACAAAAATTATAATAGTTTCTTTTTTAATAAAAATGTATTGTATTTATTTAAACAATCTAATGATACGATTGATCTTTTTTACGAAATCAATAATGAAGGCGGACGCATTTATTATTTATGCAGGAACAAACAATTATTCAAATTTATACAATTAGAAGAAAATAAATTTTATAATTTGCATCCTGTAACCGATTCAGAGCTGGAGAATCGTTGTTATTTAAAGAAATAAATGCGTGGTTCTTAATGCAGGGTGTATGGAAACAGTTATTATATTGTTTCGCAAAAAAAATTATTTACACCAATCCATTCTCCGCAGCAAAGCAGGCTAATGTGGCGATGTTTTTCAGATTCAGTTTTTTCAATATATTTTTCCTGTGCCTGTTAACTGTATCTGGTTGTATGCTCAGCATTTCTGCAATTTTGGTGTAGCTGTTACCTTTGGCAATCAGCCTGAGAATGTCAATCTCTCTTTTTGTAAGTTTAATAATAAGTTCTTGATTTCGTACCCTTAGCCTTTCTTTAAACAAAGCTTCAAATTGTTTTTCGTTCATAAGCGGATTGCTTACATCAGTAGCCAAACCAACCAGTTGTTCCGGACAGCCGTTATTATCCCGTTTTAATACGGAGATTTTCGAAAGCACCAAAACCCAATGACCCTGCTTATGTTTTATCCTATATACTCCCGACCAAACGCTGCCGTTATTCTTTTTGAAAAAATCAACCTTTTCTTTCATTAATGCTTTATCATCGGGATGGTAGTGTTTATCAGCATATTCAATAGCGTTGATCTTAACCTCATCGCAATCATATCCAAGTATGTCGAAGTATTTCCCGTTTGTCCAGATATATTTAAAGGCAGTTAAATCGAAGATATAAATTACGGCGCTAACATTTTTCAGCAGTTCTTCAAAGAAAGAAAATGGTTTGGGTTTAATGGTTTCCATTTGATTATAAATTTGTATATTCGATTTTTTTGTTTGGGGTAAATTTCAAAAATGATCAAATAGCTACAATAGCCATTTGCACCCAGCACTTCGCTCCAAACTCACAGCCCCACGCTCCCTGCTCCACGCTTTATTCCATTCTTCTTTTCATCACCTGTTATCATTATATATGCAATCCGAAACCGGTTTTGGAAAAAATTTTAAAAAAATATTTATAGCCACTGATTCACAGCTTGTTTTTTGTAGTTTTAATAATTGGAGTTTTTTTATTAACTTTGCAAAAAACAAAATAAAAAATGGGAACCATAACAATAGCAAGCAAAAAATCAGAGGATTTATATTTCCTTAGCGAATTAGCCCGCCGTATGGGCATGAAATCAAAAATAAAAGTTGATAAGAATAGCATTAGTAAAGGGCGGGTAAAACAAAATCGGGATGAAGAAAAGGTTACGGCACAAAGTGTTGTTGATGGTATTAAAAGCGGACTAAAGGATGTAGAAGAAATAATTGCAGGCAGACAAAAACCTAAAACGTTAAAAGAAATATTTGATGAGTGTTAAAATAATTCATTCTAAAACCTTTGAGAGAAATATTAAACAACTTGCAAAACGTTATTAATATTTACAATCAGATTTAGAGGCCTTTGAAAATGATTTAATAAAAAATCCAAATTTGGGTATAGAACTATGAAAGGGATTAAGAAAAATCCGGTTAGCTATATCTTCAAAAGGAAAAGGCAAAAGAGACGGAGCCAGAGTTATTTTTTATCAGAATGTAATTTTTTCGGTTTTGGAGCAGAAGGTTTTTTTGCTTTACATGTATGATAAATCGGATAGAGATTCAATTTCTGATAAAGAGTTACTGATGATATTGAAAAAAAACAACCTTATCTAAAGCAAAAAGAGGATGTGTTATCATGACATCCGCAATTTTTTAAACCATTTTGTATTTTGTGTTCTTTATCTGCTGCATATTCCAATGCTGCACGAACTTGTTCTACTTTGCTTTTTTATTTTATATAAAGTTAATAAATTTTACTTTAGGATAAATCGATATTTTTTTATTAATTTTACAGGAATTATTGATACCAGAATTTTTATCTTTTCAAATGAGATATCAGGCTAACATAAATATCAGGACAGTATTTATATTTTTTTTCCTTTCCGGTTTTTCGTTATTTATATATTCATCAAACGACAGCGTGGTTTATATTGAAGGTCATGTAAAAAAAGGTGATGCCTTTTTAGGATCCTTAAAATATGATAGTGCTGAATTTTTTTTCGGAAAGGTTTTGCCGGTATTGGAGAACCGGGGCGAGTGGGATTATTATTGTTCGATTGCAAACAAATTTACCAAAACTCTCTGGAGGCAGGGTAACCTTTATGAAGCTGAAATTTTTGCCAGAAATACGCTCGAAAAATGTTTTTTATACCTTGAACCGGATGATCCCGAAACCGGTAACTGTTTATTAAATAATGGCATAATTTGTTTTCTTACCGGCAGTGAGGGAATGACTTATGAATATCTGAAAAAGGCTCTTTTTATTTATGAAAAACATTATGGGCATTGGCATCCGCAGACAGCAACAGCTTATGAATGGATTGGGACTGCGCATGAAAGTTGTAGCGATACACTTATTTCATATCAATATTTATCCGAATCCTTAAGAATCTGGAAAAGAATACATAACGCCGATCATCCTGAAATGGGAAATATTTACAGGTACCTGGGATTATATTATAAGAGGTTTGCAAAACATGATTCGGCGCTGCTCTGTTTCAATAAAGCAATATTTTTATTTGATAAAAAATACGGTGAGAATAATTATAAATCGGTTAAATGCCTCAATAATATATGCGATGTTTATGAGTGGTGGAAGGATTATGACACAGCTTTATATATCTATGACAGGGCTTTGGAAATGATAAATAAGTCGGAAGCACCAAACAGATATATCTGTATGATGACTTATTTTAATATCGGAGAATTATACCAAAATATGGGCGAGCTTAAAACATCATTGGAATATTTTCAGAAAATCCTGCCATTGTATTTCCCGTCATTTCAAAATGAAAATATTTTTTCCAACCCTGAAAACATAGAGGATTATCCATATAATTTAATAAGAATAATCTTGTTTTATAAAGCCCGTAGCCTGATTTTTTTATCTGAAACAGATACCCTTAACCGGCTGGATTACATAGAATCGGCTTATGAATGTTATGCTCTTGCTGACGATATTGTGGAGCTGATGAGAAAAAGGATAAATAATTACGATGATTTGCTTTTTCATGAGAGCCTTCATGCTAATAGAATGCTTGAGATGTCGGAAAATGCTTTACAGCTTTATTCGTTAACCGGCGAGATGGCTTATTTCTCGAAAGCACTTGAGTATATGGAGAAAAACAAAAATATGGTTTTATTTGTATCGGGAAGCCCTGCCGGAGCCAATAAAATAAATTACCCTTATAATATAGGGCAAAAAAGGATTCAATTTCAAAGTGAATACAACTGCATAAAAGATAGATTATTGAATTCCCGGCAGACAGAAAATACCGACAGCCTTAATAATCTTTTATCAGATAAAAAGATAGAACTGGATATGTTTAACTGGAAAGTCTCTAAAAACTATCCTGCTTCTAAATATTTAAATTACCCTAATGTTTCATTTTCTTTAGGCGAGATTCAAAAGAAACTAAAAAGAAACCAGGTACTTATTGAATATGCAGAAAAGTGCAGTTATTTTTTTTCCACACCGTTTGAAATTATTGCAATGGCAATAACAAAAGAAGAAGTTAAATATATTAAAATTGATGGAAAATTGGCTTATAAACTTATCACAAATTATTATGATCTGGTTTCAGGCAGAGGTCGAAAATCAAAAATAGATTCAATTGGACTTAGTCTTTATAATCTAATCTTAAGCCCTTTCGGAAAGTTTATTAACAACAAAGAACTTATTATTATTCCCTCACATAATATAAGTCTGATCCCATTTGATGCATTATCTCAATCACTTTCAGAAGATGGCAAGACACGTTATATGATTGAGGAACATACGATTTGGGAAACTTTTTCTGTTTCTGCATTTTTACAGGAAAACACCTTCCCGAAATTCGCTGATGAACAAGTGCTGGCTATGGCGCCGGGTTTTACCAAAGAAAATAAAACGCAAATAGCCATGCTGACAAAACGCGACACAAGTCTGATTGATTTAGCCGGGGCTCAAGCCGAATGTAAAGAGATCAGTAGTTTTTTTAGCACAAAACTGATTACCGGTTTTGATGCAACGGAAAATTCATTCAAAACTTTATCGGCTTATTATCCGGTCATTCATCTTTCCACGCATGGCGTACCTGATGATTCTAATGAAACAATGGTCAGGCTTGCGTTTAGTAAACGAAACGATAATAAAGACGATGGGTTTCTGAATATGTATGAAGTTTTCAATCTTAATTTGAATACCGACATGGTTGTTTTAAGCGCTTGTAAAACAGGGATTGGGGAGCTAAACAGAGGAGAAGGAAATCTGAACCTGGCATGGGCTTTTACACAAGCGGGCGCTAAATCAGCCGTTATCAGCCTGTGGGATGCAAACGACTATGCTTCGTCAGTAATTATGCCTGCATTTTATAAATACCTTGCAGAGGGAAACACAAAGCCCGAAGCATTACGCAAAGCAAAGCTCGAATTTATTAAGCTCTCGGATGATTTAACATGCAATCCTTATTTTTGGGCAGGGTTTGCATATTATGGCGATGACTCGGAGATAATTAATGCCAGAACAGGTATTTCAAAGGCGATACGGTACATTTTTATCGTATTGATTTTACTGATTGCGCTCGGAGCATTTATTAAATGGGAAAGAGTCTGATTACAAATCAAAACACTATATTTAAAAAATTAGTTAATCAGGGAAAAAATTATGCCTGATAATAACCACGAAATACAATTATTGCAAAACGATCCGGGTAAACTTATCCTTCTTTACCAGGATTTAATAAATATTATCGTTCGGAAAATTTTGATAGACCCGGGATATTTCAATTCACAGGATAAAGATGACCTGGCACAGCAGGTTAGTGAGAGTTTGTTACTGAAAGTTCCTGTCATCAAGGAAAAGTACAACGGAATGTCCCTTCTCAGGACTTTCTTTTCAGTGATCATACGTAATATATGCCGGGAGATACGCCGCTCGGAATTGAAGCAGGAAACAGTTTACCGGGTTTCTGAATATGATGCGACTGAATTGCCTGAAAAGAAAACCATTTATAAAAAGAAATTTCAATCGACAGAGATCAAAGAAAATTATTTACGCACGCATAAAAGTGAAACGGAGAAGGAAATTGTATATAAATCTGAATTTAAAAACTTTGAAAGTATCCTGAGAACTTATTCAAAAAAAAGGGCAAAAATTGAACTGTGCCTTAAGGTGATTTACAGGATTCCGGTTGCTATGGCTGACATTAAAAGATATTCCGGTTCAGCAGACGAGGAAAAGAATAATGAAATTTTAAAATTATCCGGTTCAAATGAAAAGGTAACAAATCAGGAAATATATGAAAAGCTAACACGGTTTTTTAATAAATACGAAAACAGACAAAACTCAAACGATGCTATCAGGAAATGGTTCGAACAAAAAACCGGTGAATTGATCATGTTGATGAACGGCAATCCGCCCCAGGCATTTTATAATACGGAAACATTTCAGTATTTTGTAGAAAAGTATTATGATAATAAAATGGAATGATTGGAATATTTAATTAATTATTAAACTCCAAAAAAAACAAATTTTGAATATATATAAATAAGAAGGCATAAAAAATGTCAGAAACAAAAAAAATAGAAAACCTGTTTAATACCGAAGGGCATCTTACGGAAGAAGGGATAGCTCTTTGGGTTGATGCTTTATTATTTAAAAAGGAAGATAAGTTACCGGCTAATATCAGCGAACATGTTGAACATTGCTTAGAGTGCAAGGAAGCAATTGTTGATTTGTACGGTATAATGAAAGACAATACGGATATTCCTTCTGCACACCCGTTTTTTAATAAGGATAAAAAAGAGGAATCAGTACAAATTAATTCCGGCAAAAAGTATTTCCGGTATAAAATTGCAGCCTCGATTGCATTATTTCTGACAATTACAGTTGTGCTGTTAATTATTTTTCGTCATGGAAAAACAAACGAAGAACTGTTTGCCGAATATTTTAAACCTTATACAAATATTATCACTACGAGAAATCAATTATCTGATGAATATAATAAGTTAATGTCGAATGCCTTGTATTATTATGAAACCCGGGAATACAACAAGGCGAATATTTTTTTCTTAGAACTTACCAACGAAGGCATTACCAACGATACACTGATGTTTTATTACGGAATCAGCAGCCTTGGCAATAATGATCCTTCAAAGGCGATAAATATTTTCGAAATGATTTTAACAGGGCAAGGCCGGACTTTTTTTCAGCAAGCCGAATGGTATCTTGCGTTAGCTTATATAAAAAATGGGGATAAGGAAAAAGCCATTGAAATGCTGGAAAAGTTAATAGACAATAATACTTATTATAAAACTGACGCTAAAAAATTAATAAAAGAGCTAAGAAAAGTTCATTATTTTTGACAATTTAATTGGTGCCTGTCCTTAACCGTTTTAAGGGTTTAATTACTAATTAAATAATGCAGGCTAAGTAATTACTCTTCGATTTATACTCGGTAAGATAGACGATTTCGATGAAGTTGTGAAATACAAGTTGGATTTTAATAAAATCGGATTAGATGGAAACCTGCACATCAGGGATTTATGGCGACAAAAAGACCTTGGAGCCTTTGAAAATGATTTTGAAACGGTGATACCTGTTCATGGGGTCATTCTGATAAAAGCTACACTAAAATAAAAATATTCTTTAGAACATTTTCAGCATGAAGCAAAAAAATATATTTCTGATTATCATTTTTATTGTATTAATTTATTCCTGTGATTATTATGGAAGCCGAAAAAAACCAGTAAATAAACAAGGTGAAGAATGGATTATAAATGAGGATGGAGATAGTGTTTTGAACCGGTACAAGAAAGATGGTTCCCTGCTTTCATTCACAACTTATAAAGACCGGTTAAAAAACGGACTGGCTGTAAAATATTACAAAAATGGCAAGGTTCAGTTTAAGATCATGTATAAAGATAGTTACAAAGATGGTGAAGTAATTTGGTACTACGATAATGGTAATATTTACAGGATAAGTAATTATGTGAGAGGAAAGATAGAAGGAGTACAAAAAAAGTATTATGAAAGTGGAAACCTGATGGCAGAAATACCCTATCAAAACGGGGAGGTTCAGATAGGGCTTAAAGAATATACCAAAGATGGGAAACTGAAAAAAATCTATCCCACCATTAAATATGAACTAATTGACAAACTCGCTTTTGAGAATAAATATATTTTAAGGCTTTATCTTTCGAACAAATCGAAAGCTGTAAAGTATTACAAGTATTATAAGTTTCCTGAACAAAACACTTCGTGGAAAGAGAAAATAAAATCAAAAGACGGAGTGGGAAATCTTGTTTATAATATTTATAAAGGGGATTATATAATGAAAAAAGAAGTTATCAGGGCAGAATATAAAACAAGCCTGGGGAATATTTATGTGATTGAAAAAACAATAAATGTTGCTGCTGATAATAAACGTTTCTGATGTTATTTCAGCACCCTGAGTCTGTTCTTTAATTCAAAATTGTTTGGAACATATTCCAGACCCTTATTCAAATATTTTCTGGCTTCGGAGTAGTTCCCTTTTACGAAATAAAAAGCCGAAGCCGATGAATAAGCATTTACAATAAATTGCTCTATTACAACAAAGTTCTCATCACGTTTCGGATAAGCTTTCTCGAAAATATCGAGGTATTCGAATGCCTTATCAGTATCATTTAAACAGAAATATTGGTAACACAATATCAGTATAGAAGAATATTTTAGCTGAGCAAAGCGAAAATTATCCATTAAACCAGGAAATTAGAATGATACTGATTTTTTTCATCATGCTATGATTGAGTCTGGTAAAAACCCCGTTCCAAAATGGAGAGGGGTTTCAGTTATGTTGCCCGACCAGGGTTCGAACCTGGACTCTTCTGATTCAGAATCAGACGTGTTGCCAGTTACACCATCAGGCATTGAAAGTGCAAAATTATAAAATCTTAAATAGATACTGATGTTTTTTAAAATAAATTTATAAGAAAAAACTTTCTTTTCCTCAGCCTCAGCCTCAGCCTTTTCCTTAGCCTCAGCCTCAGCCTACTTTTTTTTACTAACTTTTGCCCAGCTATCTCTCAATGTAACAGTTCTGTTAAAAACAAGTTTCTCATTTGTTGAATCCGGATCAACGCAGAAATAGCCAAGGCGCTGGAACTGGAATTTATCAAACGCTTTAACACCCAAAACGCCTGGTTCGATTTTGCCTGTAATTATTTTTAAAGAATCCGTGTTAATGTTTGACTTAAAGTTTTCGCCTTCTTTATCAACAACATCAGGTTCCTCTTTTATAAAAAGCCTGTCGTATAATCTTACTTCAGCATCAATAGCATGAGCAACGGAAACCCAATGCAAAGTACCTTTAACTTTTCGCTGGCTTCCCGATCCGCTTTTGGTTTCAGGATCGTAAGTACAATAAAGTTCGACAACGTTCCCGTTTTCGTCTTTTTTATAATCTTCGCATTTAATAATATAAGCTCCCTTCAGGCGAACCTCCCTTCCCGGACCAAGGCGGAAGAATTTTTTCGGAGGGTCTTGCATAAAGTCATCCTGTTCAATATAAATTTCCCTGCTGAACGGAACTTTTCTTGTGCCCATTGACGTATCTTCGGGATTCACTTCCAATTCCAGTTCTTCAACCTGGTCTTCAGGATAATTTGTGATAATGATTTTTAATGGATTCAGCACTGCAAAAATTCGTGGTGTTATTTTATTCAAATGTTCCCGCACACTAAATTCAAGCAAACCTACATCAATAACATTATCACGTTTTGCCACACCCACCCTGTCGGCAAAGTTCCTGATGGATTCCGGAGTATAACCTCTTCTTCTCATTCCTGAAATAGTAGGCATCCGCGGGTCATCCCAGCTATTAACATAACCTTCTTCTACTAATTCAAGAAGTTTTCTCTTACTCATTACCGTATAGCTCAGGTTTAACCGTGCAAATTCATATTGTCTTGGACGATACTCCGTTTCAATCAGGTTGTCAAGAAACCAGTCGTACAGCGGACGGTGAATTTCAAATTCCAGGGTACAAATCGAGTGAGTTATTCCTTCAAGATAATCCGACTGCCCATGTGTAAAATCATACATTGGATATATGCACCATTTATCACCTGTTCTGTGATGGGTTGCATGTAAGATACGATATATTACAGGGTCGCGCATGTGCATATTAGGAGATGACATATCAATTTTAGCTCTGAGAACTCTATATCCATCAGGAAATTCCCCTTTCTTCATTTTTTCAAATAAATCCATGTTTTCCTCAATGCTTCTGTTTCTGAATGGGCTTTCAATGCCTGGCCTGGTTGGGGTTCTTCTTTGTTCGCTGATTACATCAGAAGGCTGATCGTCAACATAGGCTTTACCTTCGCTTATAAGCTTAACTGCCCATTCGTAAATTTGATCAAAGTAATCGGAAGCATAAAATAAACGGTCTTCCCAGTCAAAGCCGAGCCATTTTACATCTTCTATAATCGAATTTACATATTCTTCTTCCTCTTTTGTAGGATTTGTGTCGTCGAATCGCAGGTTGCATTTTCCATTGTATTTCTCAGCTAATCCGAAGTTCAGACAGATCGATTTTGCATGACCGATATGAAGATATCCGTTAGGTTCAGGAGGAAAACGGGTGTGAATACGTCCCCCGTGTTTGTTGTTTTTAATATCTTCTTCTATTATTGTTTCAATGAAATTGAGTGATCGTGATTCATTTGAATTTAATTCTTCTTCAATTTTCTTTTCGTTGTTTTTCATTCTTATCCTTTATTTTTATTGAAAGGGCGTAAAATTAAATAAAAACAATTAATAAAAAAGAGGCTGTCTTAAAAGGAATAATATAAACCTTTTCCGGGATGTAGCTTTTTCAATAAGCGGTCGGTCAGAAAAAGTGTAAAGATTGCAATAATAATAATAAGAGTGATTGACGATATTTGAAATGAATGGAAAAGCTGTTTAAAGTTATAAAATATATTTTCGAAAACAGAAATAAAAGCCGGATCATATTGATCAAATAAGGATAAGTTATCAAATGGTAAAAAGTAATAAGTCAAATAAATTAAAACTAACAAACCTGCTGCCGTAAAATAATGCCATTTATTAATTTTTTTAATTAGCAGTATTAAAACTGATTTTTTCTCAGAATAAGCTTCCACCTCTTTCATAACTTTATTCGTGAAATCGACGGAAGGTCTTTCAATATCTGATTTTTGTATCAGGTCTTTTAAGAAATCATCAGTGTTATTTTTGTTGTTTATCATTTATACATTTTTTTATAGTCGTATTCGATTATTTGTTGAACTTCTTTATAAAGCCTTTTTCGTATCCTGTGGAGTTTGACCTTTACATTGGCTTTTGACAAATTCATTATTTCGCTTATTTCCTCAGTTGAATATTCTTTTAAATAAAATAAGTTAATTAATGTGCTTTCCTCAGGGCTTAGTTTTTCAATTACTTTATTTATTAAAATTTTTTGTTCGTCGTATTCGAGCCTGCTAACATCCTCTTTTATATTATCTAATGTATAATTTTCTATTATTTCATATTCCAAATCAGTAGTTTCCAACTGTCTTTTCCTGGTTTTTGAAATAGCTGTGTTATAAACTATCCGGTATAACCATGTTGAAAATTTTGATTCTTTTTTAAACGATTTTAATGATTGATATACTTTTAAAAATGTATCCTGGACTATTTCTTCAGCATCTTCCCGGTTTCTCACTATTCGTAAAGCAACAGTAAATACCAAATCTTTATGCTTATCTACAATCATAGAATAAGCTGATACATCTCCTTCTAATACTTTATCTATATACAAGCTGTCGCTCTGGTATTTCATCTTTTAATTAGACGATTAAATATGATAACGGTTACAAGATAGGTATTTATTTTCTATTTTCAGATTTTTTTGTAACCGGAATCAAAATGGGGGCGTCAAAGATTACGACAAACAAATTTAAAACAATTTAAAATAAAAAGTTATGTTAGATTTAACAGCAATATTGATTGTAGGAATTACTTTCGGAACTGTTTTTGGATTTATCTATTTAGTTATTAGAAAAAAGGAACGTATGGCAATGATGGAAAAGGGTGTGGATGCCTCTATTTTTATCACTAAGAAAAGATCAGATTATTCGTTGAAGTATGGATTATTGTTAGTAGGCGTTGCTCTGGGAATATTAATAGGAAATGTTCTGTCGAACCTGCCTTCTTTCGAGTATGTACAGGAAGCTGCATACTTTTCAATGATCTTTCTTTTTGGCGGTCTTAGCCTGGTAATTTATCATTTCCTCGCAAAAAAGCAATTAAAGGAGGAAGAAGAAAAGGAAGATAAAAATCAGGGATAAAACTTTATCTGCATAAATTAGCCACAAATTCAAGAATTATCTGTAATAATCCGTGAATTTGTGGCTTTTTTTGTTTTTATAGTTTAAAGGTCTCTATTATTTTGTATTCAGGACCCTGTTGTCTGAGAATACTTTCGATAAGTGAAAATTCAACGATATTTTCTTTTTGAATTTCAACTGATTTATAACGGTCGATAATTTCCTGGAATCGTTTTTTATCATTAACAAATTTTATTCTTCCAATTGTGAGGTGCGGAACAAAATTCTGCCTCTCTTTTTCGAATCCGATTTTTCCCATTTCATCCAAAGTATCCATTGCCAGGCTTTGCATTATTTTGTTTTCTTCTATTCCGAACCAGATAACTCTTGGTTTATAAGAGCTGCCGAAAATTCCAACATTTTTCAGTTCTAAAGTAAACGGTTTATGCCGCGAAGAAATCTCTGATAATACGGTTATGATGTTTTCAATTCTGTCTTCTTCAGTCTCCCCGAAGAATTTCATGGTTACGTGTATGTTTTGTGTATCAACCCATTTGATTTTGTCATTTCGCATTGCAGTTTTTAAATCATAATATACTTTCAGAAACTGATTGGAAGGATGTATTTTTATAGCTGCAAAAATTCTTTTCATAAAAAATCTATTTCTGTTTTGCTGGTAAATTTACGATTAATTAATACTTTTGTCCCAACATTAAAAAATTTAAAATCCCCGCCCGACTGAACGTCGTTCGGGCGGGTAAAATCGTAAATCTAAAATTGATACGGGGCATTAGCTCAGTTGGCTAGAGCGTTTGACTGGCAGTCAAGAGGTCATCGGTTCGACTCCGATATGCTCCACCTTCGCCCACCGAAGTCCCAGGAAATTGGGACGAAGGTGGGTATCTTTTTTTCTTTTCTCGTTTAAAATTTCCTAATGTTTCTTACTTTTGGGCTATTAAACCGATTTTGACAAATTGATCGTATGTCCCAAAAAGAAGCTAAAGCCAGAATTAAGATTAACAAGCTATTAGAGGAAGCGGGTTGGAGATTTTTTGATAGTAAAAATGGACCTGCAAATATTGTCTTAGAGAACTATGTCAAGATTACCGAAAGCCATGTTAACGAATTCGGAGAGAACTTTGAAAAAACCAAAAGAGGTTTTGTTGACTTCCTCCTCTTAGATGAAAAAGGATATCCTCTTATTGTTTTAGAAGCCAAATCAGAGGATTTAAACCCTTTGATTGGAAAGGCACAAGCTCGCAAATATGCAAATAGTCAAGACTGCCGTTTCATTATTCTGTCCAATGGGAATATCCATTATTTCTGGGATTTAAAAAAAGGTAACCCCTACCTTATTACAAAATTTCCATCACCTGATTCAGTAGGTACTTATAAAAAACATCAGCCTAACCCTGTTCTGCTGATAAATGAAAAAGTTGATGATGATTATATTGCACTTACTCAAAAACCTAATTACGACCTTGATCCGCAATGGAATAATGAAGATGAAAGGGAAGCATTCATCAAAAATAACAGCTTACGGTTTTTAAGAGAATATCAAAAAAAGGCTGTTTGGTCAATACAGGATGAAGTAAAAAAGGGAACCGATCGTTTTCTTTTTGAAATGGCAACAGGCACAGGAAAAACGCTTGTGGCTGCCGCTGTGATTAAGCTGTTTTTACGAACCGGTAATGCAACAAGGGTGCTTTTTCTTGTAGATAGATTAGAACTCGAAAACCAGGCATTCAAAGCTTTTAATGTTTATTTAAAGAATGATTTCAAAACAGTTATTTATAAAGAGAACAGGGATGACTGGCGCAGGGCTGAAATTGTTGTAACTACGGTTCAATCACTACTTTTTGATAATAAATTCAGAAGATTATTTTCACCTACCGATTTTGATCTCGTTATTTCTGATGAGGCTCATCGTTCTATCGGAGGAAATTCAAGAGCTGTTTTTGAATATTTTGTAGGATATAAATTAGGATTAACTGCTACACCCAAAGATTACCTGAAAAAAATTGACCCTGAAAAAGTCCATTATAAAGACCCGAGGGAATTGGAACGAAGGATTATGCTGGATACTTACCGGACTTTTGGTTGTGAAACCCGGCAGCCGACTTTTAGATATTCATTAAACAATGGAGTAAAGGATGGATTTCTGATCAATCCCATTGTTGTAGATGCGAGAACTGAAATTACTACGCAATTGCTATCTGATGAGGGTTATGCTATCTTGGTGACAAATGAAGAAGGTGAAGACGAAGAAGCCACTTATAAACAAAGGGATTTTGAAAGAAAATTCTTTTCTGAAACAACCAATAAAATATTTTGCAAAACATTTCTGGAACATGCCTTACATGATCCAGTCAGCAATGAGATAGGTAAAACCATTGTTTTTACCGTGAGCCAGAACCATGCAGCCAGGCTAACCCAAATACTCAATGAAATGGCTGATAAAATGTTTCCCGGCAAATATAATTCTGATTTTGCCGAGCAGGTTACTTCCTTTATTTCCGGTGCACAGCAAATGACCATTAACTTTACAAATAATAATCTGAACGGTTCAGGCAATTTTTACGATTATTATAAAACAGGCAAAACCAGGGTTTGCGTTACTGTCGGCATGATGACCACAGGTTACGATTGCCCCGACATTCTTAACCTTTGTTTAATGCGCCCAATATTCTCTCCAACCGATTTTATCCAGATAAAAGGGAGAGGAACCCGTAAGCATAATTTTCTTGATGACCTGTTTGATAATGATCATAAGGAAATAGTTACGCATCCTGATAAAAGACGGTTTAAACTTTTCGATTTTTTTGCTAATTGCGAATATTTTGAGGAAAAGTTCAATTATGATGAAATATTAAAGCTGCCTGGTATTTCAAAAAGAGATGGTGAAAAAAGTGACGAGCCTGTTATTTACGCTGATGAATATGAAAATATTGCCCCTGATCCGTTAAAGTCTTTTCAGGAACAAAAAATTGGTTTGGAAGGAATGAAGATTGACCGGATGTTCTTTGAAGACTTTGGGGAAAAAGTAAAACAGGACAAATTCATTATTGATAATGTTGAATTGGGTAACTGGGAGGATATAGTAGATTATGTAAACGAAAATTTGCTTGACAAACCCGAAGAGTTTTATACACTTGACAAATTACGTAAAGCAGCTAAAGTTGACAGAAAAATTTCAGTACGGGAGATCATTGAAAAGGTGCTTGGACTAATACCCCGGTTTAAATCGAAAAATGAACTTTTAGAAGAAGAATTTGAAAAATTCATCTCTGACTACAAGCCTGACGAAAAAGATGATATAATTGCTTTAAAATATTTTTTCAAGGCTTATGTAACTGATAATAAAGTCAGGAACTTGATTGATAATAAGAAGTTTGCCGAACTGAATGTAAACCCGACTTTTAATATAAATGATTATAAAGCAGTGGGAAGAAAGTGGAGGACAATAATTCCTGAATATGTAAAAGATTATATTTCTTTAAATAAATTTGAACCGTCCTGAAAAAAGTTGACACATTTTGCTGCAAAAGTAAGCCATTGTTAATAACTATATTTTATTACCATTAATTTTTTTATCATTTTTGTTTTGTCGCAATGAAGCGGAAGCAGGCTCTGCTGGGGAGC
>JADHVR010000075.1 GCA_016783885.1 Bacteroidales bacterium
TTGCGAAAATAATAATATAAATGGGAATTTTAGTTAATATAATGTTAATTTTTAACATATCCAACCTGATAAAAAAGGGCAATAAAAGTAATAAAATTTTTTATTTCAAAATAATATTAATTATAAATTGTTAATAACTTAATGCATTTTTCTTTTGACATCATACTTTTAACATCACACTTTTGACACAAAATCTGTTTACTTTCTCCCGAAATCAGCAGGTATCTCACCCCAGTATTCTGTTTGCCATTTCAAAATCCGATTCTCGTATTTGTTTTCATTGAGCCAGTTTATAGCACGGTCAACCAACTCAAACAATTTTTCATTTTTCGGATTTCTTACAAGTTTTGTTTTAACATTTTTCTTCCTGACCCAACTCATGGCAGTTCTTGAATCGGAATAAACAGGGATATTTTTATTTTTTTGTTTTAAGAATGCCAGGCCATGAACAAGCGCTAAAAACTCACCAATATTTACAGTTCCTTCAGGGAAAGGTCCCTGCCTGAAAATTTCATTGCCTGTTTTGGTATATACACAGCGGTATTCAAGCACTCCGGGATTACCACTGCAGGCAGCATCAACCGAAATACTAGGGGTAACCGGCTCTCCGATTAGTTTTCTTTGTTCATCGGTAAAGCTCAATATCCGTGTATCTATACCAATATAATTTCCACTATCTTCCAAAAAAGCTTTTTCCGCAAGTTTCTTTTCTTTAAAAGATTTATAAACGGCATCGGTAAACCCGTCAATTTGCTTCTTGCAGTCTTCCCAGGTTTCATATACTCCGGGAGTCTTGCCTTTCCATACAACATAATATTTTTGCTTGCCCATAATAATAAAAAAGTTCTAATGAATCCAAAAGTAGTATTTTCTGATTTCTTTAATTTGTAAATTTGCAAAATAAATTTTAGAAAAACGCCCGCCTGAATAAACGGGCAGGCATAATCAATATCCAATGAAGGAGCCTGATAAATATAAAAAAATAACTGATAAGGGCAAAAGCAGGAAACATTATTCTAAGAATAAAAAAAATCCTGCTGTTTTTAAAAAAGATGAAGAACGGCTTATCAGGTTAAACAAATATATTGCTAACGCCGGGATTTGTTCAAGAAGGGAAGCCGATCAACTTATCCAATCGGGAGTTATAAAAGTTAATGGCAAAATTGTAAAAGAACTTGGCACAAAGGTATCTGTAAACGACAAAGTTCAATACGGAGATGAGACCTTAAAAGCAGAAAAAAAATATTATATTCTACTAAATAAACCCAAAGGATACATTACCACAACCGATGATCCGTACAATAGAAAAACCGTTATGTTTTTAGTCAGGGATGCCTGTAAAGAAAGGATTTACCCGGTTGGAAGGCTTGACAGGAACTCTACAGGTTTGCTGCTCCTGACGAATGACGGAGACATGGCTAAAAAATTAACACATCCGAAACACGGCATTCGGAAAGTTTATCATGCGGTTCTGGATAAAAATTTAATAAAAAATGATTTTAATAAAATA
Organism: Bacteroidales bacterium; assembly: GCA_016783885.1. Taxonomy (GTDB): domain Bacteria; phylum Bacteroidota; class Bacteroidia; order Bacteroidales; family JAADJA01; genus JAADJA01. The sequence continues at coordinate 1,511 of JADHVR010000075.1, forward strand.
TTAAAAGGTATAAACCTCGAAGATGGATTTATCAGAGTAGATAAAATTGCTTATGTTAAAGGGAGTGAAAATAAAAAAGAAATCGGAATTGAATTGCACTCCGGTAAAAACAGAATTCTCCGTCGTATATTTGAATCTCTCGGTTATAAAGTTATTAAGCTCGACAGGGCGTCCTTTGCCGGATTAACTAAAAAAGATATTCCGCGGGGAAAGTGGAGACATCTTGATGAAAAGGAGGTTAATTATTTAAGAATGGTGTAAAAATCAGTTTATAAGCGCTAAATTTATTTTTTTTATTTTAAGATTTTACCGGAATTTTACAATACTTTTGCGAAAATTTTTTTAATTATAAAAACAAAAACAAGGAGGAACAAATGACAAAAAAACTTTTTATGTTGATTGCGTTAGCAGTAATCTTTGCTGCATGCAATACTATTCAGGAAAAATCAGCCAGCAGTGAAAGTACGGAGCAAGAACCAATTGATGAACAAATTACTATTACTGTTGCCGAATTTGACAAAGGTGCTGCCGATTACGTTGGTAAAGAGGTGAAAATTTCAGGAACTGTTGACCATACTTGTAAACATGGTGACAAAAGGATGTTTATTATTGATGAAGATACTGAGGGCCGCGTAAAGATTAATGCCGGAGAAAGCATTTTAGGCTTTGATGCTGAATTAGAAGGAAGCCAGGTTATGGTTATCGGTGTAGTTGACGAATTAGTTGTTGATGAGGCTTATCTTGATAAATGGGAAAAGGAAGTTATAGAGGAAACCGGTGAGGAGCATAAAATTCATGACGGAAAACACGAAAAAGAGAATCAGGAGGGTGAAGATGAAGATGATACGTCTCATGAACTTGAAAGGATAAAAAATTTAAGGCAACAATTAGCTGAGAGCGGAAAAGTCCACCTGACTTTTTACTCAATTGAATGCATTTCTTACGAAGTTATTCCACCCGCTTCTGATAAATAAAGAATAAAAGAAATTAAGAAAAGGTCAGGAAAATGTCCTGACCTTTTTTATTTTTGCCGACTTTATGGACAAACACTATGATTAATACAGATGGACTATGAAGTTTAAATGGAGGAAATGGAACAGGGCAACACATCGCGACCTTGGATATATATTCTTCGCAATGACCGTTATTTATGCTCTTTCAGGAATTGCAATTAATCATCTTAATGATTGGAATCCCAACTATGTTATCTCAGTAAGAGATGTTCAAACAAGCATCTCATCAAACCCTGAACTAATCGATAAAGAAGCAGTAATGGAAATGCTTATACAACTTGGAGAGGATGACAATTATAAAAAATACTATTTCCCAGGTAAAAAGCAATTAAAAGTCTTCCTTGATGGTGGTAATATTATTATTGACCTTGAATCGGGCAGGGGAGTGATTGAAAAAATAAAACGCCGTCCAATTTTTCATGCTGTAAATTTTTTACATTATAATCCCGGAAAATGGTGGGCTTTATTCTCTGATATTTTTGCCGGAGCATTGATAATCCTCGCTATCACAGGACTTTTTATTTTAAGAGGGAAAAATGGAATAACCAGGAGAGGAGCAATTCTCACATCCTTAGGAATTATTTTACCAATACTTTATTTAATATTTTTCTATTAATATTTGGTTATTTAATTTATTTTTTATAATTTGCGCCTTTAATTTCTAATAAAGGTAATTAACCAACCCCGCCTTTTATTATTTTTGTAATGAACAATAGTATAATATGCTGAAGTTTATTGTAATATTAAAATCAAGGTAATTGTAAAATAATTTGGTTCTTAATAGAATCATAGTATTGCGTATTTTTACATGGCAGCATCAAGACATAATATGTCGATGAATGACTTTGAGGATAAGCGACTTGAGGATCGTAAAAAAGATGAGGAACTAAATACCCTGGAGTCCGGACAAAATTTAAGCAGACCCGGTAAAAAACTTTTATTGGGAACTGTACAATTTTATGAAGATATATTATTATCTTTACACAAAGCCCTCATAGTAGTTTATAACCAAGCAGGCAAGCACATCGAAGTTTGGGGAAATTCCGACTTATTAAATTTATTCGGCATTAAACCCGACGATTTAAAAGGTAAAATCCTGCTAGATATTTTCCCGGAACCAATCGCCAATGAATTTAATAAACATATAAATCAAGTTTTTAAAACTAACTCCTCAATCCTTTTCAGGACTGATGTTCAATTTCCTAATGGTAAATTTTGGCTTGAAGTTTCTTTATCTCCTTTAACAGGAAATAATGAGAAAGTAACTGCCGTTGTCGGTTATTTACGCGATATAACCGATACTATTAAATATGAGGAAGGGTTAAAAGCTTCTGAAGAAAAATATAAGAATTTAATTGAACTTGCCCATGAAGGAATTTTAACAGCAAACCTTAAAGGGGTCATTACTTCGGTAAACCTGACTTTCCTTGAGATGTCAGGATATAGTGAAAAGGATTTTACAGGTAAAAAAATTTCGAGGATACCAATTATTCAACCAAAAAATTTGGCTCAGTTTAATCTTATTCTGGATTCCGTATTAAATGAAAAAGTACCTGAAGTATTCGAATTTAAATGGAAAACCAAAGATGATTCAATAATGTGGTGCGAAATTCACACCAGCTTAATCAGGAAAAGTAATAAGCTTATTGGATTTCAGATAAACTTAAACGACATAACCGAAAGAAAACTAATTGAAAAAGATCTTCTTAAAAGCAAACAAGCATATAAAATCATTATTGAAAATGCCCAGGAAGCCATCTTTATATTACAAGACAATCATATTAGATTTTGCAATTCAAGGTCATTAGAGCTGATTAATTGCAGCATGGATGAATTGCTGAACACTCCGTTTCTCGACTTTGTTCATCCTGATGATCGTGAAACGACTGAAAAGATACTAACCGAACGCATTACGGGTAAAACTAAACAGGACAGATTTATTTTCAGTATTATTGATACAAATGGTAATATTAAATGGTTGGAAAATAATGCCGTAGTTATAGAATGGGATGGCATACCCGCCATTCTCTCGTTTGCCACTGATATTACAGATCATAAAATAGCTGAGGAGAAAGAAACAAAATATCTGAAAAGTCTTGAATTTCTTTCAGAAAAAGCTATGGAATTTGTAGAGTTAAAACCTGAGTACAATGTATTTAAGTTTTTGGGAGAAAAAATTCAGGAAATAACCGGTGAATCTATTATCTTGTTGATATCTTACGATTATAATTCAAATATTACTAAAATTGAACATGCCGCAGGTTCAGGAAAATTAGGTGAAAATCTTTTAGATATAATTAATAACGGTCCGGATAAATTTAATTTAAAAATAAACCATGAGTTGATTAAAAATCTGTCTTTTGGTAAATTAATAAAATACAATGATGGTTTATTTGAATTGGGATATAATATCTTTCCAAAAAATACATACAGTCGTTTTGAGAAAATTCTTGATATTGGTGATATATATTTAATTGGGCTAACCTGGGAAAACATAGTGTATGGCAATGTATTAATATTTCTTCCTAAAGGTCAAAAACTTGAAAATCCTAAGGCTATCGAAACTGTTGTTAAATTAGGTTCTATTGCACTGCAACGCCAAAAAGCAGAAGACGCATTACGTTCGAGCGAAGAAAAATATCGCAGGATATTTGAGTCATACCAGGATGTTTATTACAAAACGGATATTGATGGATTCATTACTGAGATTAGTCCTTCTGTTCAAAAGGTTGGGGGATATTCTGCCGAAGAAATACAAGGAAAATTAATTAATGATTTCTATTCTGATAAATCATTTGGTAAATCGCTTGAGAAAACTTTGTTAAAAGAAGGTTTGATATCTGATCAGGATATAAAATTATTAAAAAAAGACGGAAGTATTATTGATGCTTCGTTAAATGCCCGGTTGTTAAAAGATGAAAAAGGGAATCCAATAGGCGCTGAAGGTGTTATCAGGGATATCAGCATAAGAAAAAAAGCCGAAAAGGATTTCCAGAAAAATGAAGAAAGGTTCCGCACATTGTTTATTGAATCTCCGGATGCCATTATTGTAGAGGATTATGATGGAAAAATATTGGATGTTAATCCGGCAGCTTGTAAACTTCATAAAATGAAAAAAGAGGAATTGACAGGTAAAAATGTGATAGACCTTGTTCCTTCTTCACATCGAGATTTGGTCGCTCAAGAGTTTCCTAAATGGATCACAGGAGAAATAATTGACCATAGAGGATTTATCAAAACATCTACCGGAGAATGTATTCCGGTTGAAATACATGCAAGTAAAATCATGTATTCCGAGAAAAAGGCATTGTTATTCATCGTTCGTGATATAACTAAGATTAAAGAGGCTGAAGATAAATTAAAAGAAGCTGTTGAAAAAGCCAAAGAAGCAGACATGTTGAAATCTGTATTCCTTGCCAATATGTCGCATGAAATCAGAACTCCAATGAATGCTATTATCGGATTCTCGGAAATACTATCAGACCATGAACTTACTAAAAAGGAAAGGGAAGAATTTATTAATTATATCACACAGGGAAGTAACACCCTGATGAACCTGATTGAAGATATTATAGATATCACGAAAATTGAAGCCGGACAAATCAAAGTTAATTTCGCTGACTGTAATGTTAATAATTTGATGGACGAGTTATACGCCACTTTCATGAAAATGAAAAACATAAGTGGCAAGCAAAAACTGGAATTTCGTTTAAACAAACCGATCATTAAAGACGGCTTCGCAATAACTACAGATCCAAGCAGAATCAGACAGATTCTATCTAATCTACTGACAAATGCTATAAAATATACCGAAAAAGGATACATTGAATTTGGTTTTGTATTGACAAACTATAATTATATAAATTTCTATGTTAAAGATACAGGAATAGGTATTGCAAAAGACAAACTGGATTTTATATTTGAAAGGTTTGGACAGGTTGAGGACTCAGAGGGAACTGAAAGAAAAGGAACCGGACTCGGATTATCAATATCTAAAAAACTTACCAAATTATTAGGCGGTACATTAACCGTTGAATCCGAATTAGGAAAAGGTTCGACATTTGATCTGAATTTACCAATTAGAAAGGATTTCAAAAAGGAAACTATTAAAGAAAAACTTCCTTCCCATTTGCCTGTTGACTGGGGCGGAAAAGTAATTTTAATTGCCGAAGATTCAATTTTAAACTATACCTATTTAGAAGCTCTTTTTCAAAAAACAAATGTCAAGTTATTGTGGGCAAAAGATGGCAAGGAAGCCATTGAAATGTGTAAAGAAAACCAAGATATAAATTTGGTTTTAATGGATATTAAAATGCCTATCCTAAATGGGCTTGAGGCTATTACTGAAATCAAGAAGTTCAGAAAAGACCTGCCAATCATTGTTCAAACAGCTTATGCAATGCCCGAAGACAGGGAAAAAAGCCTGGCAGTTGGTGGAGATGAACATTTAACCAAACCTATTAATGCTAACGAACTATTCTCTGCAATTAATAAACTCATGAGTTAAATTTGTGTATAAAACACAACCCTTCCTGATTTTATTGCTAATTTTCCGTTCAAAAAATTATTACTTTTGAGAAAAATATTATAAAATGAAAAAGAAACTTATCATTTTTTTACCGGTATTGCTATTAATAAGTATAATTTACCTGACTCTAATTAAAAAATCCGATGAATATCCGTCAGGCGCATCTCAGGAAAAACAACCAAATGAATGGTTCTTCATGCAAAGAGCTTTTCCTCAAGGTGAAATCAATCATAAAATTTATCTTAAATCTTTAAAACAAAGCCGGCAGTTTAGGAAGCAGCAGCTAATTAAAAAAGACTCTTCAGTATGGGAATTTGCCGGACCAACAAACATTGGCGGAAGAATTACTGACGTAGAAATGTATCCGACAAACATGGAAATTATATACATCGGAGCAGCATCCGGCGGTGTATTTAAGACAATGGATGCAGGTAATTCATGGATTTCTATTTTTGATGATGCATTAAGTTTATCAATCGGAGATATTGCTTTAGCGCCCTCTGACCCGGATGTTATCTATGTTGGAACCGGTGAAGCTAATGCCGGTGGCGGATCACTTGCTTATGACGGTATTGGGATTTATAAATCAACTGATGCAGGTAATACATGGAATTATTTGGGTTTGGAAGAAAGCCGCAACATCGGAAGAATGGTTGTTCATCCTGATAACCCTGACATTTTATATGTTGCAGCAATGGGAAACCTTTTCGCAAACACGCCCGAACGGGGAATTTATAAGACTTCAAACGGCGGGCAAACATGGGAAAATGTCCTTTTTGTTTCCGATTCGACCGGAGGTATTGATATTGTAATACATCCTACAAATCCTGACACACTTTACGCTGCAATGTGGGAACGCATAAGAAGACCCAACCGCAGAAGCTATGGAGGCTGGACATGTGGTATTTATGTAACTTATAACGAAGGACACACCTGGACAGAGTTGACTAATGGCTTGCCCTCACCGGGAAATAATATCGGGCGTATTGGAATTGATATTTCTAAATCTGAACCGAATATTCTCTATGCAATTTATGCAGATAAAACAGGTTACTTTGAAGGAGTTTATAAAACCACAAATGGTGGAAATACATGGACGCAAACCAATGATGGCTCACTTACCAATTGTTACGTGTCGTACGGCTGGTGGTTTGGAAGAATAAGCGTTGACCCGGTTGATCCGGAGATTGCTTACGTTATTGGGTTAGATTTATATAAAACATCTAACGGCGGTAATAGCTGGAGCAATATTTCATCATTGGATGTGCATGTTGACCAGCATGGATTGTATGCTCACCCGGAAAATAATAATTTTGTTTTTCTTGGTAATGACGGTGGTTTATATATTTCTCAAAACGGTGGCAATTCGTGGACATGGATCAACAATTTGCCTATAACACAGTTTTATACCTGTGAAGTTGATAATCAATATCCGTACAGGCTTTATGGAGGCACACAGGATAACGGAACAAACAGAACAATGGCAGGAGGGACAGATGATTGGGAAAATATTTACTGGGGCGATGGATTTTATGTTTTGGTTGACCCGGAAAATAACAATTATGTTTACGCCGAATACCAATACGGCAATTTTGCACGCTCGACTAACGGAGGAAGTTCTTTTTCGGCTGCTATGAACGGCATCAGCTCTTCCGACAGGAAAAACTGGAATACACCGGTAGTTTTCGATCCTTCAAATCCTGAAATTTTATATTACGGAGCCAACCGCTTGTATAAATCTACTAATCATGCAGGCTTATGGAGCGCAATAAGCACAGACTTATCAAATGGTCCTGGTGGCGGAAACCTCACTTATGGTACAATTACCACTATTTCTGTTTCACCGGTTAACCCTGAGATTATTTATGTCGGTACGGATGATGGTAATGTTTGGGTAGGCGACGATAACGGAACTGAGTGGGAATACATTTCCTCTGCCTTGCCGGTGCGATGGGTTACACGTGTAGCTGCCGATCCTTTTGAAGAAAATACGGCTTATGTTACTTTTTCCGGTTACAGGTATGATGAATTTTTACCTCATATTTTCAAAACGACTGATAAAGGGCAAAACTGGGAAGATATTTCGGGTAACCTGCCCGAAGCGCCGATCAATGATATTATCCCGGACTCGGAAAATGATTCAACACTGTATATCGCAACGGATGTTGGTGTTTTCGTTACAAGAAATTCAGGCGAAATTTGGGAAATGCTTGGGACGAACCTTCCGAATGTACCTGTTTGTGATTTGACTATTCATAACGGAACAAGGAAATTGATAGCTGCAACTTACGGCAGGTCAATGTACACTTACGACTTATACCAGGATACTATCTCTACTTCTACAAATCCGTTGAATGCAGGAATTGATCGTGGGTCATTAAATATTTTTCCTAATCCTTTTTTTATTTCTACAAAAATAGCTTTCGTTTGTCAAAAGCCTGAAAATGGCAGGATTGAAATATTCGATATAACAGGCAGAAAAGTTAAAACATTATATATCGGAAAATTCAATCCAGGCTTAAATGAGTTTATATGGAAACCTGAAAATAATACTCAGAGGATAAATGAAGGGATTTATATAATTAATGTAATTGTCGGGGATAAGATAATATCAGAAAAGGTAATCTGCAGAAAAACTTAAGTCATTATCTGGTCAACAGGCTTTAATTCCTGGTTTACACCTTCCTTCTCGCAAAACGGACAGTTTGGATAATCTTCACTAAAAACGTATCCACACCTTTCACATTTAAATTTTCGTTCTGTATAATGAATCATTTTCAGTTCTTGTGAACTTAAATAAAATGCAATGCCAATTATCGGGGTTAAGAATAAACTCAACCAGAATAATCTTCGTGGCCCGATCTCCCGGCTTTTACCTAATCGCGAAAATAGATAGACTACAACTACATATAGAATAATTGCACAAATTAAAAAATAATGCTTTTCCTCCATAACAGCTCCCCAATAAAAAATTTTTAAATAATATTTTTCTATTTTGGATTTGCAAATTTATAGTTTTTTTCATATATACGTTAAATATATTAAAAAGCACACATACCAAAATTCATTTACCGGAAAAGACCGGCTGCAATGCCGTCGGCAAATAGCTTTCCGTTATCCGAAAGAAAAAACTTATCTTGTTTTCGTATCACTTTTCCCGATTTGATATATTCTTTAATATAAAATTTAAAATGAGAAAGAAATTCTTCACCAAAGTGTTTTTTGATGTAATTAGAATCAATACCCCAAATTGTTCTCATTGAAGTTAAAATATAATCGTTATATTTCTGAATTGTAGTTAAATTTTCTTTTTCAGCAGGTATCTTTTTCATTTCAATCTCAGAAATATACTTTGAAATATTTGACACATTCCATTGTCGCGATTTGCCGCTGAATGAGTGGGCTGATGGTCCAAGCCCCAAATATTTTTTTCCGAACCAATAGCTTTTATTATGTTTTGAATAAAAATCTTCTCTGCAAAAATTAGATATTTCGTAATGAATGAAACCTTGTTTGTTCATCAAAGTTATCAATTGTTTAAAATGTCCTACGATACTGTTTTCATTAACAGGCTTTATTTTACCTTTATTAATCAATATCTCTAAAGCCGTTTTGGGTTCGATAGTCAGGGCATAAGCAGAAAGATGCTGAAGATTAAAAGAAAAAAACTTATTTAGATTAGCAAGCCATTTTTCTTTTGTTAAGGTTGGGATTCCATAGATCAGGTCTATACTTAAATTATCGAAACCAGCCTCTTTTGCATAACTTATCGACAGACTTGCCTGCTCACCGGTGTGTATCCTGTTTAGATATTTGAGGTCTTCTTTAAAGAATGACTGTACGCCAATGCTTAACCGGTTGACAGGGGTTTTACGTAATTCTAATACTTTTTCCTTATTAAGATCATCGGGATTGGCTTCAAGGGTGATCTCGGCTCCCATACCGATTTGATGAACTTTCGATATCTCATCCAAAACCATAAGAATTTCATCAAAGGATAATATTGAAGGCGTTCCGCCGCCAAAGTAAATGGTCTCAATTTCCTCGCCGCCTAAGTAGTCCTTTTGAAGCGCAATTTCTTTGTATAGTGCTATAATAAATTGATCTTTATATTTTTCGGAAGCAACAGAGAAAAAATTACAATAATGGCATTTCTGTTTGCAAAAAGGGATGTGTATATAGATGCCAGCCATTTATGGGGCAAATTTATACTAAATCTTGACAGGAATAAAATGAATAAAATGTTCAATTAAAAGTCAGTAATGTTAATAAATGATTCTTTTGTTTGTATATTTTGTTTGTAATTTTGTAGATGCGTACTTAATTAAACATAATTAATGAAGGTTAAAACTGAAATAATATTAGGTGATAGTTGTGAAGAATTAAAAAAGCTACCGGGCAATTCAATAGATTTAATTATAACATCTCCTCCTTATGCTGATGCTCGAAAGTCCACTTATGGTGGTATTCATCCGGATAAATATATTGAATGGTTTTTGCCAATTTCTCAGGAACTTTTAAGAATATTAAAATCTACAGGTACATTTATTCTAAATATTAAAGAAAGAATAGTTGGTGGAGAACGACATACTTATGTAATTGAGCTAATTCTTGAAATGCGTAAGCAAGGATGGTTATGGACGGAAGAATTTATTTGGCATAAAAAAAATTGTTACCCCGGAAAATGGCCAAATAGATTTAGAGATTCATGGGAAAGAATACTACAATTTAATAAGGATAAAAAGTTTAATATGTATCAGGATGAAGTAAAGGTTCCCATGGGAGACTGGGCTAAGACACGATTGAAAAATTTAAGTAAAACAGACAAAATCAGAGACAATTCAAAAGTTGGAAGTGGTTTTGGAAAAAATATTTCTAACTGGACAAACAGAGAAATGGCTTATCCAACCAATGTATTGCATTTAGCAACTGAATGTAATAATAAAAATCATAGCGCTACTTTTCCTGAAAGTTTACCTGAATGGTTTATTAAATTATTTACTGAACCAGGAGATGCGGTGCTGGATCCGTTTATGGGTTCAGGAACAACGAATATTGTTGCTAAAAGGTTAAAGCGTAATAGTATTGGTATCGATATTTTACCGGTTTATATTGACATGGTAAAAGGCAAAATTACACCTGTTGAATTAGTGTTATTTGAAAAGAAAGAAAAATATGGAAAAGTTAAACATAAAGGATGTAAATAATTATGTGGAAAATAATATTGGAACTTTTCACAATAAAAGAATTGAAAAGCTTAAGGAACTAAAGCTTAAAGAAATTCTTAAAAGAAAAAATCCGTATTTATTTAAAGCAAAAAATTTAAACAGAGCACAAGATATTATAAAAGTTTTACTTGATGCCTATTTGTCTTCTCAGGAGGAAACAATTTTCGGAAAATTTCTTGAAGAGTTATCAATATTTATTTGCAATAAAGTAAATGATGGAAGTAAATCATCTGCTGAAGGTATTGATTTAGAATTTACTAAAGACGAAATACGATATCTTGTTTCTATTAAATCCGGACCAAATTGGGGTAACAGCAGCCAAATAAATAAAATGAAGGATAATTTCAGGAAAGCCAAAAAAATTCTTGGAACGAATATAACCAATATTAAAGTAGTAGCTATAAACGGTTGCTGTTATGGTCGTGATAAAAAACCTGATAAAGGAGAATATTTGAAAATATGCGGTCAACGATTTTGGGAGTTTATTTCTAATAATCCCACTCTTTACTTAGAAATTATTAAACCATTAGGCGCTAAAGCAAAACAAAAAAATGAACAATTTAAAAAATCTTATAACCAGGTAATAAACAATTTTACTCTGGAGTTTCTTAATTCTTTTTGTGTAGATGGGATTATTGATTGGAATAAACTTGTGAAATTCAATTCATCGGTAAATTAATCTCTTTTAAATATGTAAATAATTTTAAAAGAAAAAATAACAAATCTATGAAAGCATATAAAGTTGCATTAACAAGAACGTACATTGTAACTATTGAAGCTGAAAATGAAGAAAAAGCAAAATTATATTCAGAATATTATTTAGGTAATTATCCCGACTTATCAACAGATAAGGACAGAATTAAAAGATCATTTAAAATAAAACACTTAGAAATGGTTTGTAATGAAGCTTATGAAATTATACGTGATTAATAGCTTTTTTAATCCTAAAATATTGTATTTAGTCTCAAAATAGGAATATTTATTTCGATTTGAAACAAAACACAAAGGCAAAGAATCGAATAAAACAACTGATTGATAACTATTTAAAATGATGGCACAAAGTTGGCAAAACATAAAAGCGAGCAAATCAAGTGTTAAATTTAAAAAGTTTAAAATCATGAGGTCGATCTGCATTACATTACTAAGTTTATTTATATCAATCAGTGTCTTTTCCCAAATTACTGCCGATACAACTTATACAAATCAATGGAATACAAAAGCAAAAGCCTGGGAACAATTCCACAGAACAATTACAAGCTACAACAATGGTCTAATCTTTTTTGAACTCATACAGGTTTATGAGGATAGTAAGTGGACAAATTACAATTATAAAACTCATTATTACAATAATGGGCAGCTTATTGAAGAATTCGAACAATACTGGAATAATTTACAGTTAAAATGGGAGGATAACTACAGGAAGCTGTATTCTTACAACCACATTGGAAATTTAGTAAAAATCACCCACCAGAATATTTATAACGGCACGTATTTTAATTCTACCAGGGAAATCATGACATATTACCCCGATGGAAAGCTGAAAGAAAAAGTCGTCCAGAAATTCGATGAAGTATGGACTAATTTTCTTAAATATCAATACTATTATAATTCGAGCGATTTGCTGATAGAAGAAAATCTCGCCTATTGGAATGAAAACAGTTGGGATAATGCAAGCTTTGATTTTAGATATACTTATGATGAAAAGGGAAATTTTGCTGAAAAGGTAAAAACAAAAATAACCGGTTCAAAAAAGAAAAATATTACAAAGGAAGAGTTCAATTATGGTGATAACGGAAGACTTGAAGAACATTTAATATCTGTTTGGAATTCATGGAAGAATACCTGGATTAATAAAGACAGGGCGCTTTATGTGAATAGCCTTAATGGTTATGTTGTATCAATGCTAAGTCAGAATACAAAAAGGAAAGAATGGATTAATTACTATTTTACGGAATTTTCGGGAAAGAAAGAAGCCGTTACCGGAATCGAACTTGCCGACAACATGGCATTTTCAGTATATCCAACCGGTTTCGGTAACAAAGCAACGGTTGAATTTACTAATCCTTACAGCGAGTTATATTATATTCGTATTGTTAATGAAGAAGGACAACTTATAGGTTCTGCAACAACGAAAAATGATGAAATTTCAATAGCAGCAGTAAATATGAATAAAGGACTTTACTTTGTTGAACTGCAGGGGAGTAATTTATATTCAGGTAAATTTTCAATTGAATAGGACAACCTTACAATGTAAATTACATTACCATGTAGATTACCTTACCTTGATTTGCTTAGCCACCCTTTCCCGGGTGGCTTTGTTTTTTTGTGAAATTTCAACCCTCACTGAATTTGTCGAATAACCGCTATTTCTCCTCGTAAATAACTGTTAGAAGTGTTTGACCCACAACCCTCAAAGTTTCTTTGTCAATAACATCCATATTATCCTTTATTGTGTGCCAGTACTCAAAAAAACTTTTGTTAGGCGAGTCTTTATCAAGATGAATGATATTTATGGTAGGAATTTTATAGAGTTCATTGATATAAAAATGGTCATCATTTATATATCCTCCTTCTTCAAAAATAAAATAATCGTTATATCCGATTCTGTGAGCAGTGTTCCAGACTTTTTTTAACAATCCGGCAGCATACATCAGAGAGTATCCTTCCATAAAGAATGTGGCATCTTTTGCCCCGACCATATCAAGTAATATACCGTACCTGGCAATATAATCAGGATCGTGTGGATTTTTCGACCAGTATTGCGATCCTAAGCCCCAGGTGTCTTCTCTGCCACGATATTGAGAATCATGTGGCTCTCCATAATCTTCCGTGTCGAAAAAAATTATATCAACACCGATTTTAGGTTTCGAAATACTTAATTGTCTTGCAATTTCAAGCAGCACCCCAACACCGCTTGCACCATCATTTGCTCCATCAATGGGTGTTTTGTGATTAGCAGGGTCAGGATCGTAATCGGCAAACGGGCGGGAATCCCAGTGTGCGCAAAGAAGTATTCTGTTACCGTTTTCCGGGTTAAAAGAACCTATAATGTTTTTACCATTCAGTACGGTACCATCAAATGCACGTGTTTTAAAAGACTGTACCAAAGCAGTATCGGCAAAGGACTTTAATTTACTGTAAAGGTATTGGGCGCATAATGCATGTTCTTCTGTATTTGGTACCCGTGGCCCGAATTCCACCTGCTTTTTTACGAATTGATATGCTGAATCTGCATTAAATTCAGGTATTTTGATTTTTGTTTCAGAGTTACCTTTTTTTGATTCGGTCTTTTTTGAAGAACTGTCCTCAGTGCAAGAAAATAAAAGAAAGATTAAAAGTAGAGAAATAATACTATAAATTTTCATATCAATCTATTTTTAAAATATTAATGTAAAAACTGTTCCTTCATCAGGTTTCGATTTAACCGTGATTGACCCTTTATGCAAATGCATAATTTGCCTCGAAAGACTTAATCCGATTCCCGAACCATTGGTTTTCGAAGTAAAGAACGGCATAAATATCTTATCAATTATATCAGGTTTTATTCCGGTTCCGTTATCTGTTACCTCAATTGTTGTGCGGTTGTTTTGGTTGTTAAAGGCAACCAATGACACCTCTGGATTTTTTTTCTTCTTAACAGCGTCTAAGGAATTAAGAATTAAGTTTATGATGACCTGGTCAATAAGATCAGGATCTGCCGTTAACATTAAATCGTCAGGATATACTTCAGAATTACAAACTATGTTTGAATTTTCTAATTTTGGTTTGAGTAATTGTTCAGCCCTTTCAAATGCCTCTTTAACCGAAAAATATCTGAAATTAGGTTTGGGAATGCGTGTCAGGTTACGGTAAATATCAACAAAATTCAACAAACCCTGGCTTCTGTTTTGGATAGTTGATAATGCATGCTCAATGTTTTCTATTTCATCGTCATCCAATTTATTAAATTCATGTTTGTCTCCTGTTTTATTAATCAGCATATCATTGACTGTAGAGGCTAATGACGAAATAGGTGTAATAGAATTCATGATTTCATGTGTAAGGACCCTGATAAGCTTTTGCCAGGACTCAATCTCTTTTTCCTCCAATTCGGCATGGATATCCTGGAAAGCCACAAGAGTGTATTCCTCTCCCCGCATCCTGAATTCTGTTGCATAAACCGATAGCTGTTTCAATTCATCTTCCGGAAATATTTTTATAAGGGTTTTATCCCCTGCATTAAGTTTTAACAGATTCTCAGGTAATTCCTTTTCAACGCTCTTTAAATCGTTTATAGTTCTGATATTGGGTTTTTTAAATAATCGTTTTGCAGTATTATTATACATATCAACCTTGCCATCCTTATTAAAACATATTATACCAATATTTACATGCTGGACAACAGTTTGCAGGTAGTTAAAATGTTCTTCTTTTTCGGCTCTGTGTTTTTTAAATTCCTTAATAACCTCATTAAACGACTTGTTGAGTTTCTCAAAACTTTTCCCCAATCCTTTATCAGAAAACGAAGTTGAAAAATCGGAATGGCGAATACTATCGAAAAACTGGGAAAGTTTACTGTTTGTACGTTCTACATAAGCTATTAAAGAATAGGTTTGAAATAAAATCAGGATTCCCGTGATAATAGCGCTGATTGCATGTTTGGCAATGGAAACCATAAAAAGAAAAAGGAAAACAGTTACTACCAGTAATATTATCCTGATTACAACAACAAACCGAAATTGTTTATAAACCATACTTTTCAATTCTGCGGTATAGTGATGCTCTTGTTAAGCCTAATTCTTTAGCAGCTTTACTTATATTTCCGCCATGTTTGTCAATCACTTTGCGGATAAGAATTTTTTCGGTTTCCTCCAAATTCGTTGATATAGATGAAAGCCCTGCCGGTTTTTCTTCATCCATTTGAGAAAGGAAGAAATCATTTGGTTCTAACACATTTGATTCGCTCATGATCACTGCCCTCTCAACTGAATGCTGAAGTTCCCTGATATTGCCGGGCCAGTTATGTTTCTCCAATCGTTTCATTGTTGAAGAGCTTACACGCTTTAAAGGCACGTTGTACTTTTTGCAATATGATTTTAAAAAATGCTCGGTAAGCATTGACAAATCTTCGAGTCTCTCGCGTAATGGAGGTACTTTAATTTCAACTGTTTTGATCCTGTAAAGCAAATCCTGCCTGAATTTATTTTCATTTACCATTTGATACAATGGCATATTAGTAGCGCAGATCAAGCGTACATCAATGGGTATTTCTTTATTCGTACCAATTCTTATCACTTTTCTGTTTTGCAAAACGCTTAACAATTTTGATTGTAAGCTAAGCGAAAGATTTCCGATTTCGTCAAGAAAAATAGTTCCTTTATTGGCAGCTTCAAACCTTCCGGCTCTGTCTTCCCTGGCGTCGGTGAAGGCTCCTTTTTTAAATCCGAATAATTCGCTTTCGAAAAGAGTTTCGCTGATAGCGCCAAGATCAACACTTATAAATACATCATCCTTTCTATTAGAAGCCCGGTGAATCGCCCTTGCTACTAATTCCTTTCCTGTACCGTTTTCTCCAAGAATAAGAACATTGGCATCTGTAATAGCAACTTTTTGTGCAGCAGATAAAACCTGTTGCATTGCCGGTGAGTCCCCGATCATATCACTATAGGCTTGATCCTGATCAGCGATAAGTACTTTTTGTTTTGTCCTTAAATCCTCAAGTTCTTTTTTCGATTCCCGTACTTTAAGATTGGCAGTTATCGTAGCTAATAATTTCTTGTTCTCCCAGGGTTTTAATAAAAAGTTTGTAGCGCCTTCTTTAATACCCTGTACAGCAAGTTCAATGTCGCCATAACCGGTAATAAATATAACTACGGCAGCAGGATCAGTATTGAGAATTACATTCAACCAGTGAAATCCTTCCTTCCCGCTTGTTGCATCTTTTGAAAAATTCATATCAAGCAGAATGATGTCATAGTTTTCATTCGCCAGGAGATTAGGAATATTTTCCGGATTTTTCTCGGTGTGAACAATCGTAAAGTGTTGTTTTAAAAAAAGTTTTGCTGCCAGCAGAACATCTTGATCGTCATCTACGATAAGTATTTTTGCATCGATTTTACTCATTCTGATTTCTTATATTAATAAACCTTTATAAATCAATTTGCAAATCTACAAAAATGTTCGGAATCGGACAATTTTATTTTAGATTTACGATTTCTTTTTTTATAAAACATCATGGAAAATTCGACATTTTTCATTCTTCGGTTTACAGTGTTAAAAAAAATCTATGTTCCCTGTAGCAGACGACATTTTACCACAGATGAACACAGATTAACACAGAGAAAATAATCTGTGAAAATTTGTGGTGACAAAAAAACGCTTACTATAATCGGGTATTTATTTATACTAACAATTAACATATAACGTATAACATTTAACCCTATAAAAGTTCATTCGCCAGGTTTGCAAGTTCTGAGCGCTCACCCTTTTCAAGACGGATATGTGCATAGATTTCGTGATGCTTAATCTTATCGATCAGGTACGAAAGCCCGTTACTCTGCGAATCGAGATATGGTGTATCTATCTGGTAAATATCGCCTGTGAAAATGATCTTGGTTCCCTCGCCTGCACGGGTGATAATGGTTTTAACTTCATGCGGCGTCAGGTTTTGGGCTTCATCCACGATAAAGCAGATGTTTGAAATGCTTCTTCCTCGAATATAAGCTAAAGGAGTAATCATTAGTTTTTCACTTTCCAGTGCTTCTGTAATTTTTTTATACTCTTTATCTTTTTCGTTGTACTGATTCTGGATAAATTTCAGGTTATCCCATAAAGGTTCCATGTATGGATTTAACTTAGATTTGATATCGCCCGGCAGGTAACCGATGTCTTTATTGCTAAGTGGAACAATAGGTCTTGCAAGATAAATCTGCTTAAAATGTCGTTTTTGTTCAAGTGAACCTGCAAGGGCAAGCAATGTTTTACCCGTCCCTGCCACACCCTGAAGTGTAACAAGTTTCACATCCTTATTAGTAATAGCATGTAAAGCAAAAACCTGTTCGGCATTCCGGGGCATAATTTTATATGCAGGGCGTTTTTCAACTCGTTCGATTTTTTCCAGTAGCGGATTGTAAAATGTCAGAACTGATGACCTTTCGTTCCTCATAATAAAATAATGATTTGGAATAGGATCTTTTATATTAATATCCGCCGGATTGCAAATTCCGTCTTTATAAATCAAATCAATGACCTCCGGGTTAATGTCCTCAATATATGATTTACCGGAATAAAGCGAATCAACATCCTTAATTTTACCCGTTTCAAAATCTTCAGAAGGGATGTCAAGTGATTTAGCTTTGATCCGAAGATTTATATCCTTGGTAACGAGAATTACCTTGTAACCCGGTTTTTCTTCGCTTAACCTGATTGCGGCATTCAGTATCCTGTGGTCAGGTTTATTATCTCCGAAAATCTTAACGGCATCCATACCATTTTCCGGAGTCTCATTCATCTGTACTCTGAACATTCCTGCTTTTGGAAATTCAAGAGGTATCCAGTTTTGCAACGTGCCCTTGTCGGAAAGCCTGTCCATGATCCGGATAAATTCTCTCGCTTCAAAGTTTTTGGTTTCATTACCTTTTTTAAAATTATCAAGTTCTTCCAAAACAGTGATCGGGATAACCACATCGTTATCATCAAAGCTGTTGATAGCATTGTGATTATATAAGATAACCGAAGTGTCGAGAACAAAAATCTTTTTAACCTTTTTTCTTCTTGGCATATTTAAAACATTTAATAACTAACATTTCTCACTTAAAAATTCAACAATAAATATTTACATGAAGAAAGAACTATTCATGTTTGATTCAACAATCGCAAAAGTATTCAAAGAACTAAAAATAAATAGTTTGTTACGCAATGCAAATATACAAAAACGATGTGGAATATCAGTAGATAAAGTTGTATATGATCTTTTTCATATACCATTCCTAATGCTTACGACAGT
>JADHVR010000076.1 GCA_016783885.1 Bacteroidales bacterium
TGTGTCTTCCGAAACCCGATAACTATCGGGTTCGGGATTCCTGCCGGAGATTCTATCGTAATAAACTCCGGAAGGTCTTTTCAAATCGTAAATCGTAAATCTAAAATCGTATATCGTAAATCAATTTCAGTACTGTTCTCTTTCATTCGGAAAATTAACGGATTTTACATCATTAATATATGTATTTACCGAGCCTTTAATTTCTTCGCTTAAATTATGATAACGCCTTAAAAACCGTGGAGAAAATTTAGTGGTAATACCGAGCATATCATGTAAAACCAAAACCTGTCCGTCAACACCACTGCCGGCTCCAATGCCGATGGTCGGTATTTTAATTTGTTTAGTTACCAACGAGGCAAGACTTGCAGGTATCTTTTCGAGAACAATGCCAAAACAGCCTGCATGTTCAAGCAAATGAGCATCTTTAACCAATTTATCTGCCTCATCTTTTTCTGTGGCTCTTACCACATAAGTGCCAAACTTATGTATCGCCTGAGGTGTTAATCCCAGATGACCCACAACCGGTATTCCGGCAGATAATATTCTTTTTACCGATCCGATAATTTCTTCTCCGCCTTCAATCTTAATAGCATTAGCTCCTGCTTCTTTCATAATACGTATTGCAGAATGTAATGCTTCGATCGAATTTCCCTGGTATGTGCCAAAAGGGAGGTCAACCACTACCAGGGCATGGGTAACAGCACGCATCACCGAGGATGCATGGTAAATCATTTCATCCAAAGTGATTGGAAGTGTTGTTTTATGCCCTGCCATTACATTTGATGCCGAGTCGCCAACTAATATAACGTCAATTCCTGCCTCATCAAGGATTTTTGCCATTGAATAATCATAAGCCGTTAACATAGCAATTTTTTCACCCTTCAGCTTCATCTCCTGAAGAACATGTGTTGTGATCTTTGTGTAATACTGACGTGAATTTGTTTTATCGCGCATGATAGAAATTTTTTCGGTAAAATTACAAATATATTATCAAAAAGGTTCTACTACTTTTTTAATGGAATAGTTCTAATAAATTCCAAAAAGCATCCCGATAACTATCGGGACAAATATCAAATAAATTCCAATTTTTAATCCCGATAGCTATCGGGATCAAATTCCAAACCCGCCTTTGTACGCAGGTGCTGGAGCAAAAGAACCAGCAGTTTGAGATTTTAAATATTGGATTTTGTGATTTGTTTGTCCCGAAAGCTTTCGGGATTGATTATTGTGATTTGCTATTTTCAATTATCCACTAAATTTGCAGTAGAACGATTAAAAAAAAGTATATTTGCCGAGAATTTTTTATTTTTCAGCTTATGAATTCATTAAAGAATATTATTTTATTTATTATAACAGTCTTTTTGTTCTCTTCGTGTGAAACTGATTTTGACACAAATGCCGAATGGAAAGATATTACTGTGATATATGGTTTGTTAGATCAAAAAGATTCATTACAATATTTAAAAATAAATAAAGCATTCCTCGGTGAAGGTAATGCCCTCATTTATGCGCAGGAACCCGATTCAAGTAATTATCCTTATTTATTAGAAGTAAAAATTGAAGAGTGGGATGAGGTGGGTAATTATTTAATTAAAACCATTGAATTCGATACAACTACTATTTATAATAAAGAACCTGGTATCTTTTATTATCCTGAACAAATAATATACAAATCAAAGCCTTACGATTATTACGAAATTAAATACGTCTTTAATATTCATGGCGATACTGTATCAAGAGAAAAATTCTGGCTGAACGATAAAAGTATTTATCGCCTGTGTATTAAAAATCTTGTAACAGGTAAGGAAATTACTGCAGAAACCCAATTGGTTCATGATTTTGATATTACAAAACCCGGACTTATTAATTTCATTAAATTTACAAATCATCCCGAATCCCAAACCGAATTTGAATGGGATAGACCCTGCGATGCTAATGATTGGAATGAATGTAAAAATCAGCAACTAAAAAATGAACTCGCAGTAATATTTAATTATGGTGAGTTAGAGATAGATTCATGGGATACTGTTCAAAAATCAATCATACTTATTTCAAGTTCGGTTTATCCTAAACCCAGTGATGACGAATTAAATTATTATTATCGTGATGAAAACTTTTTTTATACTTGCTTAAACAAGATTCCTTATTACGACGATCCGGCAAAGGAAGCAAAAATTGTAGGACGATATTCCGGTACTGTTGATATTATTGTATCTGTTGCAGGAGAAGAATATACTTTATACATGCAGGTTTATGAACCCTCGACCAGTATAGTGCAGGAAAAACCTCAATACACCAATATAGATAATGGTATTGGCATCTTTTCGAGTCGTTATAAAAAATCCAAGAGTAAGAGAATCCATACCGAAACCGTTGCCGATTTACAAGATATTGACGATAATGTACTAAAGTTTGTCTATTAAGCCTGAAATTACAAGCACCTAATTCCAAATAACAAATAAATTACAATGGCCAAAAAATCAAATACAAAACATGTTTATGATTTAGAAGAGCGTACGTTTCAGTTTGCAAAAAATGTTAGAATTTTTGTAAAGAAATTACCTAAAACCATAACAAATATTGAAGATGGTAAACAAGTTATAAAAGCATCGGGTTCTACCGGTGCCAATTATATTGAGGCTAATGAATCTTTAAGCAAGAAAGATTTTGTTTTTCGAATAAAAATTTGCAGAAAAGAATCAAAAGAAAGTGCATATTTTTTAAGGTTAATTAAAGAAACAAATCCGGAAGAATATAAGGATGAAGCAACAATTCTTTTCAATGAAGCTAATGAACTAAAAAAAATATTTTCATCAATCATAGAAAAGTCGAAGTAACTGTTTGGTTCTACTGTAAATTTAGTGGGTAATTTAAAATAACAAATGACAATAATCAAATGACAAATAAATTACAAAATCCAATATCAAAATCTCAAACTGCCCGTACAATTGTTCCAGCACTTGGGTACAATGGCAGGTTTGGAATTTGAAGTTTCAAAAATTGAAATTTATTTGTTATTTGGTGCTTGTGTTTTGAAATTTTTGGAATTGGAATTGGAATTTTCGTGCAAGGACTAATTAACCTGTCTTTTTGTCATAAATTATTCATTGGCATAATGATTGAGAAATCAGGCGTGTCATAAAAATAATAAAGTAAAAAATAATAAAAAAAGAATAAAAATATGGGAAAAATAATTGGAATCGATCTTGGAACAACTAACTCATGTGTTGCCGTAATGGAAGCTAATGAACCTGTTGTTATTCCAAACAGTGAAGGCAGACGTACTACTCCTTCAATAGTTGCATTTACCGATAACGGCGAACGAAAAGTTGGCGACCCTGCAAAAAGACAGGCTATTACAAATCCGCAAAAAACAATTTTCTCCATTAAGAGATTCATGGGTGAAACTTTCGACAGGGTTACCAAAGAAGTGAAAAGAATTCCGTATAAAGTCATAAAAGGTGACAATAACACACCACGGGTTGAAATTGATAACAGGAAATATTCTCCACAGGAAATTTCAGCTATGATTCTTCAAAAAATGAAAAAAACTGCCGAAGACTATCTCGGACAGGAAATAAACGAAGCAGTCATTACTGTTCCTGCTTATTTCAGCGATTCGCAGCGGCAGGCAACTAAAGAAGCCGGTGAAATTGCAGGCTTAACAGTAAAAAGGATCATCAACGAGCCTACAGCCGCTTCGTTGGCTTACGGACTTGATAAAAAAGACAAAGACATTAAAGTTGCCGTTTTTGACCTTGGTGGCGGAACATTCGATATTTCCATTTTAGAGCTTGGGGGCGGGGTTTTTGAAGTAAAATCAACCAATGGAAATACTCACCTTGGCGGAGACGACTTTGACCAGGAGATCATTGACTGGCTTGCTGAAGAATTTAAAAAAGATGAAGGCATTGATCTGAGAAAAGATCCTATGGCTCTCCAGCGTCTTAAAGAAGCTGCCGAGAAAGCAAAAATAGAGCTTTCAAGCTCTACGGAAACCGAAATAAATCTTCCTTACATTATGCCGGTTGACGGAATTCCAAAGCACCTTGTAAGAAAGTTAACAAGATCAAAATTTGATCAGTTAACACATAGTCTTGTTCAGGATACTATCGAACCTTGTAAAATTGCCTTAAAGGATGCAGGCATGCAAGCTTCTGATATTGACGAAGTATTACTGGTTGGCGGTTCAACAAGGATGCCTTCAATACAAAAAATGGTACAGGACTTTTTCGGAAAAGTTCCTTCAAAAGGAGTAAATCCTGACGAGGTGGTGGCTATAGGAGCAGCAATACAAGGTGGCGTACTTACAGGCGAAGTAAAGGATGTGCTTTTACTGGATGTTACTCCTCTTTCAATGGGTATTGAAACTCTTGGAGGTGTAATGACCAAACTTATAGAAGCAAACACAACTATCCCGACCAAAAAATCAGAAACATTTTCAACTGCGTCTGATAATCAAACTTCTGTTGAGATTCATGTGCTTCAGGGTGAACGTCCGATGGCTAATCAAAACAAGAGTATCGGAAGATTCCATCTTGACGGAATTCCTCCCTCTATGAGAGGCATACCGCAAATCGAAGTTACCTTCGATATTGATGCTAACGGCATTCTGAATGTTACGGCAAAAGATAAAGCTACCGGTAAATCACAAAACATCAGGATTGAAGCCTCATCAGGTATAACTGACGCAGAAATTCAAAAGATGAAAGATGAAGCAGCATCCAATGCTGAAGCCGATAAGAAGCAAAAAGAAGAGATAGACAAGCTGAATAATGCGGATGCTTTGATATTCCAAACTGAAAAACAGTTGAAAGAATATGGCGATAAAATACCTGCTGAGAAAAAAGCTCCGATTGAAAAAGCATTAAATGAGTTGAAAGAAGCGCATAAAAACAAAGACCTGGCAGGAATCGACAAATCGATGAATGAATTGAATACAGCATGGCAGGCAGCAAGCCAGGATATGTATGCTGCTTCTCAGCAAGCCGGACCACAAGCCGGTCAGCAATCGCAGCCCGGTGAAAACGAAGGAGGACAGGAAGCATCACAAAAAGATGATGAAGTAACTGACGTGGATTTTGAAGAAGTTAAGGATGATAAATAAAATATAGTAGGCAGTATGCAGTCAAAAGTCAGCAGTCCAAATTAACGGGCTGCTGATTTTTTTTAAAACAGTAAACAAAAAACAGTAAACAGTAAACTGAACTTCACTTCCCCTCGTTCAAATTTTCCTTAATCCTTGATGTTAAAATATCAATTGCAATCTGATTTTTCCCTCCCTGGGGTATAATGATATCAGCATATCGTTTATTAGGTTCAATAAATAATAAATGCATAGGTTTTACAAACCTTTCGTAATGATCAAGAACTTCTTTGAACGAACGTCCCCTCTCCTCAATATCCCTCCGGATAATTCTCATTAACCGGTCATCAGAGTCGGTGTCAACATAAACTTTAATGTCGAGCCTTTTTCTGAGCCTTGGATTTGTAAGAATTAAAATGCCTTCAACAATAACCACTTTTTTAGGTTTAACAGGGATAGTTTCTTTTGCACGCGCACATGTAAGGTAAGAATAAATAGGCATTCCTATAGTCTTCCCTTCTTTCAGCATTTCGATATGCTCAACCAATAAACTGAATTCAATCGAAGAGGGATGGTCGAAATTTATCTTTGCCCGTTCCTTATTAGTAAGATGACCATTATCACGGTAATAGGCATCCTGAAGGATTAACGAAACAGAATTTGCAGGCAGGCTTTCAATGATCTTATTGACCACCGTTGTTTTCCCGGAGCCTGATCCGCCTGATATACCTACGATTAACATACATATAGTTTTAAAGTGCCTAAAATACTTAAAGTTATTTGTTATATGTTATAAGTTAAATGTTAAAATAGTCAATCCTGTCCCGTCCCGTCCTGAAACTTCGGGATTCGGGATCGGAATTACGTTATTTCCATTACAGGCAATGTCCGCTTTGTTTTCCACATTCCTCTTGTAAAATCAGGGAATTTCATTGGGAAATTGCCACTTGAAATTGATTTCTCACTAAGTTCGGAAACACAACTGAGTGCAACTGCATCATAAACATCCATATCCGGCTCAATCCCTTTCAGCAATGCATTTATTAAACGGTAATCCTCAATAAAATCCATACCGCCATGCCCTGTGCCTTCAGCATCTGTTTCCTTTTGTTTCCATAAGGGATGGTAAAATTCATCTTTATAATTTTCAAAATCTTCCCATCTGTGTGCAGGACTTCTGTCTTCAATATAAATTCTTGGCACTGGATACTTACGTACAATGCCATTTGTTCCCTGAATCAAAATATCCCTGCTGTATGGCCGAGGGTTGTTCGTATCATGTGTTAAAACTATTGTCTCACCGTTTTTTGTTCTTATTAATGATGTAACTATATCGCTTAACAAAAATTTCTCATGAGCTTCGGGGCTATCAGCGCCATAAACTTTTTCAGCATATAAATGCAATCCCCTTGTTTTGGTTCCAAATGAAACAAGATAATCAAACTGATTTCCACGGTTAATATCAAGGCATTGTGCTACCGGTCCTAAACCATGAGTAGGATATAAATCGCCATTACGTTTTATAGAATGATCACGTCTCCAAACTCCTTCGCCATTCATATCATATTTAACAGCCCTAAGATCGTGAAGGTAACCGCACTCCGCATGTAATATCTCACCCAGCACTCCTTTTTTCACCATATTCAGAATCATCATTTCTTCACGGTCATAGTTACAGTTTTCCATCATAATACAATGTTTCCCTGTTCTCTCCGATGTCTCAACCAACTGCCAGCATTCTTCAATGGTAATAGCAGCAGGCACTTCAGTAGCGGCATGCTTACCGTTATTCATTGCTTCAACCGCCATAGGTACGTGCCATTTCCAGGGAGTTGCAATAAAAACAAGGTCAATGTCATCTCTTTTACACATACGTTTGTAATCATGCTCTCCTCTTGAATAACATTTAGGTGCTTTAAATCCGGCTTCCTCCACGATTTTCTTAGATCTTTCAGCCCTGCTTTTTATAATATCACATACTGCCACTATTTCACAACCCTTTATTTTTATAAAATTATATACATGCGAAGTTCCCATTCCGCCAACTCCCACTATTCCAATCCTGATTGTTTCTTTAGGAACTAATTTAAAAGGATAACCATCAAGGGCTGGTAATAATTCTTGGGCATAAGACGAAATTGCCATGCCCCCAAAAGCCATACCAAGTCCGGCTTTTGCACTTTTTTTAATAAAGTTGCGACGATCAATAGAATTATTCATGAAAGTTAGGATTATTTAAATTACAAATTATTACGGTTCAAAAATATAAAATTAATTACTATTTCTTCCCGCAAAACTCTATCAAAACTCCATGCGTTGCTTTTGGATGAAGAAAACCAATGTTAAGTCCTTCGGCGCCTTTACGGGGAGTATTATCAATTAACTTCACTCCTTTTTCTTCTGCCTCTTTTAAAGCCTGCCCAACATGCTCCATTGCAAAGGCAATATGGTGGATACCTTGTCCTTTTTTCTCAAGAAATTTTCCTATCGGGCCTTCCTGAGAAGTTGACTCAAGCAACTCAATCTTTGTTTGTCCAACTATAAAAAAAGCGGTTTTAACTTTTTGATCCCTGACTTCCTCGAAACCATAACATTTTAATCCTAAAATTTTTTCATAAAACGGAATGCTTTCATCAAGACTTTTTACTGCAATACCAATGTGTTCAATGTGTGTTGGTTTCATCGTGTATGAATTTTAGATTTCAAAAGTACGTATTATTGTGATGAACCTTTTTATTAAATAAAAAAGAGGCTCAATTTTAATTATCGAGCCTCCCTGGTCAAGAACTTTATGTTCTTATGCTTCAAATTTTACAGGAACAACCATTTTCACCTTCACAGGTTTTCCTCTTTGTTCACCGGGCTTCCATTTTCCACTCGTAAGTTTAATAACTCTAATCGCTTCATTATTTAAAGAAGGATAAATGCCTCTCAAAATTTTTATATCCTTAACCGAACCATCAGTATCAATAACAAATTCAACGTACACCGTTCCCGATATCCCTTTTTGCTTCGCATCTTCAGGAAAAACAATATTTTTATTCAAAAACTCATGAAAAGCTTTTTCTCCTCCAATAAACTCCAGCGCGGTTTCAACAATATTAAAGACCGGCATTTCTTCTTCAGCATTATCCATTTCAATTTCAGAACAATCAACAATATTAGCCGAATATTCTTTTAAAACTCCACTACCTTTTGACCTTGCAGGCATACCTTTCTTATTAATAACTCCACCTATTATATAATTTGAACCAATAGCTTTATCACTTACACCTTGCGGCAATGGCAACGGCTGTTTTACAGTGGTAGTTTTACCATCTGTATTTCTGACTTCCGTATCTATTGCAATAAAGGAAGTATAAGCAGTAAGCAGATTATATTTTAAGCCCAATTGAGTGATCTCCCCTACATGCGCGTCATTTTGTGCCAGGTTTGTATAATCATCCAGCATCCTTATCCTTTCACGCGCCCACAAATACCTGATACCCGAATTAGAATTATCAGTTTTTAATTTTTTTACGTCCAGTTTCTCGTGAATGTAAGTATTCCCTGAATTACCGGTTAGCTCAATTATTCCTTCGGGATTTCCTTTCCATTTACCAAAAATCAAAACAGGGCGTTCTGAAAAAACATCCGGCACTTCTACCGGTTCAATATCATAAACATCAAATCCCTGGTATTTCACCCTGATATTTGTCATAACCGGATTCTCAACATATTTCCTGAACTTATCAGCCATTGCCTTTGCCTCACTTTGTTTTGTAATAACATACGGAATTCCCTTTCCAAAATGAGCCATGCCTTCAATAATATAGCGATCAACCGAAGACCCTATGCCGAAAGTGAAAAAATTTGCTTTTCCCAGGTTATCTCTTATCAAATCAAAAGCCTTCTTTTCAACTGTTACATATCCGTCGGTTGCAATAATAAAAGTCCTTGCATAATTTTCCGTTCCCTGCAGCGCCAACGCCCGTTGTAAAGCCGGCAGCAACTCGGTTCCTCCCCCACCCTGCTGCCTATCAATAAATTTAATAGCTCTCCTGATATTTGATTCATTTGCATCCAGCGATCTTTGTGATAAAATATTTGAGGCACCTGCGAACAACAATACATTGAATTTATCCGATGGTTTCAGATTTCCAATCAGGTCTTTTAAAAGTTTTTTGGAAATATCAAGCGGAAAACCTGACATGGAACCCGAAACATCTACAATAAACACATATTCACGCGGAGGGATATTCTCAGGTTTTACCTGCTTAGGTGGTTGGATCATTGCAAGAAAGAAGTTTTCCTTTTCGCCTTCGAACAGCAGAACACCTGTTTTAATCCTATCTCCTTTGAGTAGGTATTTTAAAATAAAATCGCGATTACCTCCATGCTTTTCCGAATCTTTCAGATCAATAATAACTTTATCTTTTCTCATAAAATTAACATCAACATCATGCGAAGTACAAACCACACCGTTTACTGGAAGTCCTGCAGCAAGATAAATGGAAATATCATAAGTATAGAATGGTTGCTCGCCTTCGTGCGTATAAGGATTTGAAACCCACATCTCATCGGTGCTGGCAAGGACTTCAGGTGTATTCGAATACCTTGGACCAACCACAGTCGGATAAACAAATTCATAAACACATTCATCAGGGATTAGTAATTCCGTATAACTCAATTCAACTTTAATCTCATCACCGGGCATAATATTTGCCACGCTCATCTGAAAAACATTGGGTCGCTGCTGTTCGAGCAAAGATGCGCTTTTTCCCTGTTGCTTTGCATCTTCATAATCCTGCCTCGCTTTTTCCCTTTCTTCAATTTTCGCAATTAGTGTTCTTTCGCCAATAGTCATTTTCATTCCATAGACTGCCGCACGTGTTGAACCCGGAAAGACATAAATAGCTTCAATCGGGCTTGTCCCTTCATTTTTATAAACCTGTGTAACCCTTACATCTGCGACAACTCCGGCAATATTAACTTCAGCAAAAGTTGACTTTAAGGGTAGTTGATCAACCTGGGGATTATCGGTTTGTATAAAGAAATAAGGAGAGAGGGTTTTGTCTTCATTAACTTTTTCCTGTGAAAAAACTTTAGTGGATGTTAATACTAAAATTAGCAGAAATCCAATATTGACAATTTTGCTTTTTAAAACTGTTGTTTTCATTTTAATATAATTTTTAATTCAACTTAAATTTTACAGGTAAAACACATTCAACATTAACAGAAATATTTCTCTGCAAACCAGGATTCCAAACAGGCATGGATTTTACAACCCTGACTGCTTCTTCATCGCATCCTCCTCCAATACCTCTTTTTACTTTTACCTCTCTAATAGTACCATCTCTCCAGACTATAAAACTTATTTATACAATACCAATAATACCTATTTCTTTGGCATCATACGGGTACTTGATATGTGAAGATAAAAACTCATGCATTGCCCTAACTCCTCCGGGAAATTCAGGCATTTTTTCCACAACTTTAAAAATCGCTGTTTCATCCACCTCTTCTTCGTATTCAAATTCAGGTTGAATATTGATATCATTTTTAGTATCTTCAGTTACTTCCGCATCTATCTCAAAAATTTCATCATCAATTTCTGTCTCATCATCAACAATATCAATTATCTGAACAATTTTGGGTTTGGGCATTTCAGGTTTTTTCTTGTGAATGGTAATTTCCGATAAATCATCTTCTATCAAGATGTCTCTGTTAAATTTTAAATCGATTTTTCCCGATTCAACTGTTGTCCATTCAAAAGCAAGTAATACCAGTGATAGACTGATAACTACACCGATTTGAAAGTAAATTTCCCGTTTTTTCTCGAGGTTCGCTTTTTTTGATTTTTTAATTTTCATACCATACAATTTTTAAAAGGTTAAAAAAATTTGTTTTCATAATTAGGATGCGTCAAAATCTATGATTCCATAATTTGACATTCAAATATTATCAAAAGTTTATTCTAACTCTTGGTATAAAGTTTGCAACTGAATAAAAAAAGTCCGATCCAAATGTTCCTCAAAATCAAGAGAAAATTCAGGTCAAATCACAACATCAAATCCTTCTCTGATACGGAATTGCTTATTGCTTATAAAAAATCAAATGATACTAACTACATCGGCGAACTTTTCGAAAGATATACTCATCTTATCTTTGGCGTTTGTATGAAATACCTGAAAAATGGAGAAGACAGCAAGGACGCCGTTATGCAGATATTTGAAAATCTCATAGAAGACCTGAAAGTTCAGGAAATCTCAAATTTCAAAAGCTGGATTTATACGGTATCAAAAAATCACTGTTTGATGATACTGAGAAAGGAAAAAACTGCCGGTAAAGCAAGAGAGAATTTATTTGAAAAAATTAAGGAAGAAGTTATGGAATCTGTTGAAGTGATACATCAACATAATAAAGTTGATTTGAATGATAAAATCCCTGAGTTGAAGAAAGGTATTGAATTATTGAATACAGAACAACGAAAATGTATAGAATTACTATATTTACACGATAAATCATATTACGAAGTTTCTCAAATAACAGGTTATTCATTAAAACAAGTAAAAAGCTATATTCAAAACGGAAAGCGTAATTTGAAAATCTATTTGGAAAAGTAATGACAAAAGAGAATGAAATACGAGGTAAATATTTTACTGAATCCGGATGCCTGAACCTGGAAGCTTTGAAGAAATATCGCTCATCCGGGTTATCGGAACAGGAAAAAGAAATTATCAAAGCCCATTTGGAAAAATGCGAATTATGCGCCGAGGCTCTTGAAGGTTTATCATTGATCTCTGACCATGATAAATTAGCTGCCATTGTAAACGAAATCAATGAAAATTTAAGAGATAATCTTACAGGAGGGAAAGAAAAAGTTTTAGAAAAATCCAAAACAATACAAATACATAATAGAGTCCTTTATTTCTCAATAGCTGCCTCAGTGCTTATTTTAATAGGTATCTTTTCATATTTCAAATTCTATTGGCAAAAACCGCATTCTGAGATAACAGCGCTGACTGAAAAAGCAATTGAAGAAAGTATTCCTCCAGTTCCACAACCCAAAGAAAAAAAAGAATCTGAAACTGTTCAGGTTAAAGAGCCGGAACCTATTGAAAAAGAAACAACTTCTGAAGATATAAAAGCACAAAAACCAAAAAAATCCGCTGAACAGAAAAAAGAAACTCTTCAACATAAAAAAATTAAGTATGAGGATTACGAACATGAAATATTATTGGCAGACGAAAATGTTGAAGAAGAAAACATCACTGAAATTGAAGAAACACCTGATACTTTTGCTGACCTGGCAAGCGTTGATCATCTCGTTGAGTATTCAATCGGAGGGATTGTTGTAAGCGGAGGCAACACTGCCGATAACGGACCCTCATTAACTTCCGTGCAAAAAGGGGCTGGCATAAAAAGGACTCAATCATACCAAAAAGATAAATCGAAAAAATTAGAAAGCTACAGAGAGGAACAATTGGATGAACCGGAAGCTAAGATTGCTAACGCTATACCGGAACATCAAAAAATAACTTCTCAAATTGCCGAATCGGATAATAAAGAAATGGAGCAGGAAGAGGTATTCACGATAGTTGAACAGATGCCCCAATTCATAGGAGGCAATATAGAATTGCATAAGTATTTACAAAAAAACCTGAAATATCCTGACAGTGCAAAAACAAATAGCATCCAGGGAACTGTTTATATTACTTTTATAGTTGAAATATCAGGTAAAGTAACAAACTCTAAAATTCTGCGTGGAATTGGTGGTGGCTGCGATAATGAAGCGTTGCGTGTAATTGAATCAATGCCGGACTGGATTCCGGGTTATCAGAGCGGGAAACCTATCAGGGTGCAATTTAATATGCCTATTGTATTTAGGTTGAATTAGTATTCCTTTTTCGTGTCATCTGTTTTAAATATTACATAATTTATATTACATAATTTATGTTGCATAATTTGTGTAATTTGTTTATCTTTGCAATCGTGTATTAAATACAAAAAATATGAATCCATTCACAATAACCTATGATTCGCAGCATTTTTGTGACAGGGATGCCGAAGGCAAATTATTGCTGAATATCTCGAAAGCAGAAAAACTGACTACCAGAATCTATTGAATCTGTTGCCTGAAAATCAGAAAAAGCTTACGATTTCAGTGGCAAAGGAAGATATTGTGGCAAAGCCAACAGCGATGGAGTTTATTATGAAATATAAATTACCATCAATATCATCCGTCGCTCAGGCTGTTAAAACACTTAACAATAAAGAGATTCTGTATAGAAATCAGGAAGGCTATAAGGTTTATGATGTTTTTTTTAAACGATTTTTGCAGAGGTATTTTTAGAAAAAGCTTTAGCCTGAATAATTCATTACGTTAATTCAATCGGAAAAACTAAACGAAAGGGTTGTTGTGTTAAACCCGTTGAAAAGGTATTTGCAAAGAACTCAGGATATAAGTATGCTGATACTCATTGTATTAATTATGACTTATTTTTCAAACTTGTTTTCTACGGGTTTAATCTATAAATATATTTCTTAAATTTATTATTCAAATCCTTTCGTAGAAAGCAACCCACATGCAGCCGAAATATCCTGCCCCCTTGAAGCCCTCAGAGTGGTGCGTATTCCTTTTTTATTCAAACCTGACATAAATTTCTCAATTGTCAAATCATCCGGCGATTTATAAGGAGAATCAGGTATAGGATGAAACCTGATGAGATTGATCCTGCAACGAATGCCGTTTAATATCCTTGCTAATTGCTTGACATGTCGTGAAGTATCATTCAAACCTTTAAACATTATATATTCAAAAGACACCCGCCTCTGTTTTCCTATGTCATACTTTTTTATTGTTTCTAAAACTTTTTCAAGCGGATTACTGCTTTCGACCGGCATTAATATTCTTCTCTCCTCCACAAATGGCGAATGAAGGCTTATGGCAAGATGACATTCACTTTCTTCTAAAAACTTAATTATTGCCGGAATAATTCCAATAGTTGAAACAGTTATCCTGCGTGGGCTTATTGCAAAACCCCAATCGGAAATCAGAATTTCGAAGCTTTGTAAAACATTTTGCAAATTATCAAACGGCTCACCCATTCCCATATAAACAATGTTAGTCAGTTTGTCTCTTTCAGGCAAACTTCTGATTTGATTAAGAATTTCACCTGCTGTAAGATTACCCTGGAATCCTTGTTTTCCGGTCATACAAAACCGGCAGCCCATCCGGCAGCCCACCTGTGCGGAAACACAAAGGGTATTCCTGCTCTTTTCGGGGATATAAGCTGCTTCGATAAACATGCCGGCCTGTGTTGGGAAAAGATATTTCTTAGTACCATCTGCTGAAACCTGAAATGACTTGTGAGAAGCTAATCCAAAATCAAACTTTTCTATTAGTAATTCTCTTACTTTTTTCGACAGATTGGTCATTTCATCAATAGTTGTAATATCCTTCTTGTACAACCAGTCTGTAATTTGATTAGCAGTAAACTTTGGCAAATTCAATTCCTTTACAATTTCCCGAAGTTGTACCAATGTCTTTCCGAATAAAGGTTCTTTCATTTGAAATAAATATCTGATATCATTTTCTTTTCTCCGTCAAATTTACTATATTTACGACCAATATTATAAATCTATAATTTATTAAATAAAAATGAAACTACTCGTAGCAATAGATTTCTCAGAAGTCACAGAAAAATTAATAATTGTTTAAATAATTTTGTATCTTTGAATCCAAATGAGCCCGACAATATTTCGAATTGGACCATATCGTTTCTTCTTTTTCAGTAGAGAAGAAGAAAAAAAACATGTTCATGTTGTTTCGGGAGATGGAGAAGCAAAATATTGGCTGGAACCAGAGATAGAATTGGCAAAATCTCATGGACTAAACGAAAAGCAACTTAATAAATTACTAAAATTAGTGGAGGAGAAAAAAAATGAAATCAGTGCAAAATGGGATGAATACTTTAACAACTGAAATTACAAATATTTCACAACATGGTTTTTGGATATATTACTCAGGAAAAGAATATTTTGTAGCTTTTTCGGATTTTCCATGGTTTAAAGATTGTACTTTATCAACCTTGTTTAATTTCGATGCAGATAAATTCGGGAACTTTCATTGGAATGATCTGGATGTTGATTTGAATATCGAAATATTAGAAAACCCTGAAAAATATCCGTTAATAGCAAATCAATAGCAGCAGGATATTCCTCCTAAAAATAAATACTGTAATTATCAGCAAAATGCACTAAGCCCTGTAATATCCTTCCCTGTAATCAGCAAATGAATATCATGTGTTCCTTCATAAGTGATAACCGATTCTAAGTTCATTATATGGCGCATAATCGGAAAATCATCTGTGATTCCCATTGCTCCCAGTATCTGCCGCGATTCTCTTGCCACATCCAACGCCATTTTAACATTATTCCGTTTTGCCATTGATATTTGGGCTGGTGTGGCTTTACCCTCATTTTTTAAAACTCCCATACGCCAGGCTAATAATTGTGCTTTGGTGATCTCGGTCAGCATTTCAGCAAGTTTCTTTTGTGTTAGCTGGAACGATGCTATTGGTTTATGAAACTGTTTACGTTCAAGTGCATAATTAAGAGCTGTATTATAACAATCCATTGCAGCACCAATTGCTCCCCATGCAATTCCATACCTTGCTGAATTCAGGCAATTCAAAGGTCCTTTTAGCCCTTTAACATTAGGCAGGAGGTTTTCTTTGGGGACTTTTACATTGTCAAAAACTAACTCGCCCGTTACAGAAGTTCTTAACGACCACTTACCGAAAATTTCAGGTACAGTAAATCCCTCCATGCCCTTTTCCACTATCAAACCTCTCACAACCCCTTGCTCATCTTTTGCCCATACTACTGATATATCAGCTATTGTTGAATTTGTTATCCACATTTTTGAGCCATTCAGCAGATAATGGTCACCCATATCTTTAAACCTGGTTTCCATACTTCCCGGGTCTGAACCATGATTGGGTTCTGTTAAACCAAACGCACCAATGATCTCACCTTTTGCCAAAGGTGGCAGAAATCTCTTTCGTTGCTCCTCCGAACCAAATTCATATATCGGAAACATTACCAGCGAAGTTTGAACTGAAGCAGCCGAACGAATCCCCGAATCTCCCCTTTCCAACTCTGTCATGATGACACCATAAGAGATATGATCCATGCCTGCCCCGCCATATTCAACAGGAATAAAAGGACCGAAAACTCCAAGCTCTCCAAGCTCTCTGATCAGATGAACAGGAAATTCATGTTTTTGGGCAGCTTCTTCAATAATAGGTATAACAGATTTATTTACCCAGTCGCGGATAGAACTGCGGATGATTTTGTGCTCGTCGGTTAGCAAATCGTCAACGCTGAAATAATCAACTGATTTGTATGGATACATTTAAAGACTCTTAATTAAAAAGGGGGTAAAGATAAATAAAAAGACGCCAATAATTAATGTCATACAGAATCGGTACCGGAGAAACCTGAAAATTCATCTCGATATACAAATTCCAAAATAAATTTAATGAGAGATTGTTAATAATTTTTTCACTACTTTTGTTTAATAATTTTAATTTTTGATATTTAGTTATTTGTTAACCTCATTAATCTTTAAATTATGAAAACAAAAATTTCTCTATTAGTTCTGTTATTTTCGGTTTTTTTATTTTCTGATATTATTGGACAAATGGTTATCCTTTCCGGGCCGGAAGACGCATCTTATTACCGTTTTGTTGAAGACATAAATAATGTTTTGGGAAGCGGTTCTGATAAACCATATATAAACAAAAAAACTCAAGGTGCAATGTACAATTTTAATCAGATAACGGATCCGAAAACCCCGTATAAAGTGGCTATGCTGCAATCCGACTTATTGTTTTATATGCAAGCTTCTGACATGCGGAATAATACTAATAAAACTAAGGATATAAAAGTTATAATTCCGCTTGCTAATGAAGAAATTCATGTGGTTACAAAAAAAAGCAGCAATTTAAACAAGCTTCAGGATTTGGATAGTACAACAGTTGCTATAGGAAATAAAAATCAGGGAACCTAT
Organism: Bacteroidales bacterium; assembly: GCA_016783885.1. Lineage (GTDB taxonomy): Bacteria > Bacteroidota > Bacteroidia > Bacteroidales > JAADJA01 > JAADJA01. The sequence goes on from JADHVR010000076.1 coordinate 17,145, forward strand.
GTAACATCATCAATAATGAAAGACAGGTCAAATATGTACTGGATTTCCAGAAATATTCATTTTGATCAGGCATTAAAAGATCTTTATTTAGATGAAATTGATGCCTTTATTATTGTGGGTAGCGCACCTATTAGTAAACTCAATCTTGATCCAAGAGCAATGACAGATGAATTAGCATTGGTGGAATTGGAAGATTTTAATGACTGGGCAAAATATTATGATAACGATACTATATTCAAAAAAGATTATAAATGGCTCGAAAAAGATGTTCCAACCTTTGGCGTTAAAACTGTTTTAATTGTTAATGAAGCCAAATTAACTGATGCCGACCGTACTGAAATTACAAAACTTGCAAATGGTATTAAATCAAAATTCGATATATTAAAAGAACAAGGGCATCCTAAATGGAAAGAAATTGATTTATCTGACTGGGATAACTCCGATTGGCCTATGTATAAGTAGATTTATCTATATCGTTAACTCTATCACAAACTCTATCACTAATACTATTAAGAAATTCATTAAGGTCTTTAATGTCAATTAATTTATCAACTCTTTTTACGATTTCTTCAATATCTGAATCATCTTTCGCTATTGAATATCACAATTTGTGATTTCCATTCCTGCATTTCTTCCTTTGTTTTTGTAACGGTTGGTGTCTGATAATTTTACGATTCCGCTGCCATCAACTGCTCACTCTCATTTATCTCATAAGGTTTTGGATCTTTCTTTGCTTCCTTTTTATCCTCCCCCAAAACCTCCGCTATCTTGTCTTTGATCTTTTGTTCGTAGAGCTCTATTATTTGAATATTGTTTTCAATTAATGATCGCTCCTTAGTAATTTCATTTACTATTTTTTCTTGAATTTCTATATCTGGTAGCGGTATTTTAATTTGTTTTAATACTTTAACAGAGGCTACATTTTTAATGGCTGCACCGTAAGTATTATTTGCTAATGCTTTCTGAAAGTAATCGCTTTCAACAATTTGCTTTAAATAGTACCTATGAAGTCTTTCTTTTACACTCAATTTAAGAAGAGCTTGGTTTATAATACCGGGAGATAAATTTTCAGGAGCAATTGCAATTTTCCCCATGGTGCCTGAACAACTCATTATTAAATCACCTGGCCTTACTTCAAAACCTTTCATTTCATTGAACTTTTCATCAGTTATAAAATATCTAACATTAGAAAAGTTATCTTTAATAGCATGACTTTGTTCGTAGACACAATAGCCTGAATCAATAAATATTTCTTTCTTTAAACTACCACCAAAAGGTCCTCTTTTAAATCCACATACTTCCCCCAACTCCACCATCTCCCACTCCGGGTTAATTTTAATTTGGGGTGTGTAGTTTTCCACCACCTGGCAGGCACCGTTGATGATCTTCTGGTAGCCCTCTATCTCGGCTACTATCTCTTCCTGGACAGAGAGGGGTGGAAGGGGGATTTGGATTTGTTTGTAAAGATTAAAGTCCAAATTTCTAATACCACTTGTCCGTTTCTGGAGCCTTTCAGTTTCCCCTCTATAATAAAAGTCCCTCAAAATCAACCATAAAAATTCTGGTTTAATTGATTGATTTATTACCCTAATTCTTGATGTGAAATTGCTATAGGAATAACCTTTTTCATTTTTGTTAAAGAGTACAACCCTTCCAACGGGCTGAGTTGGTCCACCACCGGATTTTTCAATAATTATGTCTCCATATTCTAATTCTCTTTTTTCAAATTGTTTCCTTTCAACCTCTAAAGAAGCTATATCAGTCCAATCTATAAATCCATCTTTTCTAAAGTTAGTATTTCTTATGACGTTGCAAATTACAAATGGTTCTTTTTTACCTTTCCACAAACCATTATTGAATTCACAAAGGTTCTCTAAAATCGACTTAGGATATTGAGAATTAACATCTAAGTTGATATGATATCTATCACCACTCAAATTATAATCACCATTATCTGCTATTTTGGTTTTTTCTACTACGTGACCCCTCAGTCCTTCGGACAGCTCCCCTAAGTTTAGGGGAGCAGATTTTGTAAGCGAATTCTTATATGCTTTAATTGTTTGTAATGCTTCGGGTAAATCGTTATGTTTGATTGGTCTTCTTTGTGCTCCCAAATCAAAGCCATCGTTTTCAATTTTAATAAAAAGGATTTTATCACTCTTTTTTGCCAATGATTTATCTAACCATAAAATGGAGGTCTTTACACCGGAATAAGGATTAAATACACCGGCAGGCAAAGATATAACACCAACAAGGTATTCTTCTACCAATAGTTTCCTTAATTGCTTATAAGCCTTTCCGGATTGAAAGATAATACCTTCCGGTACAATTACGGCTGCCCTGCCATTTGGGGTTAAATGCTCGGCAATGTAATCCACAAACAGCACCTCCGAACGGTTGGATTTAACCGTAAAGCGATTGTGCGGCCTGATACCTCCCTTTGGTGACATAAACGGCGGATTAGCCAGGATAACATCAGCATATTTGTTCCAGTTGTCTTCGGAAGTCAGTGTGTCGTATTCAGCTATATCAGGATCATTCAAACCATGCAGGTACATATTCACAAGCGACAGCCGCACCATATCCGGCGAAATATCATAACCCTTTATGTTCTCAGCTAAACCAGACCGCTCATCCGGGGTCAGCTTATCACCCTTGTATTTTTTACTGTTCAGCGTAAGTTCATTCAGACTTTTTATTTTTTCATCAATCACCTGTTTGTCTTCATTTACATCGAAGTTGGAGGAATTGTGTTTTAAAATGTGCTTGTAGGAAGAAATAAGAAAACCTGCCGTACCACATGCCGGATCAAGGATAGTATCATCTTTTTTCGGATCAATCACCTCTGCCATAAAATCGATAATATGCCGGGGTGTACGAAACTGCCCTGCACTACCCTGGCTGCCAAGAACCGATAAAAGGTATTCAAAGGCATCACCCAGCCGTTCACTGTGGTCATAAGTAAATTCATCAATAATTTTTAGGAAACCCTTTAAGGTTTCAGGATCACGATAGGGTAAATAAGCATTTTTGAAAATATCCCTGAAAAGTTGT
>JADHVR010000003.1 GCA_016783885.1 Bacteroidales bacterium
ACGAAATAATATAACCAATTCGAGCCTGTTGCCGGTTGGCAACAGGCTTGTTTATAAGATTTATTCAAATGAAAAATGTTGTATTTCCACTTTTATTATTAATTAGTATAATAACAAACTCCCAATTTATCAATATTGAATGGCAAAACTGTTTTGGTGGATCAGAACCTGACTTTGCAAATGACATTATTGAGGTAGATGAAGGTTTTCTCATTCTTGGTAATGCCAGATCCAATGATGGAGCTATATCATTTTTACATGGGGGGCAGGATGGTTGGCTGATTAAAACAGACGACACAGGAAATCTTTTATGGGAAAAAACTTACGGTGGTACTTATGCTGAAGAGTTTGTTAGAATTTTTAAAAGCAATGATAACAATTATTATCTATTAAGTTCATCCCATTCTTCAGATGGAGATGTTTCATATGATCCCTATCCCAACTCAACCGATTACTGGATAGTAAAAATTGACGACGTGGGAAACATACTCTGGGACAAAATCGTGGGGGGTGAAATCTTAGATCAAATCTGGACCGGGACAACCACCGATGATGGAGGTATTGTAGCTTTTGGATGGACCGGTTCAACAACCGGTGATGTTAGTGTAAATTACGGCGGTTATGATATGTGGATGATCAAGCTCAATAGTGAAGGCGACACAGAGTGGGATTTTTCGTTGGGCACTTCCGGTTTTGATTACGGACAGGCAATAATACAAACAAGTGATGGGGGTTTTCTTGTAGGTGGATCTTCATCCATTGGAGATGGAGGCAATTTAACTTGTGAGCCTTTTAATTATATGGGCGAAGCAATACTAGTAAAATTAGATGCTGACCTGAATATTGAATGGCAGCAATGCTATGGAGGAAGTGATAATGATGGAATAATTGGTTTATTGGAATTAGATGATGGTTATGTTTTTACTGCATATGGGGGTTCAGATGATGGTGATCTTACTGGTTCAGGATGGCATGGATTAGATGATATATGGGTTGTCAGAATTGATTTTTTGGGGAACATCATTTGGCAAAAATGCTTTGGAGGTTCAAGGTATGAAACTGCAAGAAATATATATAAAACAAATGAAGGTGGTTATATAGTAATTGGAAAAACCCAATCCCATGACGGTGATGTTATAGGAAACCATACCCTTAGCGAATATGACAGTGATATTTGGCTCGTCAAACTAAATAGTGAAGGGGAACTTATATGGCAGCAGTGTATTGGAGGAATTGGACATGAAAAGGTAAATTTCGCGGTAGTTAAAAAGAGTGATGTGGATTTTGTTATAGCAGGTCAAACCGATAACGGGCCCTCATATAATGTTGAGTGCACACCCTACGGCATCTACGGCGATTTGCCTGATGTATGGGTATTTGAAGTGAAAGATACAACTACAGCAATCCAAACGAATTTATCCTTTGCGGAAAAATTAAAAGTATATCCTAACCCTGCCAGGGATTATGTGGTGTTTGAGTTTTCGTCCTCTGTCATTTCGAACTGGTGGGCAGGCCAAAGCGTAAGCGTGAGAAATCCCCCGGCTATACAAATAACAAACATTTTCGGACTGATAGTAGAGAATAATTTGCCAATAACAAACGGTATGGCAGTTTGGTACTGTAGTAAAATTAACCCGGGTTTGTATTTTTACAGATTGTACAACAATGATGAAATAAAAACGGGGAAAATCATAATACACTAAACAATTATAAAATAAATCTTAAAAAAGTAAAGTCATGAAGAAATCAATCATTTTATTAATCATAATAATATGCAGTTTAAATCTCTTTTGTCAGGGAATTTGGACGCAAAAAGCAGATTATGGAGGTCATGCCAGAGCAGGTGCCATTGTGTTTGTTATTAATAATATTGCCTATGTTGGAGCCGGTGATGCAGAAGGACCAATTAATAATGATTATGAATTTTGGGCGTATGATCCATCTGCAGATGAATGGTCAGAGAAAGCAAATGTGCCTATTTATACTTTCACTATTTATGGTTTTTCAATAGATCAGTATGGATATGCAATTGGATCATTAAATGAATTCTGGAGATACGATCCTGTATCAGACCAATGGATGCAAAAAAATAATTTTCCAGGGCCAGTGAGGCACAGTGGCGCCATAACCTTCAGTTTAAACGGGAAAGGTTATTATGGCTTAGGAGAAAATGACAAATCAATCTTAAAGGATATTTGGGAATATGATCCTGTATCAGATCAGTGGACTCAAAAAAATGATTTTCCAACATGCAAAAGGGCTGCATTGGCGTTAGTTATAAATAACCAAGCATATATAGGGTTTGGTAATACTGATACGCTTTTGGTTACAAAAGACTTTTGGAAATATGACCAGTTGCCGGACATGTGGATAAAAAAATGTGATTTTCCCGGTTCTGCCAGACAATTTGCTACAGGTTTCTCAATAAATGATAAAGGATATGCAGGTACGGGTGTTGATGAGAACTTTAATTATAAAAATGACTTTTGGGAATATGATCCTGTGTTAGATCACTGGACACAAATACCTAATCTTAGCGGTCATACAAGACAAGCTGCTGTTGGTTTTTCAATTAATAATAAAGGTTATGTTACAACAGGTTATTATGATCAGTTAGCAACGGTTTATTATTTAAAAGATTTATGGGAATACACATCAACTACCTCTGTAAATGAAAACTCAAGTAACTATTGTAACCACATTAAATGTTATCCAAACCCTGCCACTACATGGATAGCTTTTGATTATCAATTATTTGTTAACACTGAAAAAGCTGTTATCCAAATCTCAGATACAAAAGGACAGGTAATTCATATTATCTTATTACACGGTTTACAAGGTCAATCTGTTTGGGATATTCGCAGTATTAATCCCGGCGTTTATTATTATACTTTAAAAACCGGAAGTTCATTTAAAACCGGTAAGCTTGTAATAACAAAATAATATAATCAATTCGAGCCTGTTGCCAGTTGGCAGCAGGCTCGTTAATAAAATATATTCAAATGAAAAATGTTGTATTTCCATTTTTACTACTAATTAGTATAATAACAAACTCCCAATTTATCAATATTGAGTGGCAACAATGTTATGGTGGCAGTGGCGGTGATAATGGAAAAGATGTTGTAATCAGTAACAATGGATACGCGGTTTTTTGTGCTACAGGTTCAAATGACGGGCAGGTATCGTATAATCATGGTTCAAATGATTTCTGGCTGATTTTTACGGATCAGGTTGGAAACCTGCTATGGGAAAAAACTTATGGCGGTAGTGATATTGAATTTCCTTATAAATTAGAAAGAACAGCAGATGGTAATTATATAATGTTTGGTTATACTCTTTCAAATGATGGTGATATCACAAATAATCATGGTTCACAGGATTACTGGGTGGTTAAAGCAGATAGTATAGGGGAAATCATCTGGCAGAAGTGCTTATGGGGTAGCTGGCCTGAATATGGCCTGGATATGGATTTAGATCAGGATGAAAACATTGTAGTTATAGGCTATTCTTACTCCAATGACGGCAACATAACCAACCACATAGGGCATTATGATTACTGGATCGTAAAACTTAACCAGCAAGGGGAAATACTTTGGGATAAATCTCTCGGTGGAACATTTATGGATTGGGGCTTGTGTATATCACCTACAAACGATGGGGGATACATTACAGGAGGGTTTACACTGTCTGATGATATTGACGTTGTTTGTGATAATCATGAAACCGAACATGGAGATACCTGGATAGTAAAATTGGACTCTCTTGGAAATATTGAATGGCAAAATTGTTATGGGGGAACGTATTTTGAAAATGCAATTGAAATATTGCAAATAGAAGATGGGTATATTTTTGTAGGTGGAACCAATTCGAATGATGGCGATGTTTCGGGTTTTCACGGAACACCAGGTACATATGACAACTATGATATTTGGGTGGTTAAGCTGGATGAAAGCGGAAATATTGAATGGCAAAGATGCCTTGGAGGAACTGATACTGAACATCCAAAGTTTATTATTGAAACAGAAGAAAACGGTTATCTTGTCGGCGGGTGGACAATGTCACATGATGGAGATGTTATTGGTAACCACTCTATTGGTGATTATAGAGCAGATATTTGGTTGGTTAAACTATCAGAAGATGGAGCAATTGAATGGCAGCAATGTATTGGTAACAGTAATAATCAACAGTTTGGAAATATTTTAAAACTATCAGAAAATAATTATATACTGATTGGTGGAACAGGTGCAATTGATATTTCAGGTGATGTTGACTGTGATTATCATGGAGGTGGAGATGTCTGGATGTTTAAAATTTCAGATACAACAACAGGAGTCAATGAATTGCAATCAACAGATGAAATTGTAAAAGTTTACCCTAATCCGGCGAAAGATTATGTGGTGTTTGAATTGCCCCCTTCTGTCATTTCGAACCAGTGGGCAGGCCAAAGCGCAAGCGTGAGAAATCCCCTGCCTGTAAGAGTCACCAACCTCTTCGGTCAGGAAGTAACCAAGCTTCCCGTAAAAATAGAAAAAACCGTTTGGGACACAAGAGAGGTAAAAAACGGGATTTATTTTTATAGTGTAGAAATTGAGGGTAAATATTTTGGCGGGAAGGTGGTAATTCAAAAATAAATGTTTATGAAAAGCACCTGTCCTTCCGATGACCGAAGGAAATCCGTACAGGAACCGGGGGGAAGAAAAAGCACAGGCGTGAGCCTGCCTGCAAAGGTAGGGAATCCCCAAGCTATGAAAGACTGCAATTAACAAGCGGTAGCACGTAGTAGTTAGGGGATTCCTCGCTTCGCTTCGGAATGACAGGCGGGGTGATTCGGAATGACAGTCGTTTAAATAGGCAGGTTGGTCAATTAAAATGATAAACAACACTCATTCCATACCCGCCTTTAAAAGCTGTGGGATTAATTTCAACCTTTTTAAAATTGATCTTGCTTAACGTTGTCCCGATAAAAGTTCCCAACACGGCCCCGGCAACAACATCAGAAGCCCAGTGCTTACCACCCGGTATCCTTGACAAACCTACAAGCGCAGCGACAGAATAAGAGGTTATTCCTATCCAGATTTTATCTTTATAACCATGTGCAAGAACAGATGCAACCGCAAAAGCTGTGGTTGTATGCCCCGAGGGGAATGCGGTATATTGTGTTTCAAATTTAAAAGGACCTTCCCAGAGATATGGGTCAGGCGGATAGTCCTGGCTTGGGCGGTGACGATGAAAAATTTGTTTGGCAACTATAGCGAATGCACCGCTTATTATAAATGCTTTTAAACCTGTTAATGCCACATTCCTGTGCCGGTTGTTTTTATGTCCTGTTAAGTAAATGATCCCCAAAAGCGGAATGGAATATAAACCGCTGCCCCAGGGTTCAATTAAATATTTACTGATCGTTTCAGTAGTTTCGGTTTTGTTATCCTGGAAAAAATTATAAATATCCTTGTCATAAATATAAACCACTGTTGTAGCACCTGACAGACCGGCAAATGTAAGCCATTGTTTTCCTTTCCAGTGAAATGGCGAAGCTATTATTTGTTTTGTATCCGACCAGTATGATACTAAGTATTTTTTATTAAATTTGACATCCTGGCTTATTGTATCATTTTGACCTGAAAGAAGGGTGGGAGATATTATTAAAATAAAAAAAATGAGCAATAAAAGCAAAATAGGATTTCTTCTATATTTTTTTTCTATGTCTTTCAAAATTATATAACTCTGTAAACATTTAACTAATAACAAATAACTAATAACGAATAACTACTCCATCTTTTTCGCTTCTTCCCAAAATATATCCATTTCGTCAAGAGTCATATCATGCAGCGATTTACCCATTTCCTTTGCTTTGCTTTCAAGGTATTGAAACCGCCTGATAAATTTCCTGTTTGTTTTTTCAAGAGCATCCTCCGGGTTTACATTGATGAAGCGTGCATAATTGATTAGTGCAAAAAACAGGTCGCCTAATTCGTTTTCCATTTTTTCTTTATTCCCGTCAGAGTCAAATTCATGTTTTAACTCATTTAATTCCTCTAATACTTTATCCCAAACCTGGTTAGGTTTTTCCCAGTCAAATCCCACGCCTCTGGCTTTTTCCTGTATTCTGTATGCTTTAACAAGCGGAGGTAAAGACACGGGCACTCCCGAAAGAACAGATTTGCGACCTTCTTTTAATTTAATTTTTTCCCAGTTATCCTTTACTGTTTCAGCATCATTAGCTTCCACATCTCCGAAAATATGAGGATGGCGATATATCAGCTTTTCGTTTATATAATTAAGCACATCACCAATATCAAAACTGTTGGTTTCAGAACCTATTATTGCATAAAAAACCAGGTGAAGCATTATATCACCGAGTTCCTGTTTAATTCCGTCTATATCTTTATCAATGACGGCTTCTGACAACTCGTAAGTTTCTTCGATGGTCAGATGACGCAGGCTCTCAAAAGTTTGTTCTTTATCCCAGGGGCATTTATCCCTTAAATCTTCCATAATATTAAGCAGCCGTTCGAAAGCACTTAGTTTATCTTCCATAGTATTCATAACGCAATATTCTGTAAAAAAGAACAGTTTAAAGAAATGGCAAAATTATAAAAAAACAAATTGGAAAGGACTGTTTAGGATAAATTCAGGCTGTTAATCATACTGATGAGTTGTGATGGTTTGAATGGTTTGCTGAGGTATAAATCCATACCGGCATTAAAAAGTTTTTGTTTCTCTCCTTCTTTTGTATGGGCAGTAACGGCAATAATTTTTGTTTTCGTATGATTATTTTTTTCTTCGTATTTTCTGATCAGCCGTGTTGCCTGGATGCCATCCATTACAGGCATCTGAATATCCATTAGAACAATTTCGTATTTTTTTTGTTTAAAGAGGTCCAGCCCAATTTTGCCGTTTTCTGCAATATCAGTTATAAAACCTTTTTTCACTAAAATATTGGATGTTAATTGCTGACTGAGTATATTATCTTCAATAATAAGCACTTTTAATCTCTTACTTGTTTCATCACCCGGATAAGTTCTGCTTTTCGAACTTTTACCTGATTTAATCAGGGGATTGATAAGTTTGGCTGTAAACCAAAATGTTGAACCTTTATTTATTTCTGAATCAACTCCTATCTCTCCTTCCATTAATTCAACTAATTGCTTGCTTATCGCCAGTCCCAAACCTGTTCCTTTATTTTTGCGCTCAACTGCTGCATGGGTTTGAGAAAATGGTTTAAACAATTTATGTCGGCTGTCTTTTGATATACCTACTCCTGTATCAGTTACTTTGAATTTTAGTTTACATTGACCATCACCTTTTTTTAATGTATTATCTTTCTGATCGTCAATTTCTATTTCAATTGTAACACCACCATTATCGGTAAATTTAAGTGCATTATTTATCAGGTTCATTAGTATTTGAGATAACCTGGTCGGGTCACCGATAAATATATCAGGGGTGTCTGAAGCGATCTTAGATTTAAGGTAAAGACTGTTATTTTTGGCTTTAAGTTCATGTAAAGAAATAACTTCGCTAATGAGTTTCGGAAGAAAAAATCTTACAGGTTCTAAGATAACCTGTCTGGCTTCAATTTTTGAAAAATCGAGAATCTTGTTAATGATATTTAATAAATTGTTACTCGAAACACTTACTACCCTGAGGTATTCTTTTTGTTCGTCGGAGAGATCAGTTTCTTCCAATACTTCAGTGATACCAATAATACTGCTCATTTGATTTCTGATTTCATGACTCATTCCTGCAAGGAACATGGATTTCGACTGGGTTGCTTGTTCAGCTTTCTCCTTTTCACGGATAAGCTCATCTTCGTATCTTTTTTGACCGGTTATATCTTTGATTGTTCCGAGTATTGCTTTTTCACCATGGTAATTGATCAGTCCAACACTAAGGATAACATAAACTATATGTCCGTTTTTATGCTTTAATCGAAATTCATAAGAGGTTGGAATATCTCTACCTTGCATTCTACCCCTGTAATTGTTTGTTATCATTTCAAGGTCTTCGGGCACTACAATATCTTTAAATGTTATATTATGTAGTTCTTCATTGGAATAACCGGTGATGTCCACAAGGGCTTCATTTGTATATATTGGGATGTTATTTTGAATAATAAAGATACCGTCCTGTATATTTTCGATGAGCGATTTTTGTTTTTCTTCGCTTTCCTTGAGTTCAGAAATTGTTTTTTCGAGTATAATTTTTTGCTCGCTTATACTTGTGTTTTTCTCTTCAAGCAATATCCTGGCTTTTTTGTTGCTGAGCGATCGGTTATAAAAAATAAATACAAATGCAAGTATTAATAAGCTGATACTGGCTACAATAAAAATGATATGTTGTTGTGTTTTGATTTGTAATTCCTGAACTTTATTTTCTTTAGTAATCAATTCTAATTGTTGCTCTTTATTTTGAAATTCATATTTTTTCTCTATTTCGGCTATCTGTTTCCTGCTTTCCTTGTTGTACAGTACATCATTTAAGTTTGTATAAAGCTTATGGAATTCCAAAGCCTTTATATAATCATTATTGTTTTCATAATATTCAGACAGGTCTAAATAAAGAGCCATTATTAATTTCTTTGCATTTATTTGTTTTGCTTTTTCCAAAGCCTCATCGAAATATATGAAAGCGTTTTGGTTTTGGTTTATAGTATTGTAAACACCTCCTATATTTCTAAGTGTATTAATTTCCGACCATAAGTATTTATTTTCTTTTTGTATCTTTAAAGCTTTATTATAGAATTCAAGAGCTTTTTTATATTGTTGCTTTTCAAAATATACGTTTCCTATATTGTTCAGGTTGGCTGCCTGATTATCTATATTGCCGATTTCAAGACTCAGTTTGTATGCAAGAGTGGAATACTCAAGAGCGGTATCAAATTTATTTATTTCAAAAAACAGGCTCCCGAGGTTTGTATAACAATCAAGTATGCGCTGCTTATGATCTAACTTTTTGCAAATATTCAGGCAATTGTTGTACAAATCCAGGGCTTTATCATAATCTTGTAAATAATAGTAAATGTTTCCAATGTTTATTAATGTTGCTGCAACTCCCTCTATGTTGTTATTCCTTTTTTCAATATCCAGCGAAATGTAATAATATTCGATTGCCGTGTCATAATTACCCAAAGCATCGTAGATAAGCCCTATGTTATTTGAAGCTCTGCTTATGCCATCGGAGTAATTTATTTCTTTACTTAGTATAAGAGATTTCCTGTAATATTCATAAGCCGGATTATATTTTTCAAGGAAATAATACCCTAAACCTATCCTGTTCAATGCCCGGGCTTTTTGTATATCATTCTTCATTTCTTCACCAATTTCTAATGCTTGTTCAGCAAGCTCTACACTTTTTGCCGGATCAATGAACCAATACTCCTCAGAACTCGTAAGTAACAGTTCGAATTTTTCATCTCCTTCAACTTGTTTAAGCTTTTTTTCAAGGTTGTCAACCTGCGAGAGGCACACTAAGCAAGTTAAAATAGATATAATGGAAATAATGAAATATTTGAATTTGCTTTTATGCATTAATATTTGATGAATTTATTTGCAATATTAAAAAAATAATTCATATGATAATACTGAATTCTAAATAGTTTTTAAATAAACCAAAAGGATTTACTTTTAAACGGTGCCTTTGTTACTATCTGCTAAAGGTAAAGTAAATATGAATTTGCTTTCTTTTTCAAAGATGCTTTCAGCCCGGATTTTACCTCCGTTTTTTTCTACAAATTCTTTACAAAGGATCAGACCTAAGCCGCTGCCATTTTCGTTTGCTGTGCCTTTTGTCTGGCATTGCTCGTTAATATTGAATAATTTTTTGAGGTTTTCAGGTTCAATTCCAATTCCATTATCAGTAATGCAAACTTCCAGAAAATTTCTATTTTTTTTAGATGTTATTTCAACTTCGCCTTCTGTCCTGGTAAATTTTATGGCATTTGATATTAAATTCCTAAGTATCGAATTCACCATATTTTTATCGGCAGTTATCAATGTATTGAATGGGATATATGAACGCAACTTTATTTTTTTATTCTGAGCTACTGATCTGAAAATGGAAATGTTTTCATTGGCAACAATACTCATGTCAATAACTTCAGGCTGGATATATAAATTGCCAGTTTGGGTCTTCGACCATTCAAGTAAATTTTGAAGTAATTTATAAGTGCTCCCTGCAGCTTTATTTAGATTTTCAATCATTATTCTCTTTTCTTCATCGCTATGATAATCATATTCCTGACGAAGAAGGTTTGCAAACCCCAAAATAGCATTAAATGGATTAGTCAGATCGTGAGCTATAATCGAAAAGAATTTATCTTTTGTAGCATTGGCTTCCCTGAGTTTCTTTTCAGATTTTATTATACTTTTGTTTTTTTCTGTTAATTCTTTATGTGCTATTTGTTTATTTCGGTATCGGTTATAAACTAATACTATTAACATCAGCACGAGAAATGTTATCGCTATAAGCGAGTAAATTAACTGATCTTTTCTTTTATTAGAAAGTTGCTGTAATTTATTTTGTTCCTCAAGTAGTTTCTTTTCCGTTTCAAGTTCCTCTGATTTTTGTTTTATTTGTAATTCGGTGATTTTATTGCTTATTTCCGAATTAAAAATAGAATCACCGATAGCAGAGTATTTTATATAATAACGCAATGCTTTCTCCGATTGCCCTGTTTTAGTATAAATTATAGAATAGTTCAGGTAGATTTGTGAAATGTTTTCAAGGAAGTTTTCTTTCTCAGCTAAAACAAGACTTTTATCAAGAAAAGCTAATGCTTCAGGATATTTTCCGAGTTGAATATATATATCGCTAAAACTAATATATGAGTTGATAATACCGGATTTATCACCAATATCTTCAATTATTTCTAATGACTTTGTAAGGTATTCTTCTGCTATACTATATTTATTCAATGCAATATATGTTTTTCCAATGCCAGTCATACTGGTTGCAATGCCATTTTTATCATTCATTTCTTTTGCAATATTCAGGGCTTGCTGAAAATATTTAAGAGCTTTAACCGGTTTATCAAGTTGCAGATATATATCTCCTATGTTTTTATACGAGGTTACAATACCATATTTATTTTCGAGTTCTTCTTTCACTTTAAGCGATTGTTTATGGTATTCAAGCGCCTGATCGTAGATTTTAAGATCGGCATATAGATTTCCTATATTGTTAAGAATGTACGCATATCCTTCTTTATCTTTGAGCTCTTTTCTGACCTTTAATGTCTTGAAATAGTATTCCAGAGCCAGGTCCAAGTCCCCCCTTTTTCTGTAAACATTACCTATATTGTTATAAAGATTTGCAATTCCACTTTTATCATTGAGCTTTTCGCGAATGTTCAGAGCTTTTAGATAATATTCAAGCGCATTGCTGCATATTCCCAATTGCTTGTATATAATCCCGATTCGATTATACTCAAGAGCCATATTTTTTTCATTATCCAATTGTTTAGCAGCTTCTAATGCTTTTTGCTGATATGTAAGTGCATCATTATAATTACCCAAATAGCGGTAGCCCATACCAAGGTTACTTAAAGCGCTATGTTTTTCAGGTAAATCATTTATTGATTCTGCTAAATGAAGTGCCTGGTTGGCATATTCCAAAGTTTTTTCAGGATTTTTCACCCTGTATTTATATGCCAGATTGTTTAAGATTTTCATTTTTTCTTCTACTGAAGCTTTTGGCAGTAAATTCTCAAGACTGTCAATTTCAGAATTAGCATAAGTAGTAACGGAAGGAATTAATAAAATCAATGTTAAAATATAGAGTAGTAATAAATGCCTCATGCTTCCTAATTTCAAAGAGAGTATTAACTTAATTGCATAATACTTATACTGATAAATAAAAATTAGGTTTTGAAAATATAAAATAAAATTTAGACTTATTTCTGATAAAAAGAAATAAGATTAAGGATATTATTTGATAATTCGATTAATAGGCTTTTGCAAAAACAACTCTTTGCTTTGAGGGTTTACCTGTATAAATACACCTGCCTTTCTCAGGTTTATTGTCTAATGGAATTGTCCGAATGGTAGTTTTGGTTTCATTCTTTATTTTTTCTTCTGTTTCAGAGGTGCCATCCCAATGCGCAAGGACAAATCCGCCTTTGTTTTCGATAATATCTTTAAACTCTTCCCAGGTATCTACTGCATAAGTATTGTCTTCTCTGAAAGATAAAGCTTTTTGATAAAGATTATTTTGGATTTGTTCTAACAAGTGTTCAATTTTATTTTCAATATCAGTTACCTGTAATACCTCTTTTTCAAGAGTATCACGGCGGGCAACTTCTACTGTATTGTTTTCCAGGTCTCTTGGTCCAATTGCCAATCTAACCGGAACACCTTTAAATTCATATTCCGAAAATTTCCATCCGGGTTTAAAAGTATCTCTGTCATCGTACTTAACTGTTATTCCTTTATCCGTAAGGGATTTTTTGATTTTTTGAGCCACTTCGGAAATCTGATTTAATTGCTCTTCTTTTTTATAAATAGGCACAATAACAACCTGTATTGGTGCGAGTTTTGGTGGAAGAACCAAACCATTATCGTCGGAATGAGCCATTATCAGTGCTCCCATCAATCTTGTTGATACCCCCCACGAAGTTGCCCAAACGTACTCGAGTTTATTTTCCTTTGATAAGAATTTTACATCAAAAGCTTTGGCAAAGTTCTGTCCCAGGAAATGGGATGTTCCTACTTGTAATGCCTTCCCATCCTGCATTAGCGATTCGATGCAATAAGTTTCAACAGCGCCTGCAAACCGTTCGTTTGGAGATTTGCTACCTTTTAAAACCGGAAGCGCCATCCATTTTTCTGCGAAATCAGCATAAATATTTAGGATTATTTTTGTTTCCTCTATGGCTTCTTCTTTTGTTGCGTGTGCTGTATGTCCCTCCTGCCAGAGAAACTCAGTGGTTCTGAGGAAAAGCCTGGTCCTCATTTCCCAGCGTACGACGTTTGCCCACTGATTTACAAGTAACGGTAAGTCTCTGTATGATTGTATCCAGTTTTTGTAAGTATCCCATATAATAGTTTCTGATGTGGGCCGGATAATTAATTCTTCTTCAAGTTTGGCGTCTTCATCAACAACCACACCTTTTCCATCCGGCGAATTCTTCAAACGGTAATGGGTTACTACAGCACATTCCTTTGCAAAACCTTCAACGTGGTCAGCTTCCCTGCTGAAAAAAGATTTGGGAATAAACAGCGGGAAATATGCATTTACATGACCGGTATCTTTAAACATCTTGTCAAGTGTGCTTTGCATTTTTTCCCAAATAGCATATCCATAAGGTTTAATTACCATACATCCTCTAACAGCCGAATTTTCTGCTAAATCGGCTTTGATAACCAGATCGTTATACCATTGCGTATAATTCTCTTCTCGTGTCGGAAAGTCTTTAGCCATTTTTTATTTGTGGTATAATGTTTGTATATTTTTTAATGGATTTTTTAAAACGCGACAAAAATAAATAAAAAATATAATCAATGGAGGACATTAAAATGAAAACGTACTTAATAATGACAGTCTTATCAATCTTTATCCTTGCAAGTTGTTCATCTACAAAATCTACAGCCGATTACGACGATGTTTACTATTCAACAAGTAAAAAGAAAGATAAAAGTAATAAAGATACTTATGAAACTCAAACTGCTGACCCAGATTACTACACAAAAAGCGAAAATGATGGTAACGATAATCATCTTGAAGATTACGCCACAGGAGAATATGTAGAGTACGAGGAAGATCCTTATTATTCAACAAGTGAAACAATACAGACCCCGGAAGGAACAACTTACGTTACCAATAATTATTATTCTGACGGATATATGTACGATGATTACTACGATTATTCTTATGCATCCAGAATAAGAAGATTTTATAATCCTTATGCGGGATTTGGGTACTATTCTCCTTATTATACAGGTTATTATTATGATCCCTGGTACTGGGGTCCTTCATTTTCTTTTGGATTTAACTGGGGATGGGGCAGCATAGGATGGGGCTGGCCGTATTATTCTTATTGGTATCCATGGAATAATTACTGGTACGGTTATAATTGTGGTTACTGGAATGGTTACTATGATGGTTTATGGGCTTCAAACTATTATCCTTATTACGATTATAATTACAATAATTACTATCACGGGCACAGACCATCAAGGGGAAGCTCGAATAGCGGTTCCTCAGGAACAAATGGTTCTAACTCGCAAAATATCGAAAGGTATTCCCATGCAAATACTTTAGAGCGGACTACACCTCAATTATCAGGTTCAGGTACGGCAACAAGAAGCGCGGCTGACCCTCAACCGGGTAACTTAACCAGGTCAAATTCTCAGACAAATGACAGCAAGATAATTAGGCAGACTGGTGGTAATGATGCATCTGTTGCATCGGGAAATTTATCAAGAACAGGTTCTGAGAAAAAGCCACAGAGTGATGTTACAAAACGTACACAAAAACCGGCTGATTCCAAACCGAGATATACATATAAAAAGCCGGCTAACACTAAATCTGAGTCAAAGACACGTTATAACCCCGGTGAAAGTTATGACGGAAACAATCAGGCTCAACGTTCAAAACCTGCCCAAAAATATAATAAACCGAATAGTTATACTACTCGGGAAAATGTTAAAACTAACAGGCAAAATACGAATACTGCAAAAAGAAATACTCAAACATATACGAAACCTAAATCTAATTACGAGAGAAGTTACAACAAACCAACTAATTATAACACAAGCAGAAGCAATAGTCAACCATCAAGGTCATCTGCGAGAACCTATTCACAACCATCAAGGTCTTCTTCAAAAAGTTATTCACAACCAGCAAAATCCGGGAATAGCAAAAGTTATTCTTCACCATCAAGGTCAAGTAGCAGCAGATCATATTCTTCACCATCAAGGTCAAGTAGTTCCTCTTCTTCTCGTTCAAGCGGAGGTTCAAGTTCAAGCGGCTCATCCAGGGGAAGAAGGTAATATTAACTTTATTTATAAACTGAACGAAAACGGGCAGGCAAATTTCTTTAATTGTAGTTTATTTAAAACCACGCAGTTAAATTATTAGAAAACAGCAAAGTTTATGCGTTTCAATATAACAGGGCCGGATAAAAAACAATCCAAATTATTCAGCCCGCATTTATTGGAAAATAACAAAAACAAATTGTTATGAAAAGGATAACTATAACCATACTGACAATGATTCTGACAGGTTTCCTGGTAAAAGCTCAAAATGAAGTGGACGCATTGCGATATTCAAGGATAACCTTTGGCGGTACGGCAAGATATATGGCAATGAGCGGCGCTTTTGGCGCTTTAGGAGCTGATTTTTCTACATTAAGTTCCAATCCGGCTGGTATTGGTTTATACAAAAAATCTGAATTATCGTTTACTCCTTCCTTTTATGTTGGCAAAACTGCCTCTGATTATAACGGTACTTCATCAAGCGATTCAAAATTCAATTTTAATATCAGCAATGTCGGAATAATTTTTACATCAAAACCTGGTGGTAAAAGCTCGATAGTAAAAAATTTTCAGGTTGCAATCGGTTTAAACCGGCTCAATAATTTTAACAACCGGATGATGATAGAAGGAGTAAATGATAAAAATTCTATAATTGATACTTATGTTGATGACGCCAATGGCATTTATTATAAAGATATTGAACAAAACAAGGATGGTTTGTATGGTTATGATCTAAACCTTGCCTGGTGGACATACCTGATTGATACAATTGCCGGAACAAATAATACTTATGTGGGAGCAATTGCTCCGGGTGAAAGTAAGTTACAAACAAAACAATTGACCTCATGGGGTTCGATGAATGAGTTCGTGCTTACGTTAGGCGCTAATATTGGTGATAGACTGTACCTTGGCGGAACATTCGGATTCCCGTATATCAGGTATTTTCAAGAATCTCTTTACAGCGAAACAGACCTGAATAATGATATTTATGACTTCAGGAAAATGAGATTGTATGAGGATTTAAGAACACGGGGTTCAGGGTTTAATATGAAATTCGGTATGATTGTAAGGGCAACTGACTGGTTAAGAATAGGCGGGGCAATCCATTCGCCCACGTGGTATAATAATATGACCGATGACTGGTATTCAGAACTTTCATCCGAATTTGATAATAATGATAATTACTTCAAGAGGTCGCCTTACGGCACTTATAATTATGATTTGGAAACCCCATGGAGGGCAATTGGAAGCGTATCATTTATTATTAAGCAGTTTGCCCTTATAAGTGCAGATTATGAATATGTTGATTATTCAAAAGCCAGATTGAGAGGTCGCGGATATAGCTCTTATGACTTTTATGATGAAAATGCAGCTATCAGAAATAAATATACCACAGCACATAATATCAGGGTGGGAACTGAAATAAGGTATGATCATTTTGCTTTCAGGGGAGGATATGCAATTTATGGCAGCCCGTTTACATCGGGGATTAATGATGGTGAAATAAATTATTTTACCGGAGGTGTCGGATACCGTGAAAAACATTTCTTTGTTGACCTGGCTTATGTAAGATCGGTTAGCAACGAAGACTATTATTTGTATGGATCGGAAAATGTTTCGGTTGATCCGGTAAAAAATAAATTAATTTCAAATAATTTTCTTATAACTATAGGCTTCAGATACTAAGACCTTCCAGAGTCTGATTCCGATAGCTATCGGAATGGAAGAGTCTATATATAGCAGTGGCTATCAAACTATCGTTATAACAGTGTTTCAGGAAAAATAAAAGGCTGCCTTAATTCAGGGCAGCCTTTTGAAATTTTACTTGTATTAATGCTAACTTCACCTCAGCCTTGAAATAATACTAGTTTGGAACTTTTGTTCCTTCTCCAATGTTCGGAACCCACACATCATTCTTATCCTTATTATCAACCTGGGTATCCATGTTATAATCACTTTCAAGATAACCGGTAGTTCCTGCTTGTGAAGTCCATACCGCCTTATCATTAGCATCGATCAGTCCGTCAGGTCTGCTGTCGCCACCATATAAGCCGTAAATGGTACCACCCAAATTTTTCTGTCCGTTCAGATATGCCTGACCTGCAGGAGTTGTGAAGTCATATGAATACAAGCCCAGTCCTACCAGGTTCATTGGATTAGCTGATAATACACCCAGGTGATTTCTGTGCCAGACCACAACAAACGGGTTATTTGCAAAAGTAACATAGAATTTGATTGGACTTGATCCGTCAGTTGCAATGATTGAAGCATCTTTCAGAACAAATGCTGCTCTCTGATCAATTATTGTTGCGCCGGTAGCAAGATTTGCAGTTGGAGCATCCCTTAATTCAACCAATACCCAGTCGGTAATATCGGTGCTAGGTATCATTGAAACAGATTCTGTTCCGGCATAAAACCATTTAGCTAACGGGTCGCTGTCGTAAGGTTGATTAAACGGGATTAAACCGGCAGCGTTTAAAGTTGTATTCATATCAGAACCATTATAAGGGCCTTCGAGGAACGCTGTTAGATCAACCAGGATGAACGGGTCTTCCTGTCCGTAAATAGCAAATGCCAGGTCTATAGATTCCGTGAATAATGGATGACCATCCGGATATCTTAATTCAAGCCAATCTCCCATATATGGTTCCATGCCAATAGTCCAGACTGCATCATCATTCCAATGGTTAGGTGAAGTTTTCCAGCCGAAGCGGCATTCTGGATCACCGTCTAAAGGTTGTGCCTGAACATCAAGCCAGTAAACTATGGGTTCATCAGGTGTTCCTTCTTGTATAAATGTTTCAGCCTGCATAAGGTCAAAAATATACTTCCAACATTCGGTATCACCAAACGGTTCATATAATGGTAATGCAGGATTATACCATCCTTCCTGCAATCCCATTGCATAAGGTTCATACATAAATTCATTCGGATTATATATTCCGATCCACAAAACTTCACCTGGCATACTATATCCTGTCGGACTTTGATCAGCAGGGATATCTTTATGTATGCTTAATGTAAATGTAACTGCACCCGGATCTTCGAACCATGGATAATGATCATGATACCATGAACCCCATATTTCTATCCTTGTCAGAGGACCTGTAATATCACACAGGAAGTCATCGGCAAGGATCAATGGAGGGAAGAACCCCTGTAAATCATAAGTTGCATCCACATCCATACCCATGTCAGACAGATCCGGTTCTTGCAGCCATTTATATACTTCTTTAATCTCAACCTCATAGTCTTCCACCTCTCCATCATCAGCCTGCCCGGTATAAGTTAAGCCACCGGCGGTATTAAACCTGAATCTTGCATAGGTTGTTCCTAAAATTGCACTTGATGGAACATTAAATACAAGGACATTACTACCGGCATTAACAGCCTGGTCGGTAAAAATCTGTTCTCCTGCGTCTCCCCAGTTTCCATTCTGGTTGAAGTCAATCCAGGCATTCAGGTATCCATTGACCGATGCTATCACATTAACAGTATTCATCTGGTTATAAGCTATAATAGATGGCAATATTACTCCGTCTTCATCATCGAGGTTGTTATTATCATCCCCGAGTGCATTAGGATCAGGCAAACCATTCGGTTCAGCATCAATACATGCGCCTAAGTAAATAAGTGTATCAACTAAATGTCTTGCACCATCGCTTGCCATCAAAGTTGGATATGACGGATCCTTTGCATCGCCGAAGTCAAGGTCACCTTCGATGATAACTTCATGATCTTCCACTTCACCATCAGGCGCTAATCCGGTATATGTTAATCCGCCAACCGAGCTGAACCTGAACCTTGCATAAGTAGTTCCGACATTTGCATTTGCAGGAACAGGGAAGAACAGCCAGTTATTTCCGGCTGATAAGCTATAATCCAGAAATACATGTTCATCGCCTTCAGCCCATGAGCCGTTTCCGTTATAATCGATCCAGGCGTTTAAAATACCGTCAACAGATGCATCTATACTGAATCCTCCGGTTCCTCCGACATATAATGGAAATACAACACTTACCCCATCCTCATCATCAAGATTGTTATTATCATCTCCAAGTGCATTTGGATCAGGCAGACCATCCGGTTCTGCGTCAATTAACGAACCGAGGAAAGTTACTCCATCAATATTATGTCTTGCTCCGTTGCTTGCTAACAATGTAGGATAAGTCGGGTCATCCGCATCGCCAAAGTCTATTAGGTCACCACCTTCTTCACCGGTAATTCTGAAAGCCAGGTCAATGGATTGCCCTTGAAGCTCATGGCCTGGCGGATATATCAGTTCAAACCACATACCTTCATAAGGTTCTATACCAACAGTCCAGGCTCCATCATCATTCCAGTGCATTTCTGAAGTTTTCCATCCAAACCGGCAATCAGGCTCAGGATCCAGAGGTTGAGCCTGAACATCCAGCCAGTAAATTACAGGTAATTCAGGAGTTCCGGTCTGAATGAAATGGTTGGTATCAATATCAAAACTATAGAGCCAGCATTGTGTATCACCTAACGGTAGATAAAAACCAGAAACCGGATCGTACCAACCCTCCTGAAGAGCATCAGCATATAGCTCTGCTGTAAATTCGCCGGGGTTAAATGTTCTCCACCATAATACTTCTCCGGGCATACTATATCCTGTTCCACTTGAATCAGCAGGAATATCTTTGTGAATACTTAAAGTAAATACAACTGCTTCGGGATCCATCCCGAAAGGTATATAATCATAAATCCATGACCCCCATATCTTAATATTTGTAATAGGCCCTGTCATAGTACATTCAAAATCATCAGCAAGGATATGAGGTGGTTGAATTTCTTCCATATCATTTGTTGCGTCCACGTCCAAACCAAAAAAGCTTAAATCAGGAAGCTGCTCCCATTTAAATATCTCTTCACTCTTAAGCTCAACTTCATAATCCTCGACTTCGCCATCGGGAGCCATACCTGTATATGAAAGCCCGCCTGTTGTATTGAATCTGAAGCGAGTGAATGTAATACCGGTAACTGCTGTTGATGGGATATTAAATATTAAATTATTGGTACCCGCTATAAGCGGCTCATTGGTAAATATTTGTTCACCGGGATCGCCCCATGAACCATTGGCATCAAAGTCCATCCAGGCATTTAACCTTCCACCTGCAGATGCAATCACATCCACAGTAGCAGGTTGACCGATATTTAGAACTGAGGTAAAGGTTACACCATCTTCATCATCAAGATTATTATTGTCATCTCCAAGAGCATTTGGATCTTGTAGTCCATTGGGTTCTGCATCAATTAATGCACCTAAGAATGTTACGCCATCAATATTGTGTCTTGCTCCGTTATTTGCCAATAATGTTGGATATGTCGGATCAGGAGCATCTCCATAATCCATGTCTTCAGCTTCTACAGAGGTGATAACAAATGCCATATCACTATATCTTGTAGGCGGAGGTGTATTCCAGACTATACTTTGCCACGGGGTTAGTTGTGATTTAGATGCTGCCGTACAGAGTATCGGAACATTCGAACGATCTGATTCCTGCCAGCGCCAGATAGCAGGATCAGTGGGATCATTAGAATATGCACAGATGTCGAGCCAGTAGAAATTTCCTTCGATTTGTTCAAAGGGGATGTCGAGGTAGTACTCGTACTTATAAATAAAACATCCTTCATTGTTTATCAGCCCGGTATTTGTTTCATTAACTGATGCAAGTGGAATGTTAACACCCCAGACTTCAGGATCTATCGGCAGGCAATTTGTCGGATCGTTCGTATGTATGCTCAAGTGGAAATAATTGATTCCACTTCCTGTAAGGTTATTTTCGTAATTTCCCCACCAGTGAAGGTCAGTAACCAAACCATCATTACATAGCCAGTCGTCTGCTAATATGATATAATCATAGATATCCGGTGGTGTTACAAAATCATGACAATGTAATCCGGGTAATTCCTCACATGGTTCTTGTATCCACTTGATATCAGGATCTTGAGTTATTTCGACTTCGTAGTCTTCCACTTCACCATCTTGTGCCTGGCCTGTATATAATAATCCTCCGACAGTGCTAAATCTAAATCGTGCATAAGTTGTTCCAATGTTAGCATTTACAGGAACGAGATAGTTTAAGCAAACGGTATAACCGAAGTGAATATATGCATCGGTAAATATCTGTTCTCCCGGGTCAGCCCAGTCACCATCGGCATTAAAATCCATCCAGCCTTGCAGGTAACCCGCAGTACTGGTAGTAACAGTAATCTGGGCAGGGCTGCCTTGTATAATCTGATTAAATACAATACCATCCTCATCAGCAAGATTATTGTTATCATCGCCGAGAGCATTCGGGTCTTGTAGTCCATCGGGTTCTGCATCAATTAATGCACCAAGAAATGTTACGCCATCAATATTGTGTCTGGCTCCGTTATTTGCTAATAAAGTTGGATATGTCGGATCAGGAGCATCACCAAAATCAATATCAGAGGGACCTTTGATAATGAATGCAAAGTCAAGTGTTGTACCATTGTATGGATGAATTGGATCAGTTGACGGATAAGTCAATGCATTCCATCCGGGAACCCACCATGGAGGAGGATCGGGGAATATCCAGTTGAAGCAGGCATCATCATTCCATCTTGTTTCAAGTGTACTGGTTTTCCAGCCAAACGTATAATCTCTTGTTTCATCTCTTGGCAAGTCAACAATTTCTAACCAGTAAATGCTGTCCAGTTGTTGAATAAAGGGATCATCAAAGAAGAAATTGTACCTGTATGCAAGGTTATGATTAGCCGGTTGCCACCAATAGGTAGCCGGATCGTACCACCATTCTGGCCCCTGATGCACAAGTTGGACTGTATATTCTCCCGGATAAATTGTATCCGTCCATAATGTGTCTTTTGGCATACTCCATGGCTGCACCGTACCGGCAGGATTATCCGAATAAATGGTAACTTGGAATGTCAAACTTCCTACACCGGCATCCGGTAACCAGTCATCAGCAAATGAACCCCACATAACAATTTCACTAATCGGTCCTGTTTCGGTACACAGGAAATCATCAGCAAGTGGCACCCAGAACATATCCACATCAATACCTGTATCCGTTAAATCAGGTAATTGAGGGTAATGCATTTTACTTTCTCCAGGTTCAACAATAAATACCCTGTAGTCTTCCACTTCACCATCAGGGGATAGACCGGTGGGTGATAAGCCGCCGTTTCTGCTTAGCCTGAACCGTGCAAAAGTTACCGGCCCGACCAGAGACCCAACTGGTACATTGAAAGCAATTGTATTTACTCCTCCGTTGAGAGGGCAGCTAACACCACCACAGAGATGCTCAGCAGCATCGAAAACTCCGCTAAGATCGAAGTCGATCCACGCATCAAGGAAACCGCCGCCACCTGTAGGATCGGTAAGTGTAACATTAACACTTGCCATCTGACCGGGGATAAGCGCTGTTGTGAAAGCGATGCCGTCTTCATCATCAATGCCGTTATTATCGTCTCCCAAAGCAAAGCCTTGTGGCTGTCCATCGGGTTCAACATCCACACTTGCTCCCAGGAAGAATCCTGCTTCAATTTGGTGCCTGGCACCATCGCTGGCAAGTAACGTCGGCCAGAATGGGTCGGGGGCATCACCATAATCCATATCCTCAAGTTCAACAGAGGTGATAACAAATGCCATATCACTATAACGTGTTGGTGGTGGTGTATTCCAAACTATACTTTGCCACGGTGTTGTTTGTGATTTAGATGCTGCTGAACAGAGTATCGGAACATTCGAACGATCTGATTCCTGCCAGCGCCAGATAGCAGGATCAGTGGGATCATTAGAATATGCACAGATGTCGAGCCAGTAAAAATTTCCTTCGATTTGTTCAAAGGGAATGTCGAGGTAGTACTCGTACTTATAAATAAAACATCCTTCATTGTTTATCAGCCCGGTATTTGTTTCATTAACTGATGCAAGTGGAATGTTAACACCCCAGACTTCAGGATCTATCGGCAGGCAATTTGTCGGATCATTCGTATGTATGCTCAAGTGGAAATAATTGATTCCACTTCCTGTAAGGTTATTTTCGTAATTTCCCCACCAGTGAAGGTCAGTAACCAAACCACCATTGCATAACCAATCATCAGCAATGACAATGAATTGATACCCGGTCGTGACATAATCATGACAATGTAATCCGGGTAATTCCACACATGGTTCTTGTATCCATTTAATATCAGGATCTTGAATTATCTCGACTTCGTAGTCCTCAACTTCTCCGTCAGTGGCAAGGCCGGTATAAGATAATCCACCGACAGTGCTAAATCTAAATCGTGCATAAGTTGTTCCAATGTTAGCATTTACAGGAACGAGATAGTTAAAACATGCTGAATAACCAAAGTGAATATATGCATCGGTAAATATCTGTTCTCCCGGGTCAGCCCAGTCACCATCGGCATTAAAATCCATCCAGCCTTGCACGTAACCCGCAGTACTTGTAGTAACAGTAATCTGGGCAGGGCTGCCTTGTATAATCTGATTAAATACAATACCATCTTCGTCAGCAAGATTATTGTTATCATCGCCGAGAGCATTTGGATCTTGTAGTCCATCGGGTTCTGCATCAATTAAGGCACCCAGGAATGTTACGCCATCAATATTGTGTCTTGCTCCGTTATTTGCCAATAATGTTGGATATGTCGGATCAGGAGCATCACCGAAATCAATTTCAGCTTCAGGATTTTGTATTTTATCAAAAAATACATCTCCGTTTATATCATAAAGGGATGAAGTAAAGGCAATGTAAGCATGAGTATTGTCAACTATTAATCCGAGATATTCACCCATCCATATTCCGGAAGGTGTGTTGGGTGAAGGAGCGCTCACATCATTTATTTGCATATTAGGAGTAAAACTATTTCCTCCGTCAGTGCTCATGGCAATGTAAACATCCCAATCGAGATCGCTCGGATCATTTCTTCGATCATACCATGTTACGTCAATTGTACCGTTAGGTTTAACGTCTATCCATGGCATTACCTGATCATTTAAAGTAGCATCATCATTTACTCGTAAAGGAGCTGACCAATTCTGTCCACCATCAGTGGATCTAATAAAGAAGATATCGCCTTCATCCCCACTGGCGGCACTGGCTTCAGCATAAACAATGTAAACTTCCTGGGGGTTAGTTGGTGAAACCTCAATGACTGCTGCTCCTTTTGCTAAGACATCTGTGCCGCCATTCAGACGTAAAGGCGGTAGATTAACAGTTGTTACAAAAATATCTGTAGGTAACCAGGTAACACCTCCATCTGTTGATACATTCAAATAAATGGTTCCTATGCCACCTGTCAGAACATTATAATCCATCCAGCAGACATAAATTGTCCCGTCAGGAGCAACAGCCGGAACCGGCATATTGCCCATGTTATGAATATTTTCATTTAATATTACCTGTACACTCCATGTGGCTCCGCCGTCAGTAGAGGAGGAGAAATAAATATCGCTGTATGGCAGCGGCATATACCAACCACGGTCTTTGATTTCAACGATATAAATATTATTGTAGTACAGACTTGCCGGATTTATATCTGCTGTCATCTGGCATCTGTCGTTAAACCTGAAATTTGGATCAGGATTACTTACAGCAGGTCCGTCAGTAGCAACAGCTACAGGAGGTAGCCATGTTACCCCGCCGTCAATTGATTTATGTACAAAAAGACCACTTGCCGGACCGTTTGTCCAGTCATAATCAGTAGAAATTTGCGCAACGTAAAGGTTTCCGTTTGCATCTGCAGTAGCCGTTGGATCAAACATATCAACAAAGTTACCTCCACCGTAAGGATCGGGAGGATAAGGTAATTGTTGCGGGTTCCAGGTAGCACCGCCATCAGTACTGTAACTAACTCCTAAGCCAGGACCTCCGGGATAGGGATGATCATTATAAGCTGCAAGCAATACGGCAGGCACACCTTGTTGTGTTCCCGGAATAAGAGCCATAGATATTTCATTTTGAACCAGCGAATGAGATGGATCAGGATCAATAGGAATATCTCCTGTCTGGATACCTACATATATTTGGTAATCTTCAACTTCACCATCAGGTGCAAGGCCATAGTATGGTAATCCTCCGGCAGTACTGAACCTGAACCTGGCATAGGTGTTACCATTAGCCGCACCTGCCGGCACTGTGAATATCAGGTTATTATTTCCGGGATTCAATACCACGTCTATAAAAATATGTTCATTTAACTCAGCCCAGGAACCGTTTTGATTAAAATCGATCCAGGTATTTAACATTCCCGTTACTGATGCAAACACATCAATCGTTGCAGTTGAACCCGGAATTAAAGCGGATGTAAACGTAACTCCGTCCTCATCATCATTCGGTGGGGGATATAAAATATCATTATCATCTCCAAGTGCTGGAGTATCAGGTTGCCCGTCAGGTTCACCATCAATTGAATTTCCTAAATATATTTGAGGGATTATTACGTGATGTGCACCGTTATTTACTCCCAGAGTCGGATAAGGACTATCAGGTGCATCTCCCCAGTCCAATTCACCCTGTTCTTCCACAAGCAACAAATAGTCTTCTGTTTCACCATAATAAAACTGACCTTCCCCATTCCAATCGTCTCCCACTGGCATTTCTGTTATTGAAAACCTTGCCCATACATAACCTGGGTTTGGACCAATGGGTATTGTTGATCCGGCAGCCATAAGAGCTGAAAGCGGGCCATCAAAAGGATTAGGGATCGGAAAATCTACTAAAACATGTTCGGGAACAGCATATCCGGGACAGTTGGAAGAACCGGCCCATTGACCATCCTGGTTCCAGTCAACTAATAAATTGACGTATGCTTGTTCTCCGGATGGTATTTGATTATGGATGTCAATATCAATATCTGCACCCCACTCTGCTTGCTGACAGGTATAACCAAGAGGCATGCCAATGAAACCTGGGCAAGGTACAACTGCTTCAGAGCCAACCGCTCCGGTAATCGTAAATGATTCCGGTATCATTAAACCTGCATCTCCATTACCAAAACATTCATCAAGGTTATATTGGTTTGGATTAAAAACAGGACATGCTCCCGCATTTCCATCAGGTTCAAAATCAGCTTGCGAACCAAACCAGGCACTTACATCGTTATGTTGTATCCAACCTGCAACAGGAACATTCATACATGTAGGGAATATACCTGTGATGCCCAGGGAAGGATAAGCCAGCGCATCTTCAGGTGCATCGCCAAATTCAGCATCCTCACCTCCGGATTCAGGTTGCAAACAAACGTGTTCAATAATTCCATTTGTAATGTCAAAGTTCATACCTCGGATATCGATAGAAATCCATTCCGGATTGTACTCCGGAATTTCAAAATATTGGTTAACCACAGTTGAACCTGTAACTGGTCCAATAAATATAGGTTCAGAGCGGACTATATACAGTTCTTCAAGTACCGGGTCGATAACATCTTCTGGTAATGGTGGTCTTCCGGGAACTCCCTGCACTGACCAGTCACCTGTTGACCAGTTAAAAACTATTTCAGCATTACCACTCCCACTAATTGTAAATGAAATATTAATACCTTTTTCCCGGTCCGGGTCATACGGATGATCATAAAACCAGATATTCCACCAGTCTGTATTGGGATAATAATACCATTCACCATCATTATAACCTGACCCACCCCCCTGGGCATTTCCCTCGTAATCAACTTCAACCCAAAAATCATCCTGGCGAAGCAGGTATGGTAAAAGTTCCAAAGTACATTCGGTACTAGCTGTTGTCATAGGTAACGGGTAGTCGGCAGTTGGATTTAAGTCATCACCAATCGGTGAGTGTTCCCACGGATAGTCATTAACACCGGAATAATATTCAAGCGGTAATATGCCTTCTAACCCGGTATCAAATGTCCTTTTTTCACTTGGGTTTGTTGCAAGTGTGAATTTAAACAATGGCTGTACTTTAAGAGGCATATAACTAAATATACCGCCGGTTGGATTTTCTTTAATAACATCCATATATCCGATTGGAGACGGAATAGAAGATAATTCAACTTCCACATGCCATTCCTCAGTGGTCATACCACCATAGTAAGTAACCGTTATCGGCTCTGTACTTACCAGGTTTAATTCAACTATTTCCACATCTATTGAAGCCCATCTAGGATAGGGTGGTGGAACATTGCCGGTAGTAGTTCTTTCAATTAATACATCATAATCGGGGAATGGCAGAGGATCGAGTGCTCCACCTTCCAGGTTGATCTGACCTTCAAAAGGATCGGAACCGGGGCCAAAAAAGCCGGCAGGTATTGGTGGTAAATCATTTCCGCCAAAATGCATGCCTGCTTCAGGCGATGTCCAGAAATTCGGACCAGGATTTATTATATCCTGTGCTTTTAAAAATGAAGCTGTAATAAAAATAATTCCGACAATTACGAATGAAAAACGGATTAGTGGTTTCATAATGTATGGTTTTAATTGTTAATATTTTATTTTACTTATCTGTCAGGGGTTTTGGAATAAACAGAAATAATAAATCAACCTGAATTATTTTAGGGGTGCAATATATGAAAAAAAAAATAAAATGTCAAATTTTTTGTAAGGAAAATTAAATTGACGTCAATTTTTAAAAGAATGAGGAAATCTGCGACTAATAAAAGTGGAAGGAATTTTTTATAGTTTTTTATAAATTTTACAGCTTAGCCTTTGGTTTTGCCATTATACTAATTGATACATCTACTTGTTTTCAATCCTGTTCAATCCGGCTTTTGCTTTTTGGTCGATGCTGTTTTTATATTCCTTGTTTTTCATCGACGTTGCCCTTTTATAATAATATTTGGCTTTTTCATAATTACCGGCGTCTTCGTAAATAAGACCCAGATTTAAAGCAGAATTTGCAGCATAATAGTATTCTGATTCAGCGCCGTTTTCAATTGTTTTTTTGTAATAGGGTATAGCTTCGGAGGTTTTGCCCCATTCGTGATATATCCTCCCAATCCGATAAGTATTCTCTAAAGTATCTTTTGCAGTTTTCAGGAAATTCCTTTTACTCTTTGTTAGTTCTTTTAAAGCCCTTTCATAATAACCGCCATCGAAAAGCAGTCTGGCTTTCAATAAGGTGCTGTTTGGCATATCCCCTTCACTGGCTTCTCTTTCAGCCTGCTTATCCGCATCAACGATTTCTTTTCCGTATTTTTCTGCTTTTTCGATATATTCCTGGTATTTTGAGGTATTGCCGTTTACCAGGTAATACCATGCTATTTTTTGATAAGCGGCTTTAATATAATTGATTCCTTTGAAATTCATTATATATTTAAGAAGGTAATGATAAGCATCGTCATCAAGTCGTTGTAATTTGGCCAGACCGGTAAGGTAATCCAGGAAATAAAACGGATAATATTCCTTGCCGGAAGGTTTGGACAGCAGTATCTCAAGTGCCTCGTTATTCATCCCGTTTTTCATATAAATGGTTGCTATGGCATATACAACCAACGGATTTGAGAGATGTGTTTTGTCTTCTTCGTTATTCTTTATAAGTTCTATATAGTCAATGGCTTTCTTTTTATTTGTTGACAGGTTTAGCTGGATAAAACTCAGATAAAACAAACATTCATCTCTGTAAATAGCATAATTGTCGTTTTTTAAAGAAGCATCCAGTACTTTTAAAATCTCATTTGTTCCCTGGTCTATGGTGCCCTCAATACCAACTATTTTTTTAATCCAATTGTATTTATCGGGAATTGTACCTATTAACGTGTGTAATAAACCGAGGTTTATCAGATTGGGTAAAAAATCAGGATGTTTTTCATTGTTCCATTCAAGTAAACGATATGCTTTGTTTATTTCAAACGTAGCTGTAACATATTCCTTAAATTTGGTTCTTGCAAATGCCCATTGAAGGTAAACCTGGGCGAGGCAGTACCGGTAATACGGCGAGTTTTCATTTCCGTCTTTCAAGCGGTCAACAATGTCATCTTTGAGTTTTTCCAGCTTGTCAAATTCTTGTTTTTCTTCACCGATAAACACGGTTAAAAAATAAATATAATTTTCGAGCAGATAGGGTATATTATTATCAGGATTAATTGATTTTTCATGATTTATCAAATCCATTCCCTCTTCAAATTTCAGGCTGAATATTGCTGAATAGGCATTTTTGCAATTTTGATTGAAATCGTAATAATACTGGCTAAAGCCAAAGTTAAAAGTACATAATAACAGAAATAGAATTGCCTGCCGTAACATATTAGTTCTTTTTATTTACAATGTCGGCAATTTCCTGGTCAACCAGTATCCTTCCGCAATATTCACAAACGATGATTTTCTTGTGCATACGGATATCCAATTGATGCTGGGGAGGAATTTTGTTGAAACACCCTCCACAGGCATCCCTTTCTATCTGCACTACAGCCAACCCGTTCCTTGCATTTTTCCTGATCCTTTGGTAAGCAGTTAAAAGACGGTCTTCAATGAATTTTTGATTTTCCTCCGATTTACTGATTAAATCAGATTCTTCTTTTTCAGTTTCTGCAATAATATCGGTAAGTTCTGATTTTTTTATATCAAGATCACTTTTTCTTTCGTTAAAATTATTTTTCGAGTAATCTATTTCTTCTTTTATTGTATCGAGTTTGAAATTATATTCTTTTATCCTTTTTTCGCTGAGCTGGATTTCGAGCGTTTGGAATTCAATTTCTTTCGACAGTGAATCGTACTCCCGGTTATTTCTAACATTCATTTGCTGCTTTTCATACTTTTTTATCAGTGTATCGCTTTCCTTTATTGCATTTTGTTTGTCGGAAATTTGCTTTTTAAGTGATTCTGTCTCCTCTATGTAATTGTTAACTCTGGTTTCAAGTCCGGCGATTTCGTCCTCAAGGTCCTGAACCTCCAAAGGTAATTCACCTCTCACAATCCTGATTCTGTCAGTTTGTGAATCAATTTGTTGTAAAGAATATAAAGCAATCAGTTTTTGCTCAGCGGTAAATTCTTCTTCAGTTTTTTCAGGAGTTTCAACTTTAGGTTTTTCTACAACTTTATCTTTTACTTTTTTTGCCATAATAAATTGTCTTATAGATAATTGATAGGGTTTGTTTTCAAATCCGAAATAAGGACTGCAAAATTAGGAAATTTTTTAATAAAAATATTAAAAATTAATTCTCTTGCAAACTGTTCGCTTTCGTAATGACCGATGTCGGCAATCACGATTTTATTTTCAGCTTCAAAAAAGTCATGGTATTTTATATCGCCGGTTATAAATATATCGGCTCCGGTTTTGATAGCACCATGTATTAAAAAACTTCCCGATCCCCCGCAAACAGCAACCTTTTTTATTTTATTACCCAGTAATTTCGAATGCTTAATACAGCCGGTTTGGGTGATTTCCTTAACTCTTTTTAAAAATTCCATTTCATTCATTTCCTGCTCAAGTTCGCCTGTCATTCCTGCGCCAACCCGGTTAAATTCATTTTCCAGGAAATAGATGTCATAAGCCACTTCTTCGTAAGGATGGGCTTCTAACATGGCATTAAGTATTTTCTTTTCCCTGTAAACCGGATAAATGGTTTCAATCCTGATTTCTTCCTCATAATGAAGCTTCCCCTTTTCGCCAATATAAGGATTAGTATCTTCCGAACCTTTGAATGAGCCGGTTCCCGGAGTATTAAAGCTGCAACTGTCATAATTCCCGAGATAGCCTGCGCCTGCGCTGAACATGGCTTCCCTTACCTGTTCAGCATCATCAACAGGGCAAAAAGTTACAAGCTTGCGTAATAACTCTTTTTTTGATGACAGGATTTTTTTGTTTTTCAAACCAAGTTTATCACAGAGAATAGAATTAACGCCTTCATCTACATTGTCAAGATTTGTATGGATGGAATAAATGCCAATATCATTTTTTATGGCTTTTGCCACTATCCTTTCTGACGAATTTTTTCCTGTTATACTTTTCAAACCTTTGAAAATAACCGGATGGTGCGAGATTATTAAATTGCATTGTTTTGTAATTGCTTCATCCAGCACTTCTTCAGTAACATCCAAAGTGATTAAAACCTTTTTTACTTCCATGTTTTCATTACCAACTAATAATCCTGAATTATCATAAGATTCCTGTAAGTAAACCGGTGCAAACTCCTCAAGAGGTTTTATAATTTCTTTGATTTTCATCTGTTTGTATCTTAAATAGTATCGGCAAAAATACTTTAAAACTACATTTGTATTTCATCTTCAAACACTTTTTCTCCGAGCAGGTTTAAGCATTGATGTCTAATATTATAGCTTTTATTTGTTTTACGTACTTCTTAATTTCTAAAAGTTTTTTATTTAATTACAAATTTACACTGCCCCACAGGCATCCCCTCACTATAAACCACCGCCACATACATCCCGTTTTTCCAACTGCTGACATCCACAACACTCTCACCCTGGTACCTGTACACTTTCTCTTTATGTACCAACTCTCCATAAATATCAAAACACTTTAACTCTATATTGCGGTGATGCTCGGTATTTTCGTATTCAAAGGTAACCTCACCACCATTTACCGGGTTTGGATATGCTTTTATGGGTATCTGTTTTATACTTTCGTAATACTCCTGCGGGCTTGGTGCATCGCCTATATTAGTCCATACAAGGCAATCCGTTAAATCAATGGTACTGGATTGAATACCTCCCGGACAAAGGCTGTCATAAGTGTGTGGCGTTGGGTCAAAGGGGACATCCTCAAGGTTTTCGTCTATTTTGTAAACGTAAATATCATCATCTCCCTTATTTTCATCAATACCTGTTGTAAAAACAAAATTATTATCAAATGTCTTACATAAATAATTATGACCATTTGTTCCAATATGATAAGAATAATTGAAAATATTTGAAGAAGTATCTATTATAATTTCCGCAGAAGGAAAAGTAGTATTATTATAGCCAACCGAAGTTGCAGCAATAAATAAAGAATCATTTATAGTTTCTATGTCTAATATGTAATTTTGAGATATGTCAGGTTCAATAGCTTCGTTTGGTATCTGATTATACCCTAATTCATTACCTTCTATATCAAAAAACATCAATAATGAGTTTTCCATCGGACCTTCCAACCTACGCATTCCAACCCCCATCAAAACAGAATCATTTATTGCGATTGTGTTAAAAGCATCTCCATAAACCGAATCCAACGCATAAAAAGGCAAAATCCATTTTTCATTAAAAAGGCTGTCGATACCGATAAAAAGCGGACGAAGAAAAAAATGGGTAGTATCATTAGGATAAGGCCAGTAGCAATAACCGGAGATGTAATAGTCGTTGTTTATTTCCTTAATAGAATAACCGGATGGATTTCGTATCCAGGAGTAGTCATTCCTGGAAGCATAAGGTTTTGTCCATTGAACAGCTCCATCTGCACTTAGGCATATCAAATGCACTTTGTCAATCTGTGATTCTGATTCAAAACCTGTTAGTATTATTACTTCGTTCTCTTTAGTTAACCAAATATCTCTCGCCGCACCAAATTCAAATTCATCACTATAGTCCAGTATTTTACACCAAACTTTATTTCCACAAGAATCAAGTTTTGTTACAAATGGCCATTGGCTTGGGTAGGTGGTAAATCCTGTAACATAAATATTCCCGTTTTCATCGCTTACCGATGCAAATTGAGCAACTGTACTTAATTCGTGTTCAAGAACTTTATCATATATCAATTCAAGATTAATATCTGTTTTGATATTCCAGCCATTGTAATTTTGATATCCACTTTCAAATCCACCTATAATGTAATAACCATTATCATATAATTCAATAATATCATCAACGACATCATTCCTACCAGATACTCCGTAATAAACTTCAGTTTTCTGGGCAAACAATATCTGACAAATTAATATGATAAGTGTTGTTATAATTATTGTTCTCATAATTTACAAATCTAAGATAAGGTTATGCTCCGAAACCGGAACATAACCTTATTAATTATTAATCAATTATTGTAAACTTAAAGCTTTCAATCAACTTATCGTTGATCTTTAATGTTGCTATGTAGATACCGGCTTTCCATTTGCGCGTATCAACCGTAAACCGGTCATGCCGGTTTGTGAAATTTCCTAAATATTTCAAATTGCCCGAAATATTATTGATTTCAATTGTAGCTTCAACTTCCTGTTCGAGTTCATATTCAATAATTATATAATCCTTTGCAGGATTGGGTTTAACCTTTATATACCCTGGTGCATCCGCCGCTTTGCTCAACAATTCTTTGTATTCATCCATTGCTGCGGACGATTTCAACAGGTCGGGCAAAATGATTGGCTCTTCATATTCCATTTGGTTTAGTGCCAACAATATGTTTCGTGCATACACGCTTGCCATACCGCTTTGGTTTGCTTCCATACTAATAAGAGTAGCTATTTGCGCACTATCCGCCTCAAAAACACTTTTTCCCTGCTGTGCAATATTCGAAAGTAAGGTATAGTAAGTTGTAATTTGCGAATGTGCTTCAGCTTCTGCGGCTGTAAGGTCGAACTGGGTCGGAATGTCATTCAACACGACAAGCCCTTCGCTCCATACCCCATGTTCTAAGCTCAACATCGCAAGACTGTATTTAGCCTTAAGCCTGTTCTCGTTTTGGAGCAAAGCAGTAAGACTATCAAGAGAAGCCTGCGGATTAACCGTATCGTTAAGATAATATCTAACCAAAGCGTTAAAATATTTTGCCTTTTTAAGTTTAAAAGCAGCCAGCCTTGATTCGGTTTCTTCCCTGATGGAGACAATGCTACGGCCCTGTAATATCTGCGCTTTCATATATTCGGGCAGCGGGTTCCATCGTTCGTCTAATTTTTTCATTAATTTCTTCGACTTGGCTACTTTCGGGTTTGCAACCATTATATCGCGTATCATCGCACCCGGCAATACATCCTCTTTTTCGATAGCAGTGCTTACAACCGTATCCGACAGATAGGGTGATTTGTTCATCAGCTCGTTATACACCTGCATTGTTTCGGGCGGAATACTGTTGTCCACATCGGTTTGCACAGCTTCGGTATTACCACCGTCGATAAGCATAGATAATAGATTTTCAGTTGAATCAATCTTTTGTCCGGTGCTTGCCATATTGCCTTTTGTATCATCAATTCCTCCTCCTCCACCAGGATCGTCAGATGGAGGACATCCGTTATTAAATGACCAGTCAGGATAAACTTCCATTTCTTTCAAAGTAACATTATCCGTGTAATCAACGGGTTTTACATTTTCAAGACCTGCTTCAAAATTATGCGGATAATAATAAGTAATATGGTTAGCCTCGTTAAGTATATCGTCAAAGTCACCGTTAGGAGTCTGGCTATCAATCTGGAAGAGGTTTCCTGCCATATCTTCGGGGTTGGAGCTTGATGAACCCTGGTTGGAAGCAATGCCTGCATTTTCAGTTATTAACGGGCTATCCCATATAATAATCTTATCCCAAGTAGTACCTTCATAATGGTTACACTTAAGTTCTAATCCTGTACCGTCTTTTGCCCTGTTTTCTCCCTGTATATCCATTCCACATTCTAAGTTTGTAAAATAATTGCGGTAAATCGTATTCGGTTCGTCTTTTGATTGATTTACTATCAAACCTACACCAACAGCATTACCTCCTTCATGATAAAAATTGTTCTCTTCAACTTTATAAGCTGTTGAGTGGTCGAGATACAAACCATAACCACCATTTAAATTACTGTATGGTGAATTTATACTTAAATCATTACTTTCAATTACGGCATTTGTCATTCCACTTATATATATACTTCGGAAGTTGTCTGTGAATTGGCTGTTTTCGATATTTACCGTTCTTATTGGGTTGTAGCTATAAGCCCTGATACCGTCGTAAAGGCCGGTAAAGAGGCTTGGCTGCTCCCCATAAGACCAAACATAAAAACGTGCATCATAAGCTTCAATACCGGTTGTAAGTTCATCTGGCTCTGCAACGGTATGCGTGTCGGTAAAACTGCTCCCGGCAACCTTAACCCCAGAAATATCCAACATTTCAATGAAGTTATCAGGATCAGTGCCTTGTAACAATTCATTATCGGTAATGAACTGGCAATTCCTGAAAAAACTTAGACTTGAAGTGTGATTATATGGCCAGAATTTAACGGCAGTCCGGTTGTTTTTAAAAATTCCTCCATCAGCGAGAACCATTCCACCGGTGTAAGTGTAATCGGGTGTTGCTTCCCCGGGAGGTGGTATGTCTGACATTTTTATGGTTTGTATTCCAATTTCAGCATTTTCGATGGTTCCTTCGTTAATGATTTCAACTGCACCCTGGTAAGTATATGATTGTGACTGGTTGTAGGTGCCCCACAGTTCGACTCCTTTCCATAATCCATCACAGGCGTTGGTTACGGTGCCTCCGTCAAGTATTAGTTTTCCACCCCTTTCAATAATGATCTTACCATTTTCTACAAAACCAACTTCAGATGTAATAGTAAGGGTGCTTCCTTCGCAAACCCTTATTTCATCAACATAAGTGATATCTTCTTCCCAGATTTCCTGTATTCCATCACAAATTTTTAACGTTGGAGGTAAAGTAAAAGAATCAAAATCGCTCTTCCAAATATTATCAATTTCATCAAATGAATTTATTATGATATCCATTACATCATTTTCAATATTTATTTTCGCAAAATGATGAAACATAAAAGACTTTAACTCTCCAATATCATAGAGAGGGGTATTTCCATAACCTATTTCTACACCTCCCCCTCCGAGAGTTAAGTGATGGACACCATTTACAAGCCAATGAGCATAATAATGATTATGGCCTGCAATTACCAATTGAACTCCAAATCCTTCACATATTGGCTGTACTATTGTGCGAACATTTAAATTGTCAGGGTGCCCTCCATTAGAATAGCCAGGAGTATGAAACATTAATATTTTCCATTTTTTATTTGTTTGCGATACATCCGAAGTAAACCAAGCTAATTGTTCAGGAGTAATAGACCAGTCATCACAAGGGATGTGTAAACAGCAAATATGAACAGGACCATAATCAAATGAATAATATCTATTATATGGAGTCGGATTATCTTCTTCATAACTGTATGTCCAATATTTTTCATAAACTAATCCTGCTTGTCCGCCCATTTCGTGATTTCCGTAAACTCCCATTACAGGTAACTTGGATAACATTTCCATAGCATTTTCATCATCAAGATTGAAATAGCAATATTTCCAGTAATCTTCTGAATCCTCATAATTCCAATCACCGGCATGCAAAATAAATGTTTGGCTGGTTGGATCAGTATTGATTTCACTATTTATTTGCTGGCATACTTCATCATGAAAATCAGATTCGTAGGGTGGATAGCCATTTTCACTGTTGCCTCGTGTATCACCATAGGCATAAAAGGTTACATCTGTTTCATCCGTTGACGGAGGTGTTGTAAAAGTCCCGGAAGCTTCTTCACCATTGTTAATTTCTACTTTGTACATATATATAGTTTGTTCTGTTAAATCGGCTAAAGGAAAATTATAATAATACAATGTATTGTCATTTGGGTCAACTGAAGGGTCTTCAGTGAATTCGTATGATCCTTGACCCCATCTTATGATACTTGTATTTGGTTCATCCAACTGCCACCTGACCATTATATCCTTAAGTTCGGGAGAATAGTTAATATTTGGGTCTTCACTTTCCATATTTTGAAATAAAATATAGGGTTTCTTTTCAAAATTATACTGAGAATAAATACTCAAGCTAATTGTTACTAATATTATAAAACTTATTATTTTTTTCATTTTTATATTTATTAAAGATTTTTAAATTGATATTGTTAAAGGCGATAGATAAAATATTTTAAATGTAAGATTAGATTTTACACAAATATTTGAAGTTATTCCTTTACGGATAGGAAGAATATGACATTTTATAAATGGTTTATTCAATTACAAATTTACAATTTCCCACCGGTAATCCCTCACTATAAACCACCGCCACATACATTCCTTTTCTCCACCCGTTAACATCTACAACACCCTTACCCTGGTACTGATAAACCCTTTCCTCATGTACTTTTTCACCTAAGACATTATATATGACAAGGTGCGGCTGTTTCCCCCCTTGAGGGGGGATTAAGGGGGGTGATAAGTATTCCGTATTTTGAAACTCAAAAGTAACCTGACCCTCTGTTGACGGGTTAGGATAAGCTTTAATGGGTATGGTTTTTAAGCTTGCATAATATTCCTCCGGAGATGGAGTATCTTCTATGTTGGTCCAGATAAAACAATCCGTTATATCTATTGTGCCGGACTGGATTGGGTATGGGCAGAGGCTGTCGTAAACATAAGTATTGGTATCAAATGGGACGGATTCGAGGTTTTCGTCAAATTTAAACAACCAAATGTCTTTGTCACCTTTACTTTCATATACTTCCGTAACTTCTAAATAGTTATTGTCTGAAGTTTTAATTAAATCTGCTGTGCCATTACCCGGTCCTTGATTTTTCAATATATGAATCGTTCCCGAAGTATCTATTACTGTCTCGCCATGGAAAACTGTGTCGTTCATGCCAATATAGAATTTTGTAATAAAAGATGTATCGTTTACTTTAACAATATTCCACATGGTGTTGAAATCCACATTTTCACCAAAATCACTGTTTGGAATTTGATTATACCCAATTTCTTCTCCCTGTTCATTAAAAAACATCAATAGTGAATTTTGATTAAAAGTTGCAGAAGATCGGCGTACTCCAATCCCAAAATACACAGTGTCATTTAATGGAATGGTGCCATAAGCTTCTCCTACAATTGAATCAGGAACACCGAAGGGCAATATCCATTCTTCATTAAACAGACTGTCGATTTTAATAAACAGAGGCTTTAAATATACATGGTTAGGGTTGCCAGGGTATGGCCAGTAACAATAACCGTCAATAAAATAACTGTTATTGTAATAATATAAATTAAAAGCTACAGCATGAGCAATTTCGGGATGATCATTTTTTGATGCATAGGATTCTGTCCATAACAGGTTACCATTATTATTCAGGCAGTACAACAATATCTGGTCAATCTGGTCATCGCTATCATGTGTCACTAAAACAATAATATTACCATTTTCAGTTAACAGGAGGTCCATTCCTACTCCGTCATCAAACGAATCATCTACAAAAACCCTGCACCAAACTTTTTGCCCGCATGAATCGTATTTTGCTACAATAGGCCATGCGTCATCTAAAATTATTGTACCGCAAATGTATAAATTACCATTTTCATCAATTACAGAACTCAAATCTCTATGTATATAAAGATTATGAAATAAGAATTTATTATATAAGGTATCACCATTGATACCTGTTTTAAAATTCCATTCCATATCCTCTGTTGAACCTAATATGTAATATCCTTTATCATAAAACTCAATTACATCATTAGCCCATTCCTTATAGTTAGGCTGCCCGTAAGTTCTTTCCCATTTCTGGGCAGACATAACCAAAGGTATAATAAGTATGCTTAATACTATTGTAAA
Organism: Bacteroidales bacterium; assembly: GCA_016783885.1. GTDB lineage: Bacteria > Bacteroidota > Bacteroidia > Bacteroidales > JAADJA01 > JAADJA01. The sequence continues at coordinate 38,447 of JADHVR010000003.1, forward strand.
CTTTTTCATTTGTTTATAATTTTGTAATACACTAAATGTTTGCTGTATGTAGCGACACGCCGCGGCGTGTCGCTACTCCAAACAATTTAATCAATTAATGTAAATTTGGTACTTTCAACCAACTTTCCGTTTATTTTTAAGGAAGCTATATAAACCCCCGGTTTCCAATCTTGTGTTAAAACGGTTACCTGGTCCCGGATTTCAGTAAAATTAAAGGAATGTACTGGTTTTCCGTTTATATCCGTTATTTCGATTGTTCCTTCCTGTTCCGTTTCCAGCTTATACTCCATTATTACATAACCCTTCGACGGATTGGGATATACCTCAAGCATTTGAGGCGGTTCCGTACTTAGAAGTTTCTCGTATTCTTCAATTGCCTTTGCCGATTTCATCAGGTCGGGCATTTGGATAGGCTCTTCATAAGTCATTTCTCCGAGTGCTACCAAAACATCCCTTGCCCAAGTACTTGCTATTCCTGCATCGGCAATTTCAATGGTCTGTAACTCCAAAATTTGTAATGAATCTGCTTCCATCAGGCTTTTACCGGCTTCTATTATTTCTCTTACCAGACTGTAATAACTTTCCATATTCTGGTGGGCTGTTAGGTTATCTCCTTCCAGACCATATTGTGTTACAATATTGTATAGAATAGTTTCTCCCTGCAGGTATTCTCCTCTTTCAAGATGCAGCATCATCAGGCGGTATTTGGATTGCAAATCGTTGTCCTGCTGGTATAATGCCAACAAACTGTCGGATGCTTCCTGCCATGTTGCCGATTCATTTATAAAACTTCTAACAAGCCCGTTGAATGCTCTTGCTTTTTTCAACTTATACCCAGCCAGTTGTGATTCCAGTTCATCTTTTAATGAAGTAAGGCTTCTTCCCTGTAATATCTGTGCTTTCATATATTCAGGCAGAGGAATTAATCTTTCATCCAATTTTTCCATTAACACATCCGATTTAGCGGTATGCGGATTTGCCACCATCACATCACGAATCATAACATTAGGAAGAACATTCTCCTTCTCTATTGAAGATTCAACAACTGTTTCCGACACCCAGGGTGATTCATTCATCAGTTCATTATAAACTTCAACGGTTTCCGGCGGGATGCTTGTTTCTACTTCTGTGTTAAGGGCTTCGGTATCCCCGCCATCAATCAACTGGGCAAGTGTAGCTTCCGTAGCGGCAATTTCCTGTTCTGCCGAAGCCATACTGCTGCGCATTTCATCCCTGTCCGGTTCAACTCCGCCTTCTTCACTCGGTGGGCAGCCTTCTTCAAAAGACCATTCTCCGGAAGTTATATAATTAGCATGTATTTCAACAGAGTTTTCCGTATAATCCTCCGGTTTAGTATCTTCAAATCCTGGTGCCGGGTTTGAAGGATAATAATAATCAAAAAATGCCCCTTCGTTGTCAATATCGTCAAAGTCACCATCAGGTGGGCCGGGTATGTAAAACAGGTTTCCTGCCATATCGGTCATTTCGTGTCCGTCAATGCCCTGGCTCGGTGCAATTCCCCAGCCTCCTTCTCTTGGTCGGGGAACCAATATATCAGCGGTACAATCATCAAAATCGTTACAAAGCAATTGCAAGCCCTGGTCTTCATTATCACGGTTTTGCTCCTGACACGATATACCCTGCTGGAGGTTGGTAAACCCGTTGCGGTAAATTTCATTAGGGTATATACCGGAATTATGAACAATCAATCCTACTCCGGTCGCATCCTCGCCTTCGTGGTAGAAGTTATTTTCCTCAATTTTATAACCTGTTGAATTGCTTAAATACAGTCCGTAACCTCCAACGGGACTAAAATGTGAGTTGATACTGAAATTACTGTTGGTTACAACTGCATTTGTCATACCGCTGACATAAACACCCCTGTAGTTGTTATTAAATTCAATGTAATTTATTTCAACATTCCTTTCCGTGCCGGCTTCCATTGCATAAATGCCATATTGCAGGTTTTCAAACAGTCCATAATCCCATTCAGTACAGGGATTGGTTCCACTTACACAAATACCTTTAACATCAAAATCGCAATGATAACTGTAAATACCGCTGCCATAATTTTGCTGGCTGCTGCTATTACTAAAAGTGCAATTGGAAAAATTAATGCCATTTATTTCGTTCATTTTTACAAAATATAATGGTTGTCCGTCACCTATGTACATATCATCGGTTACAAAATCACAATCACTGAAGTTACTTAAACTTAAATAAGACTGGGTGCCGGATGGATACTTGTAAAACTGAACGGCGATTTTGTTATTTGCAAAGTTAGCATCGGAGCATTGGACAATGCCGCCGGTGAAAAGATAATTTACGGTGCCTTCACCTCCGGATTCCTCTATTTTTACTGCCCGAATGCCAATTTCTGCGTTCGCTATTGTGCCGCCATTAATTACCTGTACCCAACCCTGGTCAGTCGTGTTTTGTGATGCGGTGGAGGTACCCCATACTTCGATGCCTTTCCATAAATTACCACAGCCGTTGGTAATATGGCCTCCGTCAATTATTAATTTGGCACTTCGTTTTACGATGATTTTTGAATTTGGGGGCATATTAATACGTTCTTTAATAGTTAAAGTATAACCGGTTTCAATTATCAAATCTCCTTTAAGACTCCAGTTTGTTTCCCATATTAAATCTTCTTCAATTGTTTTGGTGAAAGAATTACAGGCTTCAGGAATATCTGTTTCCCATATTCCTCGTCCGAAAGTTCCGGCACGGAGTTTATTTGCACAATAATTTATTTTTAATCTGTTTACCCTTACATTAGGGATATCCCCAAATTTTTCCCAATCTGCATTTGAGCCGTTTTTGACATAAACGCCCGCATCTGTCCCTATAAAAAGCCTGTCATTAGACCCATACTGGTATATAATATCATTAACAGGTATATTTGCCAAAGTACCGTTTGGGTCTTCATTTTCCCATGTTTCACCCCCATCATCTGTTCTGTAAACTTTATATTCATCAACAAATCCTGTGTATGTAATCCAAAATCTGTTTTCATTATTCGGGTCAATAGTTAAATTAGAAACAATTGGGAAAAAGGTTTGAGGATCAGGGTCATAACCTGGATAATCAACTAATGTAAACTTTACAATATCGCAAACACCATTTGTTCCACCTGTTATTGTTTTCAAAATACGAGCCGCCAGTTTCCATTCATCAAAAAGATCATTCTGAACACCTACTGTAATTATATACATATAATCAGGATTTGATTCTGCAATTTCCATCCCCTGAATTTGCAATTGCCAGCCGGCTATTCCGGTTTCGTATATATTAGACTCTTCTATCCAAATATCATCCCATTGGTCTCCTCCTTCCGGTTCGGGTTTAAGCCTTCTGAATATTTCTTGAAGTCCCATATACATAACATTTGTAGTGGGATGATTAAAAAATGGTAATTTCCCTGTGGAATGTTCATTTAAAAGATAGTCCGGACACACATGAGGTATAAAATCATCTTCAGAGGGGTATGAATTAGATGTATAATTGTGTCTTATTGGTAATTCCCAATAATTAGGTTTATAAAACCATCTGTTTAAACCGGATCTATCAAACCGAACACCAAAACCGTCGCCTCCTAAGCCGATCTGTTTCCAATCTTTGTTTTCAAAATCATTAATCTTATTGGTCCCGCAATCCATGTTTCCTATAATTATTTTTGTATGATCATAATCAGAATCATCAAAACCAAAAATAGTATTTACACTTAACCCGTTATAAAGCATAGTCCAACCCTGGGTATTGTTATTTGGTAAATCTTTCCTGCCTACCCCTCCGTCAGTTCCGGCAAACAGGTCGGGTTCGGAAACATTGGGCTGGAAAGCCAGGCTGTGAATGTCGGCATGACAATTATTTCCATTATACGAGGATTGATTAATCACCGAGAAACTTGTATAATACGGAGTGCCTTTTACTACTGTATGCCCCAAATAAAACTCATTAGCATTAACAGGCGAAACTGCAAACGCCATTCTTCCCTTTGATACTACATACATTGTGCTACTGCTACCATACGTATATATATATTCTTCCCATTCACCTGTAGAATCGTGATATAAATATATATAAAGTCTGTTGTAACTTTCCGATGCAGCTTTCCCTACAACATAGGCATATAATCTATCGGCATCTGCCTGGGTTGTTGCTATATTAATCCTATGAATTTCATAATCAGCAGGTAGGGAATTTATAGAGATTGGGGTAAAAGTTGAACCCCCGTCATTGCTTTTATAAACATCAAGACCGCTTGCATAAACAATATCGTTGTTTCCAGGCTTAAAGGCAAGTCCACGAAAGTCGTTTAATGCAGGTTCGGGGAAAGACAAAACCTTTTGCCAGACCGGATTTGTAGCCAAAGCATTATTGCACCTGAATACTCCTCTTGTAGTAGCAGCAAACAACTGGTTTTCATTTTCCGGATTGATAATAATCCTTCTTGTTGTACCTCCTTCTTCTAAAAACTCCTCTATAAACCCATCACTAATTGATTCCCATGTGCTTCCGTAATCTGTACTTCTGTACACTCCAAATGTATGTAAAGCGTTTATATGATTAAACTCATTGGTATATTCAAACCTTCCGTCGGCATATCCGGTTCCGAGAAAAATATTATTTGAGTTTTGATAACTGACAGCTACATCTGCATTAGCAGTAAAGGGTAAATAGTCAGTTAAAGGAACCCATAACCCACCGTCATTTTCAGTTCTCCACAATCCGCCAAAAGAGGATGTTGCATAGAGCGTTTGGTTCGTTGTTCCATTGTATTGAGGATCGAAACAGATCCTTTCAATGCGCCCGACCCCAAAATTATTTTCAATAGTTCCGTTAGGCCCTAAATTCGTCCATTCAGGATTATAGGAGGACATTGCCGGTATGTAATTTTCGGCATAGTCAATCATTGCAGCAGCAGCCACACTTTCATCACCACCATGAGGAAACAATCGCGGAGCCCATATCTGTTCAATCCGCTTCATTTCATTATATTCACTACTCTCGATTTCCTCGTTATTACCCTCGGGTTTAGGGTTGGTACTATAGAACTCCTTAAGCCCGGCATAAAAATTATTCTGGGCATAAATTCCTGTTGATACAAACAACAGAATTAATAAATATAGCTTTTTCATATTTTTAGAATTTTTTTGATTAATAATAATTTATTTTCTTTAATAACTTTAATTATATATACACCTTGATTTAAGCTTCCTAAATTCAATTTGCCAGAATCTAATTTATCTTTATAAATTATTTCCCCAAAAATATCAGAAATCTGAACTGTAAGCTTTTGATAAGCATTTCCGGGTATTTGTATATATAGATGATCTCCCACAAGTGGATTAGGGAATATTTTAATATCCGGAATTATTTCCACATCAGTATGGGTTAGGATATCGCAATTTGAAATATCATCCAGAGTGTAGCATATTAACTCTTCATAATTAATATCTTTACATGTTACTCCGATATACTCGAATAACCCACAATTACTCCCAATTCCTTCAATAAAGTAAAAGGGATAATTACCCCCCATTATAAGTATCCTTCTGTTGTAACCAAATGCATCGCCATAAAAAATAGTATCAATGGGTATTGGGCCCATAAAAGCCTGGCATAGTTCAAGGGTATCGTTTTGAGATACGGAAAAGTCGAAAAGTGTATCCTCCGTATAAAAACAATTACCGGGGTCAATATTTAATTGAATACCATACACTATTCGTCCTATGGTATCCTCTCTTATTAAGCTGTACAATACAGGATTGCCGATACGTGTGTATGGCGGCATGTATAAACTATCTGAGGGCTGCAGTTGATACCTGTAAACCTTTTTATATAATGTATCATTTATAAGTGTATCATCGGCGGTATAATACTCCCTGAAATTCTCCCATTGCCAGGGTTCATCATTATTACTCGCAACCACCCAATGTGCGTTTTCACGTACAAGGGGTACATAATCCTGTCCATATCCGGTATTAATTAAAAATACCACGATTATTAAGCTCATGAATTTTGTTTTCATCTTTTTAAATTTTGAGTTTTTATTAGTCTGACTTATTTTGATGTTTTAATTCAACTGTTCAGTATAAATGAAAAAGATAAAGCTGTAAAATGAAAAGTATGCTTTTGGTATATAGGCAAATATAACTCAGTGTTAATGAAATCCGGTTTTGTTTGAGGGGGGGGGTAATATGTTGATAATAAACTATGTGCGGCATAACGGGATGGTTAAATACGTTTAAGTTTAAATTCTATTTACAAAGGTAAGTAACAAATTCATATAATCAATATTAAATCAGTTTACGGCACTAAAAATATAATACATTTTTGGAAAAAATATAGCAGAAAACTACTATAAAAAAAATTAGTGGTTTTCTGCTATATACTATTAGTAATTTACTGTTTTTTAACAATCTGCGCTTTTCAGCGTAAATCAGCGTCTGAAATATTTTGTTTATACTGAAACTTATACATACTTACAACTGAATGGAGTCCATAAGGATTTATTGTCGTTCGGTTTAAAAACTTTTACTAATTTTAGCCTGTGAATCTTTTGCGCTTAATATTATTACCACTTGCTTTACTTTACGGAATAATAACATTTATAAGAAATAAACTTTTTGACTGGCGGATTATTCCTTCTAAATCGTTTGATCTTCCGGTAATATCAGTGGGCAATTTATCGGTTGGAGGTACCGGAAAAACACCTCATGTTGAGTATTTAATCAACTTGATAAAAAATGAATTCAGTGTAGCAACCTTGAGCCGGGGTTATAAACGAAAAACAAAAGGATTTGTACTTGCGGATGAGCAGACCGGAGTTAATGAGATGGGTGATGAGCCGGTCCAGTTTTATAAAAAGTTCCCTGGTATTAAGGTTGCGGTTGACGAAAAAAGAGTTAGAGGAATAAAAACCCTTATAAAAAAATTTTCCGAACTGGAAGCAATTATCCTCGATGATGCCTTTCAGCACAGGTATGTAAAGCCAGGATTATCAATCCTGCTGACCGATTTTCACAAACTATATGTTAACGATTATCCATTGCCTGCCGGTTCATTAAGAGAGTTCAGATCGGGTGCAAAAAGGGCTGATATCATTATTGTTACTAAAACTTCCAATGTGCTTTCACCTATTACACGAAGGAGATTAACCGGATTAATTAAACCACGGGATTTTCAAAAATTATATTTTTCTTACATTAAACATGGTAGCTTTACTGCCATTCAGGGTGTAAATTTTAATCCGGATAAAAGTAAATACAATACTATCCTGTTGGTGGCAGGAATTGCAAATACATATCCGCTGGAAAGATATTTAAAAAAGCATTGTGAAGAACTGGAGATGTTGAAATTTCCTGATCATCATAAATACACCCTTAAAGATATGGAAGAAATAATAGAGAGCTTTAATAATATTTTTTCGAAAAATAAAATAATTGTTACTACAGAAAAAGATACCGTAAGGTTAATGGATAAGGATATTTTAGATACAATAAAGAATCTTCCAATCTGTTATATACCAATTAAAGTTGTTTTTCACAGAGAAGACAGAGAAGAATTTAATAATCAAATTTTAAATTATGTTAAAACAAATAAAAGAAACAACAACATATATTAAAAGCAAAATTGATTTTAACCCAAAAATAGGAATTGTTCTGGGAACGGGATTGGGCGGTTTGGTTAAAGAAATTGAGACTTATGCCACACTTCCGTATAAAGAAATTCCCAATTTTCCGGTTTCAACCGTTAAAGGTCATGAAGGCAGACTTATTTTCGGTAAGCTCGGAGGCAAAAACGTAGTTGCCATGCAGGGAAGGTTTCATTATTATGAAGGACATAACATACAGGAGGTTACGTTCCCTATTAGAGTGATGAAGTTTTTAGGAATAGAATTACTGATACTCTCAAATGCATCAGGAGGAATTAATCCCGAATATGAAATCGGTGATCTTATGATCATCAGGGATCACATTAACCTGATGGGCAATAACCCGTTGATCGGGAAGAATGATACCGGATTAGGCCCCCGCTTTACTGATATGAGCGAGGCTTACGATAAAAAGATCATCCGTCATGCCACAAAGATAGCACGTCATCATAAAATTCATTTCCAGGTGGGTGTGTATGCTGCTGTTACCGGTCCTACATTTGAAACCCCTTCGGAATATAAATATATTCAGATAATCGGGGCTGATGCCGTAGGTATGTCAACCGTTCCGGAAGCCATCGTAGCCCGCCACATGTCGTTGCCTTGCTTTGCCGTTTCCGTTATTTCCGACCTCGGAGTGGAAGGTAAAATTGTTGAAATATCGCATGAAGAAGTGATAGATGCAGCCAGCATGGTAGAACCGAAAATGACGCTTATCATTAAGGAGATGATAAAAAAGCTGGAGATATAAAAAATTCCAACGACTGAAAGGAGTCCGTCAGGAAAACCAAATTCCAAAAGCCAAACCCTTCGCTTAAGCGTCTATGCTTGAAAATTAACTATTTAATCCCTAAAATCCAAAATTTTTACTCGCCATTTTTTATTATCGATCTTATGTTTGCGCGTGGTGAGCGGTGTGATTGCTATTCCGGCAGCTATCAGACTACCGCTGATGATAAGAGTTTCTTTCGAGACAATTGGGCTGTCGTTATTGATAACTCCGTTTAATGAGCTTATTGCAAGATAGGGTACTCCGGTACTAAAAAAAATTCCCTGAAGCAAAGTAAATCCCCACCTTGTTCTGTAGATGATGGAAATATCGTCTGGAGATATTTTATTTGAATAATTGATAATAATGCTTATATCACCAATCTTGTTAATGATTCCTGCAATAATAGTATCTTTAGAAATTATTTTTATTCGAATATGATCGTTCTCAAGGTATTTGTAATTTTTTATAGTACCGGGTTTTTCAAGTAGGAAAATGTTTTGAGAAAAGGAAAAATGGAAGATTAAAGTGAAAAAAATGGTAAGGATTATATTTTGTTTACAGACTTGCATTTCAATAACCGGATTGCATTGCTAAAGTAATAATTAAAATAAAAAAAAGCATTTTGTATTTTTGTGCCGAAATTGTGTTGTTATGTTTAAAAGGTATTTTTTCTTTATATTAATAATAATTGCTATCGTATCCTGCTATCGCGAAAAAGAAACCGGTTTGATTTCAATTACGGGTAGTTTCCCTAAATATACCGGTGAATGGTTATATTTAGAAGAATTGGAGGTTCGTAATGCTGTCATACTTGATTCAGTAAAAATTAATAAAGAAGGAAAATTTGTATTTAACCTCGAAATAGAAGATGCCGGATTTTACATTTTAAGGATCAATAAAGAAAATTACCTGGTTTTACAACTTGAAAAAAATGAAACTGTAAAGGTAAATTCAAATAATAACTACTTCTCAACCGGATATCAGGTTAAAGGTTCTCCCGGCTCGCAACTGCTGATGACATTTGAATGTTTTATGACAAAACAAAAACAAAGAGTGGATTCTCTTGCTTATGTTTTTAAAACAAGTCAGGGTGAGCCTGATTTTTATGATACGAAATTAAAGCTGGATTCAATTTATATGATTGTTTATAACGATCAAAGAAAATATGTAAAAGAGTTCATCGGCAAAAATTCCGGCTCTCTTGCTTCGCTTATTATAATTAACAGTAAATTGGGGAATAACAAGGTGATGGATGAGGAGGAAGATTTTATTTATTTTCACAGGATCGACAGTGCATTAACAATTAATTATCCTGAAAATAAACATACAATCAACCACCACAACAGGGTAAAAGAAATCAGACAAAAAAAATTGGACAGCTTTATTGCTGACGAAAAATTAAAACCGGGTAAAAATGCGCCTGATATTGTTATACGTGACATCAACGATCAAATTGTTTCTTTACAAGATATGGGCGGGCAAAATATATTAGTGTATTTTTGGGCTGGCTGGAATGCCAAATCACGACAGGATAATAAAAAGCTCGTTGCAATTTACGATGAATTAAAGGAGCATAATATTGAGATTTTTGGGGTTTCATTAGATGAAAATGAAAAGGTTTGGAAAGGTGCGATAAAATTAGATAAATTACCCTGGATACAGGGAAGCGACCTGAAAGGATTAAAGTCTCCTGTTAACAAGGCTTATAATTTAAATGATGAACTTCCGTTTTATTATCTTATTGATGAGGAGGGAAGGATAATTTTAAAAGATAATGACGTGGATAAAATTATCGAGAAACTGGAAGATTTTTGGAGATAAATAGAGATTGGTCGAGTTCAACAAATTTCAATAAATCTTTATTTGACACAATCCCGAAAGCTTTCGGGACTAATTTACACAGATTATTTTTTTATCGTAATTCCATCAATATCAACAAATATCAATTAATTTCGTAATATCTTATAAATAAAAACTTTGACAAAATTAGCTCCAAATAAGAAAGTCTATTATATTTCCGACAGCCATTTCGGGGTACCTACACGCGAGAAAAGCAGTGAACGCGAAAAACTATTTATTCAATGGCTGGACGAGGTTAAGGCTGATGCTCAAGAAATTTACATCATGGGCGACCTGTTTGAATTTTGGTTCGAGTACAAAACGGTTATTCCAAAAGGATATGCCAGATTGTTGGGAAAACTGGCTGAAATAACTGATTCCGGGATTCCCGTTTATTTTTTCAGAGGTAACCACGATGTATGGACTTTTAATTATTTAACTGAAGAATTGAATATCAAAATATATCCTGATACCTTGTTAAAAGAAATCAACGGTAAAAAGTTTTTTCTCGGTCATGGCGATGGTTTGGGAAAAGGAGATAGCGGCTATAAATTCATCAAAAAGGTTTTCAGGAACAAAGTTAACCAGTGGCTTTTCCGGTGGCTGCATCCTGATATTGGTACGGCTATGGGTATGTTCTGGTCGAACCGGAGCCGCGTGGCTAACGAAAACACCGGGATTGAAAAAGTAAACATTGCCGGTATCGAAAGATTGACGGGCTATTGTCTTGAAGTTCTTGAAAAGGAACCTGATATCGATTATTTTATTTTCGGTCACATTCATAAACCGGAAGTAGTTGATTTGAATGGAAAAGCAAAGTATTACAGCATTGGAGACTGGATAAAGTATTTTTCTTATGCAGTTTTTGATGGGGAAAAGATAGTGTTGAAATTTTATAAATAGAAAAATTATGTTATTTTTGTAATAAACTAAAAATTATGAAAACAATAGCTATTCGGATTGAAGATAATTTATATGATAAAGTTAAGCTGATGCTTCAACATTTTCCATCCGAAAAAATAAAAATATTTGATATTTCAGATAAAAATGAAAAAATGTATTTCAGTAAGAATGATATTATAAAAATAAAAAATATATTAAGTAAACATGGATATTTTATACCTCCTGATTTAGATAAGACCCCTATATATTATGATGAGAATGAACTTGAACAGGATTTGTCGGTTATTGAGAAATTAAATTTTAATGATAGTTATTAGCGATACTTCAACTTTAAGCGGGCTAATATTAATAGGACGAATTGATATTTTAACCCATATCTTTAATCAAATATTTATCCCTAAAACAATAAAAGAAGAGTTATTATCTCTTATTAAATACCGTAAAGAAATAAATGATTTAATAAATAAAAAGTTCATAATAATAAAAGACGATATTCAATCAGAACTGGTAAATGATTTAGCCGGTTTATTAGATAAAGGTGAAGCACAGGCTATAACTTTATCAATTGAACTTAATGCTGATTTACTGATTATGGATGAAATGAAAGGAAGAACTGTAGCAAAAGCGATAGGTTTAAATGTTATCGGCTTATTAGGGTTGTTGATTATTGCCAAACGAAAAAATATTATTGAAGAAGTTAAACCTATTATGGATGAGCTTAAACAAAAAGCCGGATTTTGGGTTGGTAATAATTTATATGAATCTGTTTTGATAAAAACTGGTGAAAAGAAGTAATTATAATAACTATTGTTGAAATGAATATGGATATCAGAAAAAAATAATATGTTTCTAACTTTTAAAAATATAATAAAATGAATAAAAAAATCTTCTTTTCCATCCTGATTATAGCAGCTATTAACATTACATCAATAGCCCAGGTTACAAACCGTTGTTCGCATAAAGTGTCCTTCGAAAAATCAGCCATTAGCGATACGCTTGATGCCTTGCATTATTATATCAATCTTACCGTTACAGATTTTTCGGGGCATGAGATTGAAGGCTTTACTGAGGTTGAAATGACAACCAAAGTTGATAATACCGGTGAAATCAAACTGGAGCTGATGGATTTAACGGTGGATTCCGTTTTTATTGATGATATTGTGAACCCATCATTTACTCATGTAAATGATATAATCACTATACCATTGTCAGATCCAATAAATATTGGCGAAATTGTTATGGTTCGCGTTCATTACCATGGCGTTCCTTTCCATGAGAGCTGGGGCGGATTCCACTGGTCAGGTGAATATGCTTTTAATTTGGGTGTGGGTTTTGTTTCTATTCCGCATAACCTGGGCAAGACCTGGTTCCCTTGTATTGATGATTTCCAGGACAGAGCTTACTATGACGTATATGGTACGGTTGAGGATAATCACATGGCAGTTTGCGGAGGTCTGTTAATGGAAATTATCGACAATAATAACGGAACAAAAACATACCACTGGAAACTGAATCAAACAATCCCGACCTATCTTGCTTCGATTGCTGTTGGCGATTATGCGGCGGTTACTGATGTGTATAACGGAATTAACGATGACATACCTATCGAGATTTATGTCAGACCACAGGATTCCATTAAAGTTCCCGGTTCATTTCTTCATCTTAAAGAGATTCTCGCAATTTTTGAAGATAAATTCGGCCCATACCGCTGGGACCGGATAGGTTATGTCGGAACAGCCATTGGGGCGATGGAGCACGTTACTAACGTGGCATATCCAAATTTCTGCATCAACAACACTACATCTTATGAATCGCTATACGCACATGAACTTTCCCACATGTGGTTTGGCGACAACGTTACATGCTCAAGTGCCGGGGAGATGTGGATTAACGAAGGATGGGCTGTTTTTTGCGAGGCTGTTTTCAGAGAATTTCTGTACAATAAAGATCAGTATAATGAATTTATCCGCGACAAACATGCAGAGGTGCTTCAGTATTGTCATACACCCAGCGGTGACGGCAGCTATTTTCCGTTGAACCAGATACCGCAAAACGTTACTTACGGAATGAGCGCTTATGACAAGGGAGCAACCGTTGCCCATACACTGAAAGGTTATCTTGGCGACGAAATTTTTTATAATGCCATGGCAGAATTTAATGAATATTTTAAATACAATTATGCATCTTCGTATGATATGCGTGATTTTCTGACTTCGCATACAGGAATAGATATGTCCGATTTCTTTGAATCATGGGTGTTGACCTCCGGCACACCACATTTTTCGGTGGATTCCTTTTCGGTAGTTCCTACCACAAAAGGAGCTGACGTTACTGTTTATATGCGGCAGCGAAGAAAGGGTTCCGACTATATAGGGAATTCCAATATTGTGGAGTTGACATTTATGGATAATTCCTGGAATCAATTCACAGATACAATTCATTTTGACGGAGTAACCGGGTGTTCGGTAATTGAAGTTCCTTTTGAACCTGATATTGTTTTATGTGATTTTGATGAAAAGTTGTGTGATGCCGTTACCGGTTATGCACAGGTTGTAAAAGAAACCGGTGATGTTAATTTCCCGAAGACTTACTTTGGTTTGGAAGTGCAGGAAATCGGGGATTCGGCTTTCGTTTGGGTTGAACATAACTGGGTCCCGCCCGACAGCCTGAAGTTACCTGTTCAGGGTTTAACCATTTCCGACTACCGGTATTGGAAAATCGACGGTTTATTTCCGGATGGTTTTGTTGCCACCGGTAAATTCTGGTATAATAAAAATGGATATCTCGATAATAATATTTTAACAAATCCGGATGATTCGGTTATCATCCTTTACAGGGAAAATCCTTCAGAAGACTGGGAATATATTGATTTTACGCAAATAGGCATTTGGTCGATAGGTAATTTATATATCGATAATTTGCAGAAGGGAGAGTATTCTATTGCGGTTTGTGATAATACTTTTGTTGGCTTAAATAAAAACAAGGCTCAAAAAAATACCGGTTTAAAAATTTACCCGAATCCATCAAAAAACTATTTTCAAATACAAACAGGGCAATCAGGAACATTGAAGTTTTATGATATCAACGGGAAGGTTATTGATACTATTGAAATTTCCCAGAATCAGAAACAGGTCAAATGGAAGCCTGCCGGTTTATCAGAGGGTACTTATTTTGTCAGGTTGTTATCGCCTGAAAAAAAGACTCTTGCTGTTGAAAAGATTATACTGATAAGTAAATAAAATTGTTTAGGGTGTCCCATTGAGGAAAACAGAAAAATACTCAAATTATTCTGCAATCTAACTGCTAATTCCGGCTATTTAATCATTTCTATTTGTATTTGGGTTTATTAATTAAGACCTTTGTAAACTGACACTGAACGATCCCGGGTATTCGGGAGTAAATGATATGCGGTTATGAAGTTTTGGCCTGCCCGTTCCGTTCAGGCAGGCGTTTCAGTATAATTATAATCCTGGAAAATTGAATAGAAGAATAACACAAATATTGATCTTTCTTATCTTTCTGAACTTACATGTATTTTCTCAGTACAATTTTGTTAATTTCAGTGAAGAACAAGGATTAAGTTCAAATCAAGCTACCTGTATTTTAAAAGACAGTGACGGATTTATCTGGATCGGGACAAAAAACGGCTTGAACCGGTTTGACGGAACGGAATTTATGACCTTTTATAATTCCCCGGGTGACAGTAGTTCCCTTAGTGAAAATTACATTCTTACATTATACCAGGATAAATATGGGTTTATCTGGGTCGGGACATATAATGAAGGAATCAGTGAACTCAATACAGAGACCATGGAATTTAGAAATTATACAAATAATACTTATGATAGTACAAGTATATCCGAAGGCTTTTGCAAATTGATTTTTGAAGATGACTTAGGAAATTTATGGATTGCTGTCTCAGATCATGGAATCGACTTATTTAACAGGGAAAACAAATCATTTAAAAATTACAGGCCCACGGAACAAATAGATGGCTTATCGCCCCGGTTGGCTAACAGTCTTATTAGTTTTGCTCCTGATCCACAAAATAATCAAATTATCTGGTTAGGGTCATTAGATGGAATATTTAGTTTCAACCTGATTACAAAAATTTGGACACATTTCCCAATCGTTAAAGAAAAAGCAAATAATCCAATCCTGTATGGCGGAAAAGAAAATGTTGTCAGGGACATGATTTTTGACAAAGATGGTTATCTTTGGTTTGGTACCTGGGGAGGAGGCTTCTGTAAATTAGATACATTAAACGGAAACTTTTCAATTTTTAAATATGAAACTTTTTTCCCCGTTAATGGAATTAGAAATAATGTTATAAGAATTGTGTGGAAAAATAATAATGAATTCTGGTTTATCTCCTACCATAAAGGTATCGGTATTTTTAACATCAATGATAACTCAATCAGGTTTCTAACTAACCCTCTTTCAAATAGTATCTCTGTAAATGGCGCAACCGATATCATTACAGATAAATCCGGATTTATCTACGTTTCATCAATTACAGATGGATTGTATTATACTAATACAAAAGCATACCAGTTTAACAAAGAAAATATTTCACATAATATTATTTCATTAGGTCAGGCTAAATCAAGTGATATAATATGGGCAGGAACTTACGATAAATACGGAAAATTATTAGCTATAAATAAATCAACCGGAAACATTCAAGAGTATTCATATACTCCGATCAACGACGTTGGAGAAAATTTTATTATAAATATCAAAGAGGGTAAAAATAGCCGGCATTGGCTCATTGGACACCATAATTTATATTATATTGACGAGTACAAACCTAAAATACAGCCCTATTATAATTTTGATCCGAACAAGTTTGATATTAACAGATCTCATATTGTAACATTTGTGAGCGCTGCATTAGATAATAAAAATAGAATATGGGCAGGTAGCAAATTTCATGGACTTTTTTGTATCGACACAGAATATGATACTATCCATAATTATTTTTTCGAGGATAGTCAAAAAAAGAAAGTTTTGTTTGAATCTTTCATATTCTCCTTATACACTGATAGTAAAGGCAGGACATGGTATGTTTCCGAAGATTTCGGATTTTTTGACCCTGGTCTGAACAAATTAATTAACTACTCATATCCCGGGGATTTCAGTAATTCGGATATTAAGCTTAAAAAAATATATACAATAACTGAAACTCAAAATGGTAATATCTGGCTTGGCACAGCTAATGCCGGAATAGCTGTAATAAAGGTTACTGACGATACGGCATTTTTTATTAAGTCATATTCTAAATCAACAGGCTTGCAACACAATTGTATTCAAAACCTGGTAACCGATAAATCGGATAATGTTTGGGTAATAACACCTTTAGGAATCAGTAAGATAAATGCAGTAACTGATTCGATCGAAAATTACGGCATAGAATACGGCCTTATGGATCTGCAATGTATAGATGTTGATAGTGATGGTGAAATTTTCATTGGCACAGGCAATGGTTATTATCATTTTTATCCTGACGACATTAAACCATTAAAGACAACCAACAAGCCTTATTTAAAATACTTTAAAATTTTTGATGAACATGTAAATGTTAATCCTTTCCTGAAGAATGATCAGCCCATCGAACTAAAATACAATCAAAATTTTTTTTCAATTGAATATGGGGCAATAAATTTTTTCCGGCAGGATCAGGCTAATTTCCAATATATTCTCGAAGGACTTGATAAGAAGTGGCAAAATGCCGGACAAAGAAAACACATCACTTATACTAATCTCGGTGGAGGCAGTTATAATTTCAGGTTGAAAACCAATAACAGAAATGAAATCGTTATTCCCATATTCATCGAAACACCATATTGGAAAACCTGGTGGTTCTATAGTCTTTTTATCTTTAGTATAATCCTGCTTGCCCTTCTTGCTCATTTTTACAGGATGAGCCAACTTAGAAAGCAGGAAGAGTTAAAGACTCTCTATAATAAAAAAATAGGTCAATTGGAGATCAAGGCACTCAGGGCACAAATGAATCCGCATTTCCTGTTTAACAGTCTCAACTCAATCAGGTATTATATTCTGAAAGATGAAAATGAAAATGCTTCGGAGTATATAACTAAATTTGCGAGGCTTTTGAGACTAATATTAAGAAATTCACGTCAAAACCAGATCAGCCTTAATGATGAACTTCATGCTCTTGAGATATACATTGATTTCGAGCAGATGAGATTCAACAGGAAATTTGATTATAAAATAAATATTGCAGATAATATAAACCAGGAGGATATCAAAATACAACCGTTAACCATTCAGCCATTTGTGGAAAATGCTATATGGCACGGGCTGATGCCAAAAAAGGAAAATGGTATGCTGAAAGTTGATATTAATAAAAAAAATGGAAAATTGAATATTATTATTGAGGATAACGGAATAGGACGTGAAAAAGCGGCTCAAATCAAAAAGAATAATTTATTTGAAAAAAAATCTTATGGATTGCAAATAACAGAAGAAAGGATGAGCCTGATGAAAAGTATTCGCAATAAACAATCGGATTTTAAAATTATTGATTTATATAATGATAACAATGAACCTACAGGAACAAAAGTGGAGATAAGGTTTGAAATATGAAATTATGAAACTAAAAGCAATAATTGTCGATGATGAGCTTCACAGCTTGCAAACTACCGAACTCCTTGTACAAAAGCATTGTCCGAAGATAGAAATAATCGGATTGGCTGAATCGGCTGAAAAAGGGATTCAGCTAATAGATAAACTGAAACCTGACATTGTCTTTCTTGACATCGCTATGCCGGTGATGAATGGCTTCGAGATGTTGCAACACATTACTTACAAATCGTTTGAGATTATTTTTACCACTGCCTATGATGAGTATGCAATTAAAGCCTTTAAAGTAAACGCAATTGATTATTTGTTAAAACCTATCGATCCTGAAGAACTTGTACAGGCAATGGAAAAGGTGAAAGAAAAGATAGATAAGCACGAGCAATATAACAAAATTGATGAATTGCTTAAAATGATAGGACAACCTGAGGTGAGAAGGAAAAAAGTTGCCCTTTCCATTGACGGAAAAATTAAAATGATCCCGTTTGATTCTATTATCTATTGCGAATCGGAAAGCAACTATACCTATATTTATCTGACTCATGACAAAAGGTTAATGCTAAGCAAAACACTGAAAGAAGTAGAGAAAATTATAGACCATAACGGATTTTTCAGAGTACAAAATTCCTATCTTGTAAACCTTGACCATATTAAAGAATACACCCGCGGTGAAGGCGGTGAACTTATTATGAGTAATGGGGATGAAGTAAGAGTTTCGAGAAAGAAAAAGGAGGAGTTGATGAAACTGCTTTTTTAATTTTCAAACACTAAATATTTCCCGCAATCCACCTTCTTAATTCCGCAATTTACTCATAACCGCTTTTCTGTATAATCATTCAAGAGTATTTTAGTTGAAATTTTTATGAGTTTAAATAAACAAAACCTTATCATGAAAAAATTTACTTTTCTATTTGCAGTTCTTCTTGTAACGCTTTTTTTAAGCGGACTATTTACAAAAACTTTCAGTCAAACCTACGATCGTTCAAATTTCGATTACTGGCAACAGAAAATGGAAGATCGTGACCAGAATTATCACCAGTTGGTTCAGGAATTTGATAATTACTGGGCACATAAGGATAAAACAAATATCAAAGGGACAGGCTACAAACAGTTCAAAAGATGGCAATATGCAATGGAAGGGATGACCGGGCCTGATGGCAAATTGCTTCCTGCCAGCTATTTTAACAAGGAATTTCTAAAATTCAAACAGTTATATGGTGACAAAGGTATTGTTGGAGACTGGTATTTCATAGGACCTGATATAGTACCTGTACATCCCCCAACCGGGTATAGGACAGGAATTGGAAGGCTTGCATGTGTTGCATTTCACCCTACTGATGCAAATACAATTTATGTTGGTTCCCATTCCGGGGGTATTTGGAAAACGACCACAGGTGGGAACAGTTGGACTAATCTAAATACTGATGAGCTTACAAGTATCGGTGTTTCTGCTATTCTAATCCATCCGGCTAATCCGAATATGATCTTTATCGGAACAGGTGACAGGGATGCCAGCTCTGTACCGGGGCAGGGTATCTGGAAATCAATTGATGGGGGAACAAGCTGGACACAGATGATTTCATCAATGGATAACAGGTTAGTTTCCGAAATTTTAATTCAACCTGATAATTATAATGTACTGTTAGCTGCAGCCGATAATGGAGTTTATGTTTCGATAGATGAAGGTGATACCTGGAATAAAACCACAGGTATTGATGTTAACGTAAAGGATATGACATACAAACCGGGGGATCCTTCAATAGTTTATGCTACCGGTGAAGGCAAGTTCTTCAGATCAGATTCATGGGGAATAGTCTGGACAGAGATTACATCAGGGCTTGACCCTGCAAACCGATGTATGATAGGAGTTACGCCTGCACAACCAAATATTGTTTATTTTTTCGCAACCAAAGACAGCGAATTTGATGGATTTTATATTTCTACAGACAGTGGATTAAGTTTTCCAACTAAAAAGACATCATCAGCTTTTGATGGAAGTGCTCAGGGATGGTTTAATGTGGCATTGGCTGTTGATCCAACCAATGAAGATATCATTTTTGCCGGGATGGTTCCTGTTTATAGATCAACAGACGGAGGTAATAACTGGACTGAATTAGATATCGCCTATAACATCCATGCTGATCAGCACGATTTTAAATTTTCGCCTCATACCAACGATTTGTATATAGGAAATGATGGCGGATTATTTCACTCAAGTGATGTAGGAGCTTCTTTTACAAATCTTGGAGATGGCCTTGAAATTACCCAGGTTGCCCGTATGGCAGTTAGCGAAACCAGTCCGGAGATATTTATGGCAGGACTCCAGGATAATGGAACCATTATTCCTTACAACAGCGAGTATAACAGGGTGTTAGGTGGAGATGGGATGGGCTGTGCCATAGATTATACTGATGATCAATTTATGTATGGAAGCTCACAATTTTCTGATATCCGTCGTAGCACGGAAGGTGCACAATTTTCTGAGGAATGGGCAAATATCTCTTCTTCAATTGAAGAGGATGCAGGGTGGTTTAGGCCATTTATTTTGGATATGGATGATCCAAACATCATATTCGCAGGATATCAAAATGTATGGCGCAGCAATAATGTGAAAGCCACTGATCCTGGAGATGTTACCTGGACTAATATATCAGATGGCAAACTCGTGGAAGATAAAACAACAGGAGTAATGGAACAATCCCAGGCTGATGGAAATATCATCTATATATCTAAAGGTGATGGAACAAGGCTTTACAGAACAGATAATGCTTTTGCTGCTGATCCAGCTTGGGTAGAAATTACAAAGCCATACGGTTGGCCAGTTAAATGCCTTGAAACACATGGCACTAACCCAGATATTGTATATATGGCTATCGACAGATATATATACAAATCAACTGACCGGGGAGAAACCTGGACATCAATCACAGGAAACCTTCCTGATATTCCAATGAAATGTATTGCTTTCCACAAAGGTAGCGATGGGGGTTTATATGTAGGAACCAGAGCTGGAGTTTATTATAAAGATAATGCTATGACAAATTGGGTATTATTTAAATCAGGATTACCACTTGTTCCGGTAATTGATATGAAAATTATTTATTCAACTGATCCTGACAGATTAGTTGTGGGTACTTGGGGGCGTGGAGTCTGGAAAACTGATGTAATGCCTGTTATGACACCTGATCTTGAGCCCACTAATGCCAATGCTGTTATTACAGGTACCGAAATAGATTTAGATGTTGTTGTTATGAATAATTCTCAGATGGGTGATGCAGGTCCCTATTTTATTGGATATTACGTTTCGGATAATGATCTCATAAGTCCTGGTGATTATTTAATCGGTGAAGATTCAATTCATATACACAATCCTGGCATAGTTGTAGGAGAAGATATTGATGTTGACATTGCTGATATTGAACCTGAAATTCCAACCGGCACTTACTATATTGGGTCTTTTGCCGACTATAAGTACCAGGTTGACGAAACCCACGAATGGAACAATAACATCACCTGCGCACAACAGATCACTTTATCAGATGCTCCTGCTCCGACCAATGTTCAGGCTTCTGATGGGACTTATGGCGATAAAATAGTTATTACATGGGATTCTCCTCCGGGCCCAACAGTTTATCATTATAAAGTTTACCGGAATACAGTTGATGATCCAAACACTGCCACACCCATCAGTCCTGATCCATGGAGCAGTTCCACAGCCTTTTGGGACACAACTCCAACCAGGGGAATAGATAATTATTATTGGGTACAAGCTTCTGATACGTATTTAGGATTCAGGGCTGGTCCGTTGAGTAGCTCGGATGCAGGATGGAGATACCTTGTTCCGCCAACCAATGTAGAGGCAACCGATGGACAATATGATGACAGGGTGGTGATAAGCTGGGATCCGGCAGAAGGTGCTACCAATTATAAAGTGTGGAGAAATACAACGACAAATTTTAGTACTGCAGATCCCCTATCAACAGGCTGGACACCCAACACAACGTTTTCCGATTGGACTGCAACTACGCTTACCACATACTTTTACTGGGTAAAATCTGCCATGAGTAGTGCTGGGGATAGGGAATCACCCTATTACAGTTCCTATGATGCCGGTTGGGTTGCCCTAATGGGTGCTCCCGAAGCCGATGCTACTGATGGTTTATACAACGACCGGATTGAAATTACATGGAACAGCATACCCGGAGCCTCCCATTACATGGTATATAAAAACACAGTAGATGATCCCAATACGGCAACTGCAATGAGTGCTGTATGGCAAACCACAACAAATCGAACTGATTATTCAGTTGATGGAGGAAGTTATTATTATTACTGGGTTAAGGCTGCTACAGATCAGTGGGGAGCAAATGCAACAGAATTTGGTTTGGGTGATAGTGGTTGGAGAAGTTTTGTGCCACCAACAATAACCTCAGGTGATGGTATAAATACAGATTGTATTGAATTATCATGGACTGCTGTATCAGGTGCAAATTATTATAGGATTTTCAGGCATGTTAATCCAAGTCCGTCTGCTGCCAACCCGGTCACAGGCTGGATCAACCAATTATCTTTTAACGATTCAACTGCTACAGCTCCCGGCGATTATTTTTATTGGGTAAAAGTCTCAACCGATGGGTCAGGATCTTTCGAAAGTGAATTCAGCAGTTATGATATAGGCTGGCGGAAACTTTATGCACCGGAGGTTGAAGCTACAAATGGAGCTTATGCAGACAAAGTCAGGGTTACGTGGGATCCAGTGCCCGGTGCAAATTCTTATAGGGTAATTCGATTTATACCCAGTCAGGGAACTTATGATACATTGTCAGATTGGTCAAGCACATTGAATTTCCAATATGATGATTATGATGTGGACTATGGAGTTTCTTGGATTTGGCTGTATTATTATGTTGATGCCGCATACAATAATTATGGTTATAAGCCAGGAGATCAGGGCTGGGACTATGGTTATCCCGGCGAATGTGGAAATTTGTCGGATGATCCAAATTACAGAAACATTAATTTTTATGGGACCACTCTTGAAATAACACAGCGAGTAATTAACAACGGATCATTTCCTATTATAAATCCAAGTGAAGCTGGATATGCGCTTGAAGAAACTCCACCTGAGGGTGGCTGGAATTATTTCTTAGGGAAAGCAGATATTCCGGCCCTTGCTGTCGGAGCATATTATGATGTGACATTTGTGGTTGATCTGGATACTATCACCGATGGCCCTGTAACTTATGGAACATGGACAATTGCCAGTTACATGCCCTTTGGCAGTGCCAATTGCCAATCAAATCCATTGGATGATTATATGATATGGAACGAATCATTTGATTATACCGATGCTTTGTACGGAACATATACCATAGGTGGGACCAATCCTGATTTTCCAACCTTTGGTACCGCAGTTGTTAATCTTATAAACAGAGGAATTTCTGATCATGTGATTTTTAATGTTAGACCGGATATATATTATGAACAAATTCAGGTTATCAATATAAATGGTTCCGGACCAGACAAAACCATAACTTTCCAAACAGAGCCAAATAAGTCAGATAACGCAGAACTAAATTTTTCGAGTAACGAAGGAAATTTTATTATTCAATTTGATGGTTGCTCATACATCACAATCCAAAATCTTGACCTGACTGCTCCCGGTTATACGAATAATGTTTCAACATACGGTAAGGTTCTTGAATTCACAAATGATGCCCACCATATATCAATACTTAATAACACGATAACAGGAACCTCTGATGATTCATACATCTCTTCTGACAATGTAGTTATCTATTGTGAAAATTCTCATTGTAATGATATTCAAATAAATGATAACGAAATAGTAAATGGCTCATGGGGAATATATTTACATGGAGTTGGTTCAGGTGCTGATTTGTCAACAGGTTTGGAGATCAGTGGAAATACTATCCAGAATTTTATGTACACAGGTATTTCATTAAAATATCATCAAACGCCACAAATTATTGGAAATACAATTCAATATTTTACTTCGACTATTGCACAATGTTTTGGTATTGAACTGACGAATATTGAAGAGGGGTTTACTATAGATAAAAATCAGGTAATAATGGAACCTTGTGATAATGTTGTCTTTGGGATCTATTTATACGATTGTGCCGGCAGTGCTGTTAACAGGGGATTGGTATCAAACAATTTTGTTGCCATGTCCTCCAATGCTCACCCCTTATATGGGATAACGGTTTTCATTGGAAGCTACACAGATATTTATTATAACAGTATTAACTTAACAGGAACAAGCTTTCAGGATAACTTCTGTATTAGCCTGGACTGCGCGGATGATCCTGAAACCTACAACAATAATGTGTTGAATAACATTTTTTCGAATCAGGCTGGTGGCTATAGTATTTTAATTGGAGATAATGCAATTACTCATAATTACATTTCTTCATCAGATTACAATGATCTTTATAACACAGGTTCGTTCATTGGCTTGTATGGGAGTTCTAACCAAATTTCCGATCTAACTGCATGGCAGGCTGCCTCGGGATTTGACAGCCATTCCGTTTCAGTCGATCCGCAGTATGTGAGTTCAACTGATCTACATGTATTAAGTTCGGCATTGAATGATGCGGCAGTACCGGTATCATCCGTTACGGAAGATATTGATGGAGAAGTAAGACACCCACTTTACCCTGATATCGGTGCAGATGAGTTTATGCCTCCTCCTCCTGAATATGATATTTATGTTAACGATATAATTTCGCCTGTTTCCGGAGAAGGATTAACAGACCAGGAAACAGTTAACATCGACATATACAATGTCGGGTCAGAGAATGTAAGCAATTTCCCGGTTTCCTATACAATTAACGGAGGCACTCCCGTTACTGAAATCATTATGGAAACACTAAACTCATTTGACGTGATGAATTATTCATTCACAACCAAAGCCGATCTTTCTGTTGTAGGTACTTACGAAATTGTTGCTTACACATCTCTGGCAAATGATGAAGTTCCGGGAAATGACAGCTTTACAATTTATGTTGACCATTTGCCACCTTCTTATTGCGTTCCAGAATATATTGAAGGTTGTTCTTTTGGTGATTTTATAGATGA
The DNA here is from genome assembly GCA_016783885.1 of Bacteroidales bacterium. GTDB lineage: Bacteria > Bacteroidota > Bacteroidia > Bacteroidales > JAADJA01 > JAADJA01. The sequence goes on from JADHVR010000003.1 coordinate 63,328, forward strand.
TTTTTCAATAAACACAATAAATCAAACCAATACAGGCTGCAGTCCTGATGGCTACGGAGATTACAGCACAATTACGACCAACCTGGCACAAGGTGAATCTTATATTATGGAACTGACTACAGGTTTTTCGGATCAATATGTTTCGCTTTGGATTGATCTTAATGATGATTTTGTTTTTGACTCAACTGAAAGGTTTATAGAAAACCTTTATTGTATGATGTCTTACACTCCTTATTCCGACACAGTTACACTTCCTGTATCTGCTAATCTCGGATTGCATCGTTTGAGAGTGAGAGGTGTTTTTTTCCCGGAAGAAACAATTGATCCTTGTGATGAATATGGTTTTGGTGAAACCCACGATTATACCGTTAATATTATTAGCGGAGGTGGTTTAAATGTGGATTTGGGACCTGATATGTCCATCTGTGATGGCGCTTCAGAAATTTTAACAGCTACGGTAACAGGAGGAACTTCACCATATACTTACCTGTGGAGTACCGGTGAAATAGCACCTTCAATAACAGTCAGCCCTGATACGGATTCCACTTACTCGGTTACAGTTTTAGATAATATCGGTTATTCTGCAATAGATGACATTCTTTTAACAATTGCACAGAGTCCGTCTGCAACAGCAACATCAAATTCACCGGTTTGTATAGGTTCAACCATCGAATTACAAGGTTCGGGCATAGCTTATGGAAATACCGAAACTCATTGTACCAGCAATTGTGAGATGCCTACAGGATATTGCACTTCCGGAGCATTGAACACACCGGATTCTGAAATTGATGAAGTTATTTTTAATACAATATCAAACAATACAGCCGGTATTTGTGTAACATATTCCGATTTTACAAATATTTCAACAACAGTTAATAAAGGTGAATCATATTCTTTTAGTTTAACAGTGGGTACATGCGGTGGAAATTATACTAAAGGAGCAAAGTTGTTTATCGACTGGAACAGGGACGGTGATTTTGATGATACAGGCGAAGGTGTGGAAGCATTCGGTCCAAATGACTCTACTGCAACTTATTCTACTATGGTTAGTATTCCTGCATACTCAGTGCTTGGAATAACAAGAATGCGTATTGTTGCTCCCGAAACTTTTTATCCCGACACAATCCCCCCCTGTGGTGAATATTGGTTTGGCGAAACTGAAGACTATAGCATTGAAATAATAGAGTCTGTAACAAACTCAATAATTTCTTACGAATGGTCAGGTCCGAACGGTTATGCTGTTTCGGAGCAAAATCCGGTTATAACAAATCCCGACGAAAGTAACGAGGGAACATATACTCTTACTGTTACAGACAATAATGGATGTACGGGACAGGATAATGTCTATGTAGAAGTTGAAGAAAATCCGACTGCCAATGCCGGTGCAAACGACACTATCTGCGAAACGGAAACTTATCAGCTTTCGGGGCAGGCTTCAAACTACAGTTCTTTATTATGGACAACATCAGGGACAGGAAACTTTGATAACAACACTATTTTAAATCCTGTATATACCCCAGATGAAACTGATATCAATAATGGTGAAGTTGAACTGATATTGTTAGCTTATGCAAATTCGCCCTGTGTTGATAATGCTATTTCTTCCATGTTTTTATATATTCAAAAAGAGCCAACGGCTTATGCAGGCGGAGACGCTATAATTGATGAAGGCGTTAATTATACATTATCTGAAGCAACGGCAACTAATTACATTTCACTTGAATGGTCAACTGATGGAACCGGATATTTTGATGATCCGAACATTCTGAATCCGACATATTTCCCCGGAACAGGCGAGACAGGCATCATCGAAATGGTATTGATTGCTTATGCTTATTCACCATGTGGCGATGCTGCAGATACAATGAATCTGGAAATATTGCCCGGTGATTTCGACCTTGATATTAAGGTCTATCTTGAAGGCGCATATAACGGGACAAATATGGATGCAGCCTTGAACGGCATTTTACCATTATCTCAACCATACAACTGCTCCCCCTGGAATTACTCAGGAACCGAAAGCGTTGCCTCAATTCCAAACACCAATATTGTTGATTGGGTGCTGGTTGAATTGCGAGATACTACTGACGCCTCATTGGCAACCGGTGAAACCATGATCGCACAACAAGCAGCATTTCTGTTAAATGATGGTTCTGTTGTTGGTTTGGACGGTAGCGACATGCCACGGCATGTCGTTACAATAACCCACAACCTGTTTGTGGTAATCTGGCATCGCAACCACCTCGGTATCATGTCGGCAAACCCCGCAACCGAATCAGGCGGGGTTTACACCTACGATTATACAACACCGGCAGGGCAGGCTTACGGAACAAATGCACAAAAAGACCTCGGCAGCAGTATTTACGGAATGATCTCTGCCGATGCCAATGCTGATGGAGATATAAACGCAGACGACAAAACCATCTGGACAAGCCAGGCAGGAACAAAGGGATATAAATCCGGTGACTTTACTATGGACGGACAGGTGAATAATACTGATAAGAATGATATGTGGCTGCCGAATGTTGGAGAAGGCAGTCAGGTGCCGGATTAACCTCCCCCTAACCCCATCAAGAGGGGGAAATGTCTCCCCCTTGGGGGGAGATCAAGAGGGTGGTATCTACGTAAATAATTTCCAAATCGAAAGGCCCCGTGGTACAACGGGGCTTTTTTCTTTGAATATAAGCGTGTTTGTTATTTTTGGTTCTACTACGAATTTCAGAAAAACCTTATTATATTAACAAGATTTTAATTTCTTCTATAAAAGTATTTTTATGTATATTTGAAAAATAATACGTGCATGGCATATTAAGGATTGCAAAATGACCAAACCTGTTGCAATAGATTTTAAAGAATTTGATAAAATTCCTTACTCAAAACAAAAAGCCATTAATAAGCAATTACCTTTATTCCTTTTAATTTTACTACTACCTTTCCTCTTATCTGCACAATACAAATTCGACAACCCACTTGTGATTGACATAAATGATGGTTTACCATCGAATAATATAACAACTATCACAAAAGATTCCCTGGGATTTATGTGGTTTGGGACAGATAAAGGTTTGTGCCGTTGGGATGGGATTATTGCTAAAATTTTTCAGTCCAATAAATCCGATTCAAATTCGATCGCCGGAAACAGGATAAAAACCAAATCTCTCTTGTGGGATGAAAGCCGGAATAAACTCTTTATCGGTACTGAAAATGGATTAAGTGTTTATGACCCGCAAACCGGAAAGTTTAAGAATTATCTGATCGACAGTCAAAATCCCGGCAAATTAAAAGCAAGTGTTACATCCATTATTAAAGATTGTCAGGATATCATTTGGATTTGTACAGCTTCAGGGTTTGCCAGGTTTTTATCAGGTACTGACAATTTCATTAACTATTTCTACGAAGGTGATTTCGAAAGACGCCCTGAAGTTGTCAAGGAAAAGATCAATATCATTCTTGATATCAAACAAGACCTCGACAACGATTCAATATTCTGGATAGGCACAAGTTCGGGATTATTAAAATTCAACAAATTCACAGAAAACATTCAATGTTTCTATTATTTCCCATCCTCGCAAAATCTTGAGAGCAATTTGAATGTTTTTCGAACGATTTGTCTTCATCCCAACGGAAATCTGTATCTCGGAACATGGACATCAGGAATGGTTATTTTCAATACCAAAATAGAAAAATTCCTAAGAACCTTCAGGCCCAGTGGTGTACCTGAGAGTAAGATATTTTTTGATGGAACGCTTCCTCCCATTCTTGTAAAATCAGATCATGAAATATGGCTTCCAACAGTTCAGGGACTGTGCATTTTTGATACAGAAACAGAAAATATTACTTTCTCAAAATTTTATAAAAATCCAGCCGGGAAAAAATACCCTTTATGGCTGAATTTAATTGATGATCAAAACAGGCTTTGGTGTGGCTCCGAATATGGTGTATATATTTTCGATCCGCAAAACCAGCAGTTTGACAATTTCTTTTTTAAACCTACAGCTGAAGATAAATCTTATATAACATGGGACATATTTGAGGATGAACAAACAGGATTAATTTTTCTTGCCGAACAAAATGCAGACGGTTTGCACTTTTTTGATCCTTCCACGCAGCAGTTCGATTATTTAAATTTACCGGTAAGTGATTTGGATGAAAAATCGATAAACGCCATTTATCAATCTTCTGGTGGAATAATCTGGATTGTTTGTCAGAATGAACTTTTTCATCTGTCAAAAGACAGGAAAACCCTTATTCCTGTTGAACTGGAATTTAAAAGCAATCCTATGTTTACCGATATGGTTCAGGATAATAACGGAGATATTTGGCTTAGCAGCAGAAATTTCGGATTGCAAAAACTGAATAAAGAAAAAAACAAGTTGGAGGATGTTATAAATTGGAGTGAATATTTTAGTTCAGACAAAAGTGTCACTGAATTCAGGAGTTTGCTTATTGACAAAGACAACAGAATATGGTTCAGAATTTATGAAAAGGGATATGGTTTTTATTCTCCTGAAAAAGATACTCTTATCTATTTTTCAAATCAGGATAGTTCCGGGTATGTATCTTATAATTTAATATGTTATGCAAAAGGTGAAAAAAACATTATTTGGGTAGGTATTGAAGACAGTGGATTAGGATATATAGATACTGATTTTCCTATGCAGGGTGTTCAATTCAAGTATTCCATAAAAAACGGACTTGTAAGTAATTTTATTCACAAAATTGCATTAGACGATAAAGGCAGATTATGGATGCTCACCGGGGCAGGTGTGGAAATGCTTGACCCTGAATCCGGGGAATCATCCGTTTTTACCAGTAATGATGGAATAAAAACATTTGACACTTTTGCTAATCGTGGTTCTTACATTCCCGGAACAATTCAAAAACTGACAGATGGCCGGATGGTGATCGGATATCGCCGGGGACTGGGATTCTTCCATCCCGACAGCCTTGTACCAAACAAAGAAATTCCGCTACCATACCTTACCTCTATAAAAATTTTTGAACAGGAATTGGATTCCGATACATCCCTGTTTAACCTTCATCAAATAGAGTTAATCCATAAACAAAATTTCCTGACTTTTGAATATTCTGCAATTGTTTTACGCCCAAATGATATGCTCCGCTTTTACCATCAATTAGAAGGTGTTGACAGGGATTGGGTGGAAACGCAACACCGTTTTGCTTCCTATTCAAATCTTTCTCCCGGTGAATATATATTCAGGGTTAAAACAGAAAACGGATATAATTCAGGGACAGTAAAACCATCCATTTTAAGTATTATTATTTATCCCCCCTGGTGGAAAACATGGTGGGCTTATGGCTTATACATCCTTGTATTGGGAAGCATAATATTCGGATTTTACCGTTACCAACTCAAGCGTCAGCTAGTTCAGCGGGAGGCCATTCAACTCAGGAAACTGAATACACTTAAAAGCCAACTTTACACCAATATCACACATGAATTTCGCACACCTTTGACTGTTATTTTGGGTATGGTCGATGAAATAAAATCCAGATTGAAACCCGGGGATATCAACCGTTTTGAGGAATCTTTGAACATGATTAAACGAAGCGGTGGCAATCTTCTTCACCTCGTCAGTCAGATGTTGGACCTGTCAAAGCTGGAAAGCGGAAAGATGGAATTACAGTCTGTTCAGGCTGATGTTATTCCTTATTTACAGTATTTAACAGAGTCGTTTCAGTCCCTGGCAGATTCTAAAGGTATTAAGCTTGTTTTTTACAATGAGATCGAAGAAGTTGTTATGGACCACGATCCCGATAAATTATTCAATATAATTTCCAACCTGTTATCGAATGCGATAAAGTTTACACCGAGTGGTGGAAAAGTTATTTTTCATGTAAATAAATCAAATGGTTCTTCTAATGTTCGGTTGGTACTAAAAATAAAAGATACAGGTATTGGTATTCCGGTTAAAGAACTGCCGCATATTTTTGACCGGTTTTACCAGGTTGATGGTTCTTTAACCCGTCCGGGTGAAGGCACAGGAATTGGATTATCCCTGACCAAAGAACTGGTAGAATTGATGAAAGGTGAAATCAAAGTGAAAAGCCATCCGGGTGAAGGTTGCGAGTTTACTGTCAGTTTGCCGGTCACACAAAATGCTCTGAGACAAGAAGCCGGTTTTAAAGACAGACCAGCTACTTTGGAAATAGAGGATAAACCGGACGTGCAAATCCCGGATGCACTTGCTTTACAGGATTCACCTGAATCCCTTACTCCTGATTATCCTTTGACACTTATCGTTGAGGATAGCCAGGATGTGGCCAGATACATAGCTTCCTGTCTTGGGAAAGAATATAAAATCCATTTTGCTAAAGACGGCATGGAGGGTATTAATAAAGCATTTGAAATTATTCCTGATATAATCATTTGTGATGTAATGATGCCGGAAAAGGATGGATTTGAAGTATGCTCAATATTAAAACAGGACGAACGTACCAGCCACATTCCGATCATTATGCTTACTGCCAAAGCTACTAAGGAAGACAAACTCAAAGGACTGACAAGCGGGGCTGATGCCTATTTGTCAAAACCATTTGATAAAAAGGAATTGCTCATCAGGATCGAAAAAATAATTGAACTCAGGAGGCATTTACTTGATAAATACAGTAGTCGGAAACATAAATTAAAGAGCACACTTTCACAAGATAATATCGAGGATGTCTTTCTGCAGAAAATTATTTCCGCCATTGAAAAAAACATTGACGACTCACATTTTGGCACCCTGCAAGTTGCACATGCTATTGGCATGAGTGAATCCCAGCTTTACAGAAAACTCAAAGCCCTGACAGGAAAATCTACTGCTGTATTTATTCGTACAATTCGCCTTCATAAAGCACGGGAGTTGTTAACCACCACTTCCCTGAATGTTTCCGAGATTGCCTACGAAACCGGTTTCACTGATCCTGCCTGGTTCAGCCGGGTATTTAAGGAAGAATTTGGTGTTTCACCGAATGCATTTCGAAACAAATAAATTTTCTTATGGAATTTTTTAATTCGCTTCTCTCTTGCAATCGCTTTAGCAAACCACCCGTCATGCATAATGGAACACGTCATTGCGAAATACCGTTAGGTTGGCCTTATGCGCAGGAGTATTGTGGCAATCTGTAAGTGGTTACGGCAGTTTGTAGCAAACAGATTGCCACGGAATTCCTACCCACTGTCTCACCTGTCGATTCCTCGCAATGACGGTGCTTGTGCTGTTTGGGATTTATAATCCTTTTATATTTCAAGAAAATGATCTACTTCAATTTTCACCTTTTTCATACAATGCGTAATTAACTAATAACATGAAATATGTGTGATTATTTGTGTTACCATTTGCAAGATTAGTCCAAACAATTTTCTAAAATGACCAAATAGTCCAAGTATTTGAATAACCACTCCAAGTCATTCCAATCTATTCTATCGAAATTTGAAAGGGATTATACTTTATTGTATAAGACCTGTATTTTTTAAATACTAATAATAGCATTAAAATCACCAATCATGAAAAGACTCTCAATGATTTCCATCATCATTTTTTTAGTTATTACGATTTCTGCCCAAACCCCTCAGGCATTCAAATACCAGGCAGTGGTCAGGAATAGCCTGGGCGAAATAATTGCAAACCAGGAAATATCAGTTCAAATTTCCATTTTAGATGGAAGCCCGACAGGGCCGGCAGTTTACATTGAATCCCACGACCCTGTAACAAATCAGTTTGGCCTAATCAATATAGAAGTTGGAAACGGGGATGTTGTGGCCGGTGCATTTTCCAATATCTTTTGGGGAGACATCGAGTATTTCCTTCAAGTTGAAATAGACGAAACCGGAGGCACAAACTACCTGTTGATGGGTGCGTCTCAAATATTAAGTGTACCAAGGGCCTTGTATGCAGAGACTGCCGAATATGCTGAAACTGCCGGTTACGCTGAGGACAACGACTGGTTTTTTGATGAGGGTAATATGTACACCAACCTCACCGGGAGTGTGGGAATCGGATCAGATGTAAAGGGGACAGACGTGTTTACCGCAAAGCTACAGGTGGTGGGAGATTATCCCTCTACTGGGGGTATCGAAGATATCCTAACACTTTGGAGGGGCTCAACGCAGCCTATTACATCGGGAATGGGTGCAGGGTTAACATTTAATAATGAGGTGGCAAATGGCGCCTATGCCCGTACTGCGAGAATAGCCAGTTTAACTTCCGATCCAACTACCCCAACGGGTTCATTGCTATTTCAAACCCGCCCTGTATCGGGTAATCTCAATTATGCCATGATTATTGATGGAGACGGCAAAGTTGGTATTGGTGACTTTTATCCAACATCAATGCTCGAAATATCTGTTGGGGAAGGAATATCAGATGCATTTATGCTGAGCAGTACTGAAAACTATAATGGTGGACTGTTCATTGTTAAAAATTCGGGGAATGTGGGTATTGGTAATAAAAATCCACTTTACAAACTAGATGTGAGTGGCAATAGGATACAACTAAAAGAAGAATCAACAGACGACTGGATAGCCTTAAGAACAGACCATAGTGCAAATTTACTTGAATTTGATGGTGCAGATTTATGGATTGAGAGTCCTACCAATGGTAATAATATTATTTTTAATCCTTTTACAGATGGCAATGTAGCCATTGGAACTACTGTGACAACTTCGAAGTTAACGGTAGATGGAAATATTTCAGGCAGTGGATATTCGCTTACTGGAGGCAGTGGATATCAATGGAATATTGGCAACTATCTTGGTGGGCATTTTGCAATTAGTCAGGTGAATAGTGGACTAGCAATATTAATTAAACACGCTAGTGGAAATGTCGGTATAAATACAGATGATCCTACCGAGAAGCTGGAAGTGAACGGAAATATTAAATTAACCTACGGAAATAAATGGATTGGCCTTTCAGGAACACAGGGATTATACATTCAAAATGACGGTAACATTGGAATAGGTACTACAAGTCCTACCAGGAAGTTGCATCTTGTGGGGGCAAACCCAAGAATATATATAGAGGCTAGTTCATCTAATCCTGAAATCAACTTAAGCAATGCCGGTGATCCTTCAACCAGCATATGGTCCATCTATAAGGACGGTGCTACAGATGACTTGAGATTTTACCAGAATGGAAACAGGATAAGCATTCAAAGTTCGACCGGTAATGTTTCTATAGGAACTACCAATCCTGCTGGTTATAGGTTAAATGTAGCTGGTACAGCATATTGTTCAGGTGGCTGGCAGGCATCTGATATAAGGTTTAAGGAGGACATCCGGAATATCATCAGTCCGCTTGAAAAAGTGATGCGAATGCACGGTGTATCATACTCCTGGAAAAAGGAAGAGCATGAATATATGGGATTCCCGGAGGGAAGGCATTATGGTGTGATTGCACAGGAAATTGAGCAGGTATTGCCCGAAATCGTTCGCACCGGCCCGGAAGGTGACAAAGCAGTTGCTTATAGTGAATTGATCCCTGTGATTATTGAAGCCATGAAAGAACTTAAGTCAGAAAATGAAATATTAAAAGCACGTATAGAAAAACTGGAAAAAAATAATAATCAATAAAATCAACCACTATGAAAAAGATAATTATAACCCTTCTGGCTTTGTTTTGTTTAAGTACAGTTCCAATAGCTCAAACAAGCTATCCTTCAATTTCAGAAATTAAAAAAATTGCAGATCGTTCAGCTAATGATTTGTGGGGAAAAGTATTTTCCGATGATCCAATCCCATACTATTCCAAAGATGATGAGTTGAGCGGGTACAGGATCAACTATTCAATAAATAAACCTTTTCCCATAAAGGAAGGCCTGATTAAATCTTGTAAAGAGGCATTCGAAAGTGGTGATCATAAAACCCAATGGGGAATTGAAAAATTCGGTAATATTTTTATAAGCGCCAGAAAAGATTTGCCTGTTATAAATGATTATTCAAAAGCCCTGTCACCTGAATATGCAATGGGATTTAAACTGGAGGAAATTGCAAAATCAAATATCGGGCCTGATGCTATTTTGCAAAAAGTATATTATATAAATTTTGAAAATCAATGGTTTTGTTATGGTAATGGTATGGAGGAAGTTTATATATGCGTTTTTCCGAAAATACTAATCGTTAACAAAATACAATTTGATATAATAATTGAACCGCTTGGATTTTTTTGCTCCAAAGGTGATTTTACAGAGGAATGGGATCAATATTTAAAAGGTAATATTAAACCCGGGAAAGCTGAAATCTGGATACCCTATCACGATGGAAACTGTAAATTTTATGACTGGAGTTATGGTTGCTCGCCTACTGCAGCAGCAATGTTATTATCTTATTGGGATTATAATTCTATTAATACGACAGATAATTATTCCAAACTTATTGATTCTCACTACGAGCGATGGGATGGAATAGAGGCAGAATGGGATTACCAGGTACCCAATGCACAAAAAGAGCTGGCAATTGCCATGGGAACCGACACTATTTTTTTTGGATCCACTGACAGAACTGATATAGCTCCCGGCTATGCTTATGTTTGTAACAATATCAATGGTTATAACTTTAATTGCTTCCATCATGATGAAGGTAGTGATTACGTTTGGTATTTCACTAAAATTTTTGATGAGATCAACCTGGGAAGGCCTATCCATATCAGCATTCCGGACCATTCAGAATGTTGTGTGGCTATTGATCCTGTTACCTGTTTAATTGGTGTCCACAATACCTGGTGGGGTTCCGTGCAATGGATTAACCGAAATCAACTGGAAAGGGTTTATACAATAATACCGGCAAATCCGCATGGCCTGGCTGTCAATTTACTTCATCCTGTCGGAGATATTTCCTATAACGGCAATGGAGGTGATCCTGGTTTGGAATCGGGTGATTTTTGTGAGGTCAACTGGGATTATGATTATGCAGCGAATTCTTATGTGAAATTATATTATAGCCTTGATGGCGGATATAACTGGAATCAAATAACCGCCAATACACCCAACGATGGCATCTATGACTGGTTTATCCCTCATGGTATCAATTCCATGGCATGCCGGATTTATATTGAGGTTTATGAATCAGGAGCATTTTCCGGAGCTGATGGAAGCTTTGGAAATGTTCGGATATTTTCCGGTGGTTCAGTGGATTACCTGAATTCAGGTGTTCCTGAATTATGCTTATGGCAACCCGATTATTACCTTTTTAACCATGGATATTCTACCTGGTGTGCAGTTGGTGTAAAAAGTGAAACTGCAGGAGAAGATTGGGACATCAGGATGTATGACGATAACACCTTCTCCAATGTTATTGCAGCTTCAACCAACGGAGCTTCTAAACCCGTTGATTTTATTGTAATGGATGGACATCATACTCCTTCATTTGACCGTGGAGTTAAGATCAACAGATTAACAGGATCGGGTTACGGAACACTTGAATTTGAAGGAGGTACTGAAACGTTGAGTTTAGGTTCCAATTTTTTTACGTGGACACCCGGCCGGATAATAGAAATGTTTGATGTTTATCTTACACCAGGGGTATATGAATTTAAACTGGAAGAAACCTATAGCATAGCTGATTTTGATGTGGCTCTTTTTGGTTCAACAGGTGAACCCTATTATGCGAGCCGAAATGCATATATGGCAGGTTCCTTTAATACGGGTTCAGGAGTTGATGAAATGTTTACTTGCACCATCAATGCCAGTGATCATTATGGCCTTTGTGTTTGGCTTAAAAATGATTATCCCGGAAATTTCTATATAAAGATTGAAAAAGCCGGGACATGGACCGGTGATGCTGATATTAACTGGCATAATCCGGCCAACTGGTCTGCCAATATTGTCCCGGATGCAACGATGGATGTTATCATCCCGGAAACTCCTAATATGCCGTGGATTTATGCAGCAGATGCAGAATGTAAAAGTTTAACTATCTTTCATGGAACGGGAGCAAATTTCCTCAAAGTATTCGATGAAGATTTACATATTTACGGTGATTTGATAATAGCCGGGCAACTAATTTTAGATCATCCGGCAGGTAATCTTATAGTTGAAGGATATGTATCCTGGGAATCGGGTTCAACAGCCTATTTCCCTTATTATGATGAATTTCTGGTGTATGGCAACTGGCATTTCAAAAACGGTGCAAATGCACAAATAAATAACGGAATGGTAAAATTTGTTGGAACCGGAGGAAATTATATTTACAGTGATGATGCCGACTGCTACTTTAACCATCTTAGCTGCTCTAAAACCGGAGCGGGTTGGTTAAGTTTTTCCTACGCTTCTTCGCAGGATTTGAATATCCATGGCTTCCTGTTTATCCAACCTTATAGTTTGCTGTTTGGTTCTAATCCAAATTCCATTATTCTTCAGGGCAACTTAAGTAATTCCGGGATATTGGATTGCAACCATGGAACATTTGTTTTTGATGGTGATGATCAGAGTATTTACCAAGATATAACTTATGCAGCCTCAACCACTTTTAATAATCTTACGATAAGTTCGACCGATCATACTTCCAATGTATATGATGATATAACCGTTAATAATCATGTAACCATTGAGAGTGGATATTTTTGGACTAATCAAACTATCCATGTTGGAGGAAACTGGGACAACCAGACAGGATATCCCGGTTTTTTACCAGAAACCAGAGTTGAATTTAATGGCGGGAATTATGACCAATACTGTTCAAATGAAACATTTTATAAACTTTATCTTAATAAATCGCTTGGCGGCGCTTTGCGTATGCAGGGAACTCATGTAGAATGTGACGAATACGACTGGACTGCCGGAGGTATTGATGTTGAAGCAGGAGGTTCGTTTACAGCTAATGATTTATTAGATAATGGAATTTCGGGTTCTTATTATTTAAGTTCCGGTGGAACTATTAACCTTTCCAATTATGATGGTAGTGTAGATCTTAACGGAGCGTTAAACATTTCTGGAGGAACAATGAATATTTATGGCGGCACATCTTGCAGTTTCTGGCCATATCTCAATAATGCCCTGATTTCAATGAGCGACGGTATTCTGGATTTCCATGACCAGGGCATTATCATTTATGATGCTTCTCCATACCATTTAACTGAAAATATTACAGGAGGAACTATTCGAACGTCCGGGCTTTTTTTTGGAGAAACCAATGAGTTTACCCCTGACTACGGGACTATGGAATTTTACGGAAGTACTGATGAATATATTTCTACAGAAAACGGTTGCTACCTGAACAATGTAGTAATTAACAAATCAAATGAATTATCAATTGTAGGAGGATTACTGGATATAAACGGCAACCTGACTATAAATAGTGGGGTTTTGAATACTATGGGATACGATATTCAGATTGAAGGGGACTGGACAAATAATGTTGGAGATGCAGGATTTATCGAATCAACTGGATCTGTAGTTTTTAATGGTTATAATTCCGGAACAATATTCAGTAATGAAACTTTTTATAATGTTTTCCTTGATAAAATAAATTTTGGGTTTGACGTGCTATACCTGACTCCCGGTATAACAATTAACGCCAATAATTTCTCTGTCTTATGGGGCCATTTAGTAGTACTTGATAATTGCGCGATGAATATTGCCGGAGATGTAAATATTGATCACGGAGAAATAGATGTAATGTGGGGCACAAATGTAAATATTACAATTGGTGGCAACTGGACAGATAACAACATTGTTGACGGATTTTACACTGGCGGAGAGACGATAACGATTAATGGATCATCCGATCAAATTTTCTCCACCAATTATGATTATGGTTACATGGATTTTAATAATCTGATTATAAATAAAACCGGAGGTTATTTCAGACCTGATGATACTCTTGTTGTTTTGGGCGACCTGAATATAACTGCCGGAGATTGGTCGGACAACATAGCAGGGCTGACTCATTATTTACATGGGAATTTTACAATTGGAAGCACAGGTAATTATTATCCCGATGGAACCACAGTGTTTGCAGGCACAAATGACCAGCATTATGAAACTTATGGTGGTTCGGGTTACTTCAAAAATATAATAGTGGATAAGTCATCAAAAGGAGAACAAGGAAAAGGAACTAAAGACATGACCTTGACCCTGAATTCTGATATGGTTGTTTTTAATGGAAACACCATGACAATTGAAGAAGGAATTTTCAATCTTAATGGTAACTTTTTAAAATCAACTGGCGATATCAATATCAATGATGGGGGCGAATTAATAGTAGATGCAGGGGCCTCCCTTTCCATTGTTTCCGGCCTTTATGTAAATAATGGAGGATTGTTTACTGCATCCGGCGTTAGTGGAAACAAAGCAAATATATGGAAAGATGGTGCAGGCAATTATTCTTTTGAAGTAAATAATGGCGGGACTATCAGTGCTGAACATGCTGTTTTTAAATATATGGATCTTGACGGTGTAAATCTTCACTTGGGTGCTTTGGTTGATCCGGCTCATTCATTCGATAATTGTACTTTTCAGGATGGAGTTAGTGGTGGAAATATGTTAACGGTATCTAATAACCAGGATTTAACGGTTGAAAATGCAGTATTCATGTCTTATTACTGGGTCGAAGATTACAATGTATATAAAAACTCAACATCGGGAAACGTAACATTTATTAATGCTACGGGTAATTTTGCAGGAGAAGCTTATGAATACGATCCAAATAATCTCGTTCATTGGGGAGCTCCCGAAATTGAACTCGACCTCACCGTTTTCCTTGAAGGTCCTTTCGATGGAGCTACAATGAACACTGATTTAAACAATTTATCTATGTTACCATTAGACCAACCTTACAATTCTGCTCCCTGGAATTACGGAGGAACTGAAAGCGTTACTTCAATTCCAAATACCGATGTGGTGGATTGGGTGTTGATTGAATTGCGTGATGCCCCGGATGCTGCTTCTGCGACATCAGAAGCCATGGTCGCCCAAAAAGCTGTATTCCTATTAAATAATGGCTCTGTGGTTGATTTAAACGGTACATCCATTTTATCATTCAATCATTTAATCATTCAATCGTTGTTCGTGGTAATTTGGCATAGGAACCATTTGGGTATCATGTCAGCAAATCCTGTAACCGAATCCGGTGGAATTTACACATACGATTTTTCAATACCGGCAGGACAGGCTTATG
Organism: Bacteroidales bacterium; assembly: GCA_016783885.1. Classification (GTDB taxonomy): domain Bacteria; phylum Bacteroidota; class Bacteroidia; order Bacteroidales; family JAADJA01; genus JAADJA01. Next base: position 78,443 of record JADHVR010000003.1, read on the forward strand.
GTACGGATGCACAAAAAAATCTGGAAGGCGGGGTTTACGGAATGTTCGGAGGAGATGCCAATGGGGATGGGGATGTGAATACTGATGATAAAATTATCTGGGCAAACCAGGCCGGAACGCAAGGATATAAATCTGCTGATTTTACTATGAACGGACAGGTGGATAATGTTGGTAAAAATGATATTTGGCAACAAAATATTGGGGAAAGTTCACAGTTGCCTCCGCCTTTATGGCAATGTGGAGATGGTTTATATGACACTCGTGATGGACAAACCTATGCTACCGTTCAAATAGGAATCCAATGCTGGATGGCAGAAAACCTAGATCATGGAACAATGGTAATTGGAGCAACTAACCAATCCAACAATGGCACAATTGAAAAATACTGTTATAACAATAGTACAGGCAACTGCGATACCTACGGCGGTTTATACCAGTGGAACGAAATGATGGAATACAGCACAACACCAGGAGTACAGGGTATTTGCCCGGAAGGCTGGCATTTACCTACTGATACAGAGTGGTGTACTCTTGAAAATGAAGTAGATGCAAGTACAGTTTCGTGTAGCGCAATTGGATGGAGGGGCATTGATGCAGGTGGCAACTTAAAAGAAACCGGCACAACCCATTGGAACAGTCCTAATACAGGAGCAACAAATTCGAGTGGTTTCACAGCCCTTCCGGGTGGCTACCGTAACACAAACGGTACGTTCCATAATCTCGGCAGCCGTGTCTACTATTGGTCGTCTAATGAGAGTGGTTCGAATACATGGACCCGGAGGCTGGACTACAATTACGCACAGGTAAACCGGACCGACTACTATAAGGTGTACGGTTTTGGGGTACGGTGCTTGCAGGACTGATTTATCCGTATGCTGTCGCCGAAGCTTTAGCATAGGCGCCCGAAGTGAAACGGAGGAGGAGTTGACAATTGTTTAAGAAATCAAGTCTAAAATTTTTAATCAACAAAGTATTAACTAAATTTTTTACATTATTAAAAAGGAGGTCAAAATGAAAAAATCAAATTTGTTATCAAAAATCACTCAAATTGCTTTAATGCTTTTGTTATGCACATCAGCAAGCTGTCAACACGAAACAGCAAATACCGGGGCTGAAGAAGACATGAAAGCCCTTTCCAATCGTGCCCTGAAAATTTGGAGCGAGGGTAACTATGCACTATTGGATGAACTGTATTCACCTGAGATCATTCGTCATGAAGTTAATATTCAAGAAGATCTTGTAGGTACTAAACAATACAAGGATAATGTAATCTGGGTAAGAACCGCTTATCCTGATTTCAATGTTACTGCTGATGAACTGTTTGTAAAAGATGACCTGGTTGTACTGCGTTGGACAGTTACAGGTACACACACCGGTTCTCGCGGCGACCTGCCGGCCACAGGCAAACGTGTACAATTTTCAGGGATTAATATTAATCGGGTTATAGATGGGAAGATAGTTGAGGAGTGGGTTTATTTCAACATGGCTGATGTTTTAAAACAGCTTGGTTATACTTTTAATCACCCTTCAATTGAAGATAAATAGTGTCTGTCTTTAAACTAATGATGTTTTGTAAATTCAAAAAAATGATTACCTATAGTCCCCTCTCCGAGAGGGGTGTAGGGGTGTGTCATATTAGAAATTCAATCATTTTTTTGAATTTTACCGACGTTGTGTACAGCCACTAAACAATGAATCAAATTATTTAATAATCACTTAAAAAAATCAAAATGAAAAAAAATGCACGTTACTTATCAATTTTACTGCTTTTGGCAGTTTACGTTTCTGCAAATTGTTTTGCGCAGGAACTACCCTATGAAAATGGTTCAGTCTGGGATTTATCTTTTATCAAAACCAAGGATGGTAAAGATCTAGACTACCTGAAAGATCTTAGTAAGAACTGGAAAGCCATTATGGAAGAGGCAAAAAAAGAAGGTTTGATTTTATCTTACAAGATAATTTCGGCAAGCGCTGTAAACAGGGATGATTGGGATCTTTTGCTTATGACAGAATTTAAAAACTATGCTGTCTTTGACGGCATGGATGAAAAATTTTATGCCCTCGCCACAAAAGTAATGGGAACAGAGGAAGATATGGATAAGCTGATGGTAAACCTGACAGAAATGCGGGAAATACTCGGAAGTAAATTAGGACAGGAGATTTATTTGAAATAGAAGATAAGGGGGAATAAGGGGATATTAAAAAATGCTACCAACCCTTATTCCCCTTATACATTTATTTCCTTTATACATTTTTCAAGACCGTATCTTCAATTGATGAACAATAAACTGAACAATTACGATTGATAAATATTAGTCTGAATTTGTTTCCTCTATACCAAATACAATTATCGCAGACTGGTTTTTGGTGGAATTGAGGGATAAGGAATGCAGCATCAGATTCAAATGCTACTGAAGTCACGGCAAATTGGAAGATAAGCTGCATTCCTGAAAAATAATGGTTCGATTTCGGATTTAGATGGGACATCAAATCCTATATTTAGTTATTCACCAATAAACCAGCTATATCTCGTTATATGGCACCGCAACCACCTCGGCATCATATCTGCTAATCCGGTAACCGAATCAGGTGGGGTTTACACCTACGATTAAACAACAACGGCAGGGCAGGCTTACGGAACAAATGCACAAAAATATCTCGGCAGCAGTATTTACGAAATGATATCCGCCGATGCAAATGCCGATGGAGATGTTAATTCAGGTGATAAAACTATTTGGACAAATCAGGCTGGAACAAAGGGTTATAAATCTGGTGATTTTAATATGAACGGGCAGGTGAGTAATACGGATAAAAATGAGTTGTGGCTGCCGAATATCGGAGAAGGTAGCCAGGTGCCGGATTAACCTCCCCCTAACCCCCTCAAGAGGGGGAAATGTCTCCCCCTTGGGGGGAGATCAAGAGGGGGTATCTACGTAAATAATTTCCAAATCGAAAGGCCCCGTGGTACAACGGGGCTTTTTTCTTTGAATATAAGCGTGTTTGTTATTTTTGGTTCTACTACGAATTTCAGAAAAACCTTATTATATTAACGTGAGTTCGGGATTTTTGATAAAGGAAGGCCATCCCTAATGGGACTATGTTACTCAAGCATGGTCAATGGTCAAACCTGAAACCTGAAACTTCAGGACGGGGCAGGATTAGCACTTAAAATTTTATCTTGGTTCTTTTATTTATCAAAACCATGAAATCCTTGTAATAACAGTAGTTTGGCATGAGTACCGATTATTGTAATTCAATGTAAATTTTTTATTAAAAAATTGTTAATAAATACTGTATTTAACATTTATTATTACTGAATTCAATACAATATGATTTTATTAACAGCCTTTTGTTTATAAATGAATTTGCAATATCCTTTCTTTGTGTTGTATCTTAGCACTGCAAAAAAATAAGTCTGTACGAATTTCCACCTTGCAGTGAATCAGTATTTTACAAATTTTTTACCACAATAATAATTTATAAAACAAGATGAATGAAAGTCTTTTTGCTAATGTAGAGGAAAAACAAGAAGTTAAGAAGGATACAAGTTTTTATGATAAAGTCCTGGAAAAAAGGCAGCGACCTGCTATGCCTGTTGAACCGGTCGAGTTGAGTATCCTGAAAAAGGAAGCTTTGGCTGTTAAAAAAGAAAAAGTGCAAAAACCCGTATTACGAAAATATTTAACTGATGAGGTACTGAAGAAGTCAACTGTCTATTTTAAGGGAGATGAACTGGCTGCAAATGTCTGGATGAATAAATATGCCCTGAAAGATAGTGATAGCAATATTTATGAACTTACTCCCGACGATATGCACTGGCGGTTGGCTCGCGAAATTGCCAGGATTGAGCATAAGTACCCAAACCCCGTGAGTGAACATGATATTTATCTGCTTTTAAAAGATTTTAAATACATTGTCCCCCAGGGTGGTCCAATGTCAGGAATAGGAAATGACTTTCAGATTTCATCATTATCAAACTGCTTTGTTATTGGTAATAAAGGTTCGTCAGATTCTTATGGCGGAATTATGAAAATTGACCAGGAACAGGTTCAGCTGATGAAACGCAGAGGAGGGGTAGGTCATGATTTAAGCCATATTCGTCCGGATGGAAGTCCGGTAAAAAACAGTGCCCTTACTTCAACCGGTATTGTTCTTTTTATGGAAAGATATTCCAACTCAACAAGGGAAGTGGCACAGGATGGCAGACGCGGCGCCCTTATGCTTTCCATCTCAATAAAACATCCCGATTCAGAGAATTTCATCGAAGCCAAGATGGAAAAAGGTAAAGTTACCGGAGCTAATGTTTCGGTTAAGATTGATGATGAATTTATGAAGGCTGTTATTGAAAATAAACCTTACAGGCAACAATATCCTATCGATTCTGATAATCCGGTTGTAATAAAAGAAATTGATGCGCGAAAACTATGGGATAAAATTATTCACAATGCCTGGGCATCGGCCGAACCGGGAGTTTTATTCTGGGATACCGTAACCCGCGAAGCTATTCCCGATTGTTATGCCGATTTTGGGTTCACTACCGTTTCCACAAACCCCTGCGGTGAAATTCCATTATGCCCTTATGATAGCTGTCGCCTGATTGCTTTAAACCTTTACAGTTATGTAGAAAAACCTTTTACAAAAGAAGCCAGTTTTAATTCTGAACTGTTTACAAATCACGTCAGGTATGCCCAGAGAATAATGGACGATATCATTGACCTGGAAGTTGAAAAAATAGATGCTATTCTTGCCAAAATTAATGCCGACCCGGAAGATCATGAGATAAAAAGCATTGAAAGAAAATTATGGGAGAATATACGCGAGAAAGCTTTGCAGGGCAGGCGTACCGGAATTGGTATTACGGCAGAGGGCGATATGATAGCTGCACTCGGAAGCAGGTACGGTACTAAAGAAGCTACTGATTTTTCGGTTGAAGTGCATAAATTATTAGCTGTCGAAGCCTACCGTTCATCAGTTGACCTGGCTGAAGAAAGAGGCTCTTTCCCAATTTTTAATATTGAAAGAGAAAAGGACAATACATTTATTCGCAGGATAAAGCAAGTAGCGCCAAAAGTGTATGAAAAGATGGAAAGGGTGGGCAGAAGAAATATAGCTTTGCTTACCATTGCACCAACCGGAAGTGTTAGTATCTGTACTCAGACAACATCAGGAATAGAGCCTGTTTACAAGATATCTTATAAAAGAAGAAGAAAGGTAAATCCGAATGATAAAAATGTGAACGTTTCTTTTGTTGATGATGTTGGCGATGCATGGGAAGAATACGATGTATTTCATCCGAAGTTCCTGAAGTGGCTGAAAGTTAACGGATATAATGTTGAAGAAGTAAAGGCATTTACAGATGAAGAATTACAGCCGTTAATCAAAAAATCGCCTTATTATAAAGCCACTTCCGGCAACGTTGACTGGGTTGAAAAAGTAAGGATGCAGGGAGAAGTTCAGAAATGGGTTGACCACTCCATAAGTGTTACGGTGAACTTGCCGGCAGATGTAAATGAGGAACTGGTTAGTAATGTTTACCAAACAGCCTGGGAAAGCGGTTGCAAAGGAATGACTATTTACAGGGAAGGCTCGCGCGACGGGGTTCTTATCAGCAATAATAAAGAAGGTGAAGCAGTATTTAAAGAAACCAAGGCTCCTCCAAGACCAAAGCAATTAGAAGCTGAAATCGTCAGGTTCCAGAACGATTATGATAAATGGATAGCTGTTGTAGGTTTGCTCGATGGCAAACCTTATGAAATATTTACAGGTAACGCCGAAGGATTCTATCTTCCGAGCTTGGTTAACAAGGGATGGGTGATAAGAAATAAACCGACTAAAAACGAAAATGCCCGCTATGACTTCCAATTTGAAGATAAAGAAGGATATAAAACAACCATAGAAGGCTTGTCAAGGTCGTTCAATAAGGAATTCTGGAATTACGCCAAACTGATATCCGGCATCCTCCGGCATGGAATGCCATTACATTATGCTATCGAACTGGTTGACCATCTGAATTTTAATAATGAATCTATCAATACGTGGAAAAACGGTGTTGTAAGGGCATTAAAGAAATTTGTACCGGACGGAACCGTTGATAAAAAGCAGGCATGCCCCGAATGTAGCACCAAAGGCGGTTTAATGTATAAGGAAGGCTGCTTAGTTTGCAGTAATTGCGGGTTTTCAATGTGTGGATAAAAGTTGATTTGCAAGAGTTATTACGGCTAATTGTTTTTCAGTTTTATTTCGATAATTAATGGATACAAATTCCAAGATTTGGTTTAATGAGTAAAATAGCAATCATTACAATCCAGTATCCAGTATTCGGAAAGGTAAAAATAATAATTTTACAGGAATTCAACAATTTGCCGATAAAATCCTGTTGTCCGTTGCTGAACTCAAAGTGTCCGATAAATATACATTAAAACATACGAGAAATAATATTAATCATTCTACGGTTTTTATTAACAACCGTTTGTGTTTTTGGTATAAAAATTGGATACAATCTCCGATTCAACTATCACTTTTTCTAATCAAAAAAAATCAAACTATGAAAAAAATCTACCTAACTCTTTTTATTATTCTTAGTTTTAGTTTAATTTCCAAAGCCGAAAAAATCGAACTTGAACAGGCAAAACAAGTTGCTATGAACTATTATTCCCAGTAAAGTCTGAATATATTATTACATCATCTCATCAGCCAATAATCGGTGAAATTTTCATAGAAGAGATCGCAGGAACAACAGCTTTTTATATTTTTAACTTCCAGGAAGAAGGGTTTATAATTGTATCGGGCGATGATAACACTATTCCAATTCTTGGATTTTCATTTGAAGGAAAATACACACCCGATAATCAACCTGACGGTTTTAAATATTTGATAAATTCATATAAACAACAAATAGAATATGTCTGGTCGAAAGGCATAGAACAGACAAGTCAGATAGAACAATTGTGGGAGTCGTGCCTAATAAATGATTTAAAGGATATTATAAAAGGATGGAAAAGCGTGGAGCCTCTGATCACTTCGACATGGCACCAGAATTATCCTTATAATGCATTATGTCCCCCTGACCCGCTGGGACCTGGCGGATATACATGTGGATGGTGCGGGTCTGCTGCTTCTACACAATTGATGCACTATTATAAATTTCCTGTTCACGGTATTGGGTCGAACGGATATAATTGCCCTAACTACGGGTATCTTTTTGCTGATTTTGAAAACACAACTTATGAATGGGATGCGATGCCCAATAACGTGGAACAACTTAATATACCTGTTGCAACCCTGATATTTCATTTTGGTGTTGCTGCTGAAGTTGAATTTGGTCCTTATGGTACTCTCGGGTATCTTGTAAATATCCGGGATGCTTTTAAGGATTATTTTAATTATTCCGATTCTATAGTTCTCAGAGTTCAGGCAAATTATACCCTTGAAGAATGGCAAAATATGCTGATGAACCAACTTGATAAAAAAAAACCGGTTTTATATTACGGAATGGGTGGAGGGGGACATGTCTGGTTAATTGACGGATACCTGGGTCCAAATTATTATCACTGTAACTGGAACTGGAGCGGTGCTTATGACGGATATTATTACCTCGGTGATTTTTCTCCGGGCACGTTTAATTTCAATGAGAACAATGGTGCTTTTTTCAATACAATTCCAAACCCTGAGAATTACCCCTATTTCTGCAATGGCATCGATACTGTAACTTTTATTAACGGGCAATTTGATGACGGTAGCGGTCCGATCGACAATTATGCTGACGGTCACAACTGTTACTGGCTGCTCGCTCCCGATTATCCTTCAGGCGTGGATTATATTACAATACTTTTTGAAAAGTTCGATACGGAATTAAACAATGATGTTTTAACCATTTTCAACGGACCTGATAATACGTTTCCGGTGCTGGGTTCATTTTCGGGAAACGAAATTCCCGGTCAGTTAGCGTCAAGCAATGACACTATTTTGTTGCATTTCTATTCAGATAATAATGGGATAACAGGTGAAGGCTGGTTGATAAGTTACGAAATCCAGGAAATGATTCATTGTTCCGGGTTGCAAACCATTACCACTGCCGGGGGGAGTATAAGTGATGGAAGCGGAAGCTATCACTACAATAATAATACAAACTGTATGTGGAAAATTGAACCGGTAGGTGCCTCCTATATCACCTTAACATTTACTGAATTTGAAACAGAAGATGGCTATGATTTTGTTAAAGTGTATGATGTTTCAAATGGAACTTTATTACTTGGTACATATTCGGGTTCCGGCTTACCACCGTCCATTACAGCTGACGGGGAAATGCAGATCGTTTTTACTTCTAACGGCAGTATAACAAGCGAAGGATGGAGTGCAAATTACATTTCGGACGGAATAACAAATATCGAAGAGCAAAACATTAATTATAGCATTAATATAAGTCCGAACCCTGCAGGAGATTTCTTTCAGATAACAGGATATCTGTTAGAAGTAAAAAAAGTTGTAATATCAATATTTGATATTACAGGAAATGAAATTTTTATACAAAATATCGAACCGGAAGAAGGTAAATTAACAAAGGACATAGATATCCGCAATCTTGAGATCGGGCTGTATTTTCTGCAAGTCAATTATAATCAGACTTCAATTATTGAAAAATTGATCAAGCTCTGATTTTTTAAATGCTTAAAAACTAAGGGAATGGTGTAGTGGTGGTGAAGTTTGTGAAATGAGTTTTTCTGATGATACTAACATATTTATGCTTTTACATTTATTTGTTATATTTTTTGATGCAAATATACAAATAATTCAAATACATTTTTCGGAAGGTGGGCAGGAATCCTATAATAATCCTTTTCGGATTAACTATCCACATTTCCGCTCGCCTAAATCCTAAAAAAATTTGAGTTCGGGATTTTATTAAAGGAAGTCCATCCCTAACGGGACTATGTTATTTTTTATTATTTCCCCCGAACTCCTTCCTTCGTCAGTCGTTCAGGGTTACAGACAGGATGTCCCTAAAGGGACAAAAAATGCCGAAGGCATGTCCCCTGATTGTAACCAGACACAGCAAGTCGAAGTGGGAATTTTTGTGGGCAGGGGACTTGCTTTGTCGGGAAGTTGTCTCTGCTTTTTTTTTGACATGGCAAGTTCCTTGCGCACAGGCTTGCCTCAACTTGCCATGTCTGGCACTATAATGTGAGTGAATACAAATTTAATAATTTATCCTCAAAACTCAATCTTATAACTCAAATAAGGAAATATGATTGCAAGCTCATAAGGTTCAACTGTGTTAGTTTTGTAATTATAAGCATGTCCCAGGAATTCTTTTTGCATAAGCAGGTTCTTAGCCTGCAAGATTATAGTATGAGCGCATTTTTGCCTGTTGATACGATAATTCAATGAAATATCGATGTAGTAATTTGTTGGCGCTTGTTCTTCATAGATCCTTGAATTATCATAGATCACAAACTGACTTGTATTTGAACTTTCCACATCTACAGGGGCATATCGCTGGCCTCCCAATACAGTAAATTTCCCGTTCAAACTAAATATATTGTTTTGCCTCACCTGCCATTCCTTTCCGCCCAACAGGTTAAACACAAAATTTTGGTTGTAGCGTGTATTTCGTTCAATGCCATCGCCTCCAACATATTTCGAATCAAAAGCAGAAGCAGTGAGCATATAATAATAACCCTTATTCAGAAAACGTTCAAAGGTAATATCCACACCCACATTTCTCCCGGTTCCGTCATTAACCAATTGCCCCGTAAAAAACATTTCACTTTTGTAATTGATCATTGAGAATGAACTATCAACAATTACCGGAACGTCAAATAATAGCTGGTAATATGGTTCAATCTTCAGATGCGTATTATTGCTGATATTCCAATCGTAACCCAACACAAAATGATGAGCTTTTGTAATTCTCAGGTCTTTGTTCAGCTCTTCCATACCTCCCGGAGTTTCAGTTTCCATCAGGTAAATTCTTAAAGGTTCTATCCGGCTGTGCCTGCCGTATCCCAGGCTAAAGGTATGAGCGGGTGCAAAATTCCAATTGAAGCCGACACGCGGTTCAGCGGTAAATTTTTTATTAAAGGCAAAGTACAGCAAATGCAGTCCGGCATTAACATTCAGCTTTTCATTGATGAAATATTTAGATTGAGAATAAAGCTGTGCAGAAGCAGATAATCCTTTGTCGTTTACCAGGAAATCATAAGTATTGCTGTTTGCCACATCCGAATTACCTTTAACATCATAATTAAAAGCTAATCTACTCAATACAATTCCCGTCCTGTTCGTATGCCGGCTATTGAATTTATGATTTAAATAGCTTGATAAAGATAATCTTGAATTGACCTCATTTTGATCGGAGACAGGAACTTCATCTAAGTTCGACCTTAAATAGGAATTGTTATTCGTATATCTACTTGCTGAAAATGATAATGATGAAAACAAATAGGATTTTTTACCCACAATTATCCTGTGATTCAATCCTGATGCAGTTAAGTCGTAATGAATATCATAATTATAAGCATCATAATTTGTTGTCCATTCTTCGGGATTTTTTTGAGGTTCAAAATCGATCTTACCCATACCATTAATACTCCACAATGAAAACGTACCGGCTTTAGAGGTTGGAATATTTACTTTAAACGACAGGTCAGTAAAATCAGGCAATCCGGTTACCTGCGGCAGAAGTGATTTTAAAATCCCGAATGTTGAATACCTGTAATTTATCAGGTAGCTTGCCTGCTTACCTTTTTTAATTGGACCTTCGGCAGCTAAATCAATTCCGTAAGAACCTGCCTGGAGCGCATATTCCCTTTTATCCTGATTTCCGTTTCGCAAGTTAATATCGAATACACCTGATAAGGCATTACCATATTCAGCCGGAAAAGCTCCTGTAAAGAAATCGGAATTAGCCAACATATTACTATTGAACATGGTTATGATCCCTCCGCCCGAGAACATACCGGCAAGGTGATTCGGGGCAGGAATTTCAACTCCTTCCAGTCGCCATAGAATTCCTTTTGCAGCATTTCCCCTGATGATAATCTCATTATTTTCAACAGTGCTGGGTGTAACACCCGCCGTTGAACTCACTAACCGGGAAGGATCGTCCATACCTCCGGCAAATCTTTGTGCCTGTTCTACGGTAAAGGTCCTTGCCGATACTGTTGCCATTGAATTAAGAGGTTTCTCTTTTTGAATATCGGCTTTTATAACAACCTCATCCAAATATTCAACCGATTCTTTTAAGGGAATATTCAAGTTAATTTCTTTACCTGAACTTACGAGTAATTCAGATACAAAATAACTTTCATATCCAATAAAACTGATTTGGAGATCAACCCTTCCTACCGGGACTTTTTCCAATCTAAAATAACCTTCACTATCGGTTGTAACACCAATTAAAGGATCAGAACCAGGAATTACAATTGTTGCCCCCGGCAAACCCATCTCCATTTCACTATCATAAACTTTACCTTTTATGGTTTGAGTAATCTCTTGAGCAAAGCTAAACAGTCTGAAAACCAGAACAAAAATTAATAACAAAAATTGCTTTTCCAATGCTTTAATTTTAATGTTTAAATTTACAGCAAAATTCTATCATATCATTTATTTACACAATACTGATAAATCAGTATTTTTATTATGAAACACTCATGTTTTTTATATTGAGACACGCGAGAGAATGATTAAAATGTAAGTGGCAAACAGTTAACGTATTACTAAATTTCAAACAGATGGAAAATCTGGAAAAACTATATTACGAATATTGGCAGTTACTCGAATCGCAAAAGTTTATGGAAACAGAACTTGATTATACCATCCTAAATAAGCATATCTCTTTCTTAGAACAACTTGATGTTATAGGAAACAGCTCTATTTCCATATTTGATTTGTATAAAAAAGACCATGTTTACAATTCGAAGAAATTTGAAACGGTTTTTGGATATGACCTGAATGAGGCTGAAAAAAAAGGCCATTCTTACTTCGACCGCCATATTCACCCGGAAGATCTGGCTGGAATTCTTAAAGCAGGAATATATTTTATAACGCTTGGGTTTAATATACCCACTGAAAATATTAAAGATTATAAATTAATTTATGATTATCGGCGAAAGAATAATGAAGGGAAATATATCCGTGTGATCGAACAGCAAACGGTTTTGGAATTAGATAAATATGGAAATGTTTGGCTGGCTTTAAGTCTTCTTGATATTTCACCCGATAAAGATATTCATACTCCTTTCAGATGCAGGCTCGTTAATTCTAAAACCGGTGAACTATTTCATTTTCCACCAAAAGAAGAATTACCACAATTAAGTAAACGCGAAAAAGAAATACTCAAACTCGTCTCGGACGGTCTTATAAGTAAACAGATTGCCGACAAACTTTTCATAAGCACCAGTACAGTGAATACACATCGCCAGAGAATTATTAAAAAGTTAGATGTGAGCAGTACTGCTGGGGCCATACAATATGCTTCGAGGGTTGGGTTGCTGAGTTGATAAATTTAATTTATAATTTCTAATGCGATTCGAGTTGCCTCACCTGTAAATTCAGTACATTTCAGATTAATGTTTTCCACTTCAAATTTTTCTCTGCCTGATTCAGTACTTAAATCGCAGCCGGTTAATTCCGTGCAATTGATCGTGCCAAAAGTTTTCCTGAATTCTTCCAGAAATCCCTGCACCTTATTAAAATTTTCTTCTTTCGGATCACCTGCTTTATTTCTTCCATATAAAAGGTTAATTGCGATGATAGCACCGGTGACTGCCCCACACATATTATTGGTTCGAGATATACCCCCACAAAACCCAGTGGCAATTCCCGGTATCAGTTCTGATTGAATGTTCTTAGCTTCGGTTATAGCAAGCAACACACTCTCGGCGCAACCCAAACCTGAATTGAAATATTCCTTGCTTTTATTGATTACCCTTTCGTTCATATAAAACTCATTTCTTTATAGTTAAACCTTGAACTTTTTATTCCATCCTGTGGTAATGAATAGCTTATAAAATTCTTCCCTGTCAGGAATTTTATTTACATATTTTATGCTCAGTGAGATACTAAATTATATTTTGTCCGAAAATTAATTAATAAATTTAACGTTTAAAATTCAGGCTTGTCCGGGTTATGGTTTTACACATTTAGTTGTTTATAAATTATCGAATATTTTTTAAAATGTATAAATTTCTTACTGAATTTCGTAACTTGGCAAAATTCAATTTTACTATAACGCATCCATACGGACGAAAGTTATGTTGTTTATTATTATGTATTTTCGTTCAGTGCCAGATTAATTAAATTTTACAACATTACAAAATTATCAAAAACAGGATTCTGAAAATATCGATTTATTTAATCACAGGAATAATTACTTTAATCATTGCTATTATGTTCCTGCTGAAGAATCCTATTACTCAAACGGTACTGGCGCGAATTGCAACATCATACTTAACTAATAAGCTCAATGCCGAGATATGTATCGGAAAACTGGAAATAAAATCGTTCAGGAATTTGTCCCTGAAAACCATTCTGATTAAAGACCTGCAGAAGGACACGCTTTTATATGCCGGTAATCTTTCGGTTAATATCAAGCGGTTTGATTCTAAAAAAAAAATATTGAAACTTAAACAAATTGCCTTAACCGACGCTAATATCCGGCTCAGAAAATATAAGGACAGCACTAAATTAAATTTTCAATTTATAATTGATTATTTCGGTACTGAAGATACGGTTAAAAAACAATCTCCCAAATGGATATTAGAGTTTGATAAAGTTGTAATTTCCAATTCTAAGTTTGTTTTTAATGACCAAAATAAAAAGCCGAAACATACCGGAATAAACTTTAATAACATCGGGATTCGTAACCTTAATCTTGATATAAAAAATGTCGTTATTGATAAAGACACAATTTCTGCCGACATTAATCATCTTTCATTAATAGAAAAAAGCGGTTTCATAGTGGACAGTCTTTCATGTAATTTTAAAATAAGTCCGAAAATCCTGCAAGCTCAGAATTTAAAAGTTCTTACACAAAAAAATGACCTGGACCTCGACTTTAAATTTGCTTTTGACAGCTTCAGGGTTTTTAAGGATTTCATTAATAAGGTTCATATTCAAACTCAAATACGCCCTTCAATAATAAATCTTGGGGAAGTGGGGTATTTTGCACCTGTAATGTTTGCAATGGATAACAGGATGAGGGTCTCAGGTAAAATCAAAGGAACTGTAAATAATTTTAAAGCAAAGGATTTCAAATTCGGCTATGGACAATTAACACAGTTTCGCGGGAATATACAAATGAACGGACTTCCCGATATTAAAGAAACCTATTCTCATTTATCTATCAACGATTTTATCACTTCTGTAGAAGATGTCAGGGAATTCAGGATACCGACCGAAGATGTGCATATTGATTTGCCAGAAATGCTTACCAGGCTTGGCAAAATGAGGATTAACGGCAAATTTACAGGATTTTACAACGACTTTGTTTCTTATGCTCATTTCAAAACGGATATAGGGCAGATTAATACAGATATTCTTTTAAGGGTGAATAAAGACAACAATATTGAATATAAAGGAAAAATTGAAGCCAATGATTTTAATGCCGGAACATTTTTTACAGCAGAAAAATACTTAGGCAGAATTGATATGAGAGCCGATATTACAGGTTCAGGCATAACCTCCGAAACTATTAAAATCAACATGAATGGAATTGTTGACTCGCTTGAATTCTATGATTATGAATATAATAAAATAATTATTTCCGGCGATTTAATCGAACAAAAATTCAGTGGTAGTTTTATTGTAAAAGACGAAAACATCAATCTTGATTTTGACGGCATTATCGATTACAGCAAAAATACACCCAGTTATAATTTTATAGCAGATATTAAAGATGCTAACCTGCACAAAATAAATCTGGTTAATCGTAACTCCACCATGAGTTTATCCACCACACTCAATTTCGATTTCAGGGGCGACCGGCTTGATAATATTCAGGGAATTATTATTATCGACAGCACTGTGTATGCTGAGCAAGGGGAGAAATACTTTATGAAAGATTTTACTTTAAGTATTGTGCGTGACTCAAGCGAATTTGCCATGATCCGACTGTTCTCTGATATAGTTGATGCTTCGGTGGAAGGGAAATTTTTATTTAAAGAACTGCCAGTTACTTCAATCCGGTTTTTTAACTATTATCTTGATACACTATTTCATGAAGTTGACCTTAGCGGATTAGAACTGAGCGACCAGGATTTTATTTTTGATATTGAGCTTAAAAACACCACTCCGCTCAGTAAGTTATTTATACCCGAATTAAAACTTGCACCGGGAACAAAAATTACAGGTGGATATAATTCACACATCAACAACTTGTTTTTAGAGGGAGAATCACCTAAAATAGAATACCTCGGCAAGATATTTAAAGACTGGTTTATGAAATCTTATATTCAGGAGGAAGAATTATTATTATCAACCGGCTGCAACAAACTTTTTCTTTCAGATACAATCAATATAGATAGCCTCAATATTATATGTAAAGCCAGGAACGATTCTGTATTATTCGATGTTAGCTGGAATAATTTGGAGCACGAAGAGAAAAATTATGGCGATTGGAACGGGCATGTAGTTTTTTATAACGACGACAAAATGGAATTAAAATTCAACCATGCCGAGGTAATGATCAGTGATTCGCTTTGGACCATCAGCCCTGCTAACTTTCTTCTGGTTGACTCAAATAATATTCACTTTCACGACATTGCATTTCACAGTAATAATCAGGATTTAAGAATTGATGGAAAAGTTTCTGATAATCCTTTGGATACTTTGCTTTTGAGTTTTAATAATTTTAATCTTTCAAATTTTGATCTGATACTGAGAAAAAATAATTTCGATATGGATGGTTTGATCAACGGAAATTTGAAAATAGCTGACTATTACAAGTTACCGAATTTTTTATCCGACATAACAATCCAGGATTTTCATTTTAATAAAGAAAAGCTGGGGGATGCGGTTTTAAAAACAACCTGGAATCCACAAAAAGAAACCGTTGATATTTTGGGTGAAATAATTTATACGGGAAATATCGGGAAAAGCAAAACACTTGAAGTAACCGGAACATATTTTCCAAAAAGCACAAAAGACAACTTTAATATTGATATTAATCTTAACAATTACAAGCTCATCACTATTGAACCGTTTGTAAGAAGTTTCAGCTCAAAAGTAAAAGGGCTTGCTACCGGTAAATTTCAATTAAGGGGAACAAACCAAAAACCTGTGCTCACCGGCGAACTCAGTGTGATGCGTACGCAGATGCATATCAACTATCTGAATGTTTCTTATTATTTTGCCGATAAGATATATTTCGAAAAAGACCTTATCTATTTTAACAATATCACTATTTACGACTCACTTAACAACCAGGCAATCTGTTCGGGTAAAATCCACCATGATTATTTAAGGGATTTCACACTGGATCTGAATTTTGATGCTACTAATTTAGCCGGGCTAAATACAACAAAAAGGCAGAACGAGATTTTCTATGGAAAGGCATTTGCTACGGGGAAAGTGAAAATATTTGGCATGCCCGATAATTTGAATTTGGATATAAATGTAAAATCGGAAAAAGGAACCAATGTTAAAATCCCTGTTAGCTCTTCGACAGAAGTTGCCGAGAATGATTACATTATTTTTATAAATACAGACCAGGTTACTGCTATAAAACAAAATGATTATGATGCGGATAATAAAGGCATTACCCTGAATCTTGATCTAAATGTTACTCAAGACGCTGAAATACAAATTTTTCTGCCTTATCAAATGGGTAATCTCAGAGGAAACGGTAATGGCGAATTAAAAATGGATATTACTCCTGCAGGTAAATTTACTATGAACGGCGAATACATTATTAATCGCGGATCATTTTTTCTGACTTTACAAAATATTATTAACCGGAATTTTGATATACGAAGAGGCGGCAAAATTACATGGACCGGCGATCCTAACGATGCACATATCAGCCTTGAGGCTGTGTATAAAATTAAAACCACATTGGGAGAATATGGCCCGCCCGAAGATTCGGCTACAAGGGTTAATGTGGATTGTGTAATTATATTAAAAAATAAGCTTTTAAACCCGGAAATCGAATTTAATATTGAATTCCCAAATATGAAAGATGATGAAAAACAATATGTTTATTCCAGGTTAGATACAACCGATCAGGCTATGATGAGTCAGCAGATGTTATCGTTGCTCGTGCTTAACAGCTTCAGTTACAGTAGCGGTTATTCAGGGTCGGTAGGATTTAACACCTTCTCACTTCTTACTAACCAGCTTAATAACTGGCTGTCGCAAATAAGTAATGATTTCGACATAGGCATTAATTACCGCCCCGGCGATGAAATTTCATCTCAGGAAGTGGAGGTTGCTCTTTCTACTCAGCTTTTTGATGACAGGGTTTCAATTGATGGTAATGTTGGTGTAAGAGGTAGTGAAAGTGCAAAAAATACCAATGATATTGTTGGAGAAGTTACGGTTGAAGTTAAGATAACACAGGATGGAAGATTACGTGGAAAAGCATTCAATATATCAAATAATAATTATTTGTATAACAACTATGCACCTTATACACAAGGCATAGGGATATTTTATACTCAGGAATTCAACAAATTAAGCGACCTCTTTGGCAGGAAAAGTAAAAAATCCAAACCGAAAAAAGAATAAAAAGATTTATCTTTGCAGTAACTTAAAATCTTATAAAAAATGATTCAAAGGATACAGACTTTATTTCTTGTTTTGGTTATTATTGCAAATGTTTTAATATTCTTTTTTCCGCTAACAAGTTTCTTAACCGAATTAAATTACTACAAGCTTTATATTACCGAATTAAAGAATATGACTCCCGGCTCGGAAATCCACTTCAGCAGTATAGTTACATTACCTCTGATTCTCCTGAATATCGCAATGATTTTCCTGACTATCGTAACAATATTCAAGTATAAAAACAGGTTATTGCAAATCAGGCTGAATAAATTCAATATTCTGTTAACCATCTTTATAATTGTTGGTATTTTCTTTGGATATCCCAAACTTGTTGAAATGGGAATAAATGCAAGCCCGGCTTTTAGTATTGGAGCATATTTTCCAATAGCTTCTTTAATATTATTATTTTTTGCCAACAGGTTTATCTTAAAGGATGAAAAGCTGATCAAGTCGGCTGACAGACTTAGATAAAACATAACGCAGTAAACTGCAAGATAATAGATAAAAGACAAAGCTTTTAATGAAAAAAAGGCTGCCTTACAGGTTAATCAACTTAATTCTTTTTATTGCTGCAATTTCAACTGTTAGCAACGGACAGATTGTTATAAACGAAATTTGTTCCCGGAATGCTGTTACCATAGAGGATAACTATTACAATTATCCTGACTGGATCGAATTGTATAACAATGGAACTGATAGCATTGAATTAAAAGACTGGACGCTTTCTGATGATATAACAGAACCCGAAAAATGGATTTTCCCGGATGTAGTCATTTATCCTGATTCCTATATGGTAGTATTTGCCAGTGGCAATGATGATAAAGTAATTGTTGACCACTGGGAAACAATAATTCACGCAGATAATACCTGGAAATATTTTACTCCTTTTTTTGAACCGGATCCTGCATGGAAAGATCCTGGATTTGATGATTCAAACTGGATGGAAGGCCCCGGCGGATTTGGCCGTGGTGATGGTGATGACAATACGATTTTACCTGATTCAGTCGCCACTGTTTATATTAGAAAATCTTTTGATATAATAGATACAACCTTAATTACTTCTGTTTTACTCCAGGTTGATTATGATGATGCATTTGTAGCATATTTAAACGGGGTGGAAATTGCACGATCAAATATTGGATGGCCTGGAAAAATTCAACATTGGGATGATTTTTCACGGGATGTTCATCCGGCAGTGATGTTTGAGGGTCTTCCCCCGGAAGAGTTTTTTATTGACATTAATTTTTTTAAATCAATCATAAACGAAGGGGAAAATGTGTTGGCTATCCAGGCATTAAATGCATGGAATAATAATGGAAATTCTTCTATCATTCCTTTTTTATCTGTTGGAATAAAAGATGAATCTTTTACTTACCAGGAGTTGCCGGAATGGTTTGGTGATAAACCGGTGTATCTTCATACGAATTTTAAATTATCTGGTACCGGAGAAAGTATAATTCTATGTGATCTCGACCAAAATATTATTGATAATCTAGATTTTCCTTATACAAAAAGCGATCATTCCTATGGTAGGGAAACTGATGGTAATACAGTGTTGAGATACTTTGGGAACCCAACTCCGGGCATAAGCAATAATTTTTCAACCACATTTTTGGGCTACGCAAAAGAACCGGAATTTAGTGTTGCACCAGGTTTTTATAATGGTAATGTTGAGGTTAGCATTGCTAATCTGGAGCCTGGTGATACTATCAGGTATTCACTTGATGGGGGCTGGATAAATGATACATCTGAAATTTTCCCGGAATACATTTCAATTGATTCTACCACCGTTTTGCGTGCCCAGGTTTACAAAAGTGGGTTTTTACCGGGTAATGTATCTTCCAATTCATATTTTATCAATTTTAATACTGAATTAGCTGTAATGGCCATAAATTTAAATCCCCATGATTTGTGGGACTGGGAGGAAGGAATTTATGTCATGGGACCCAATGCATCTTCAATCTATCCATATAAGGGAGCAAATTTTTGGATGGACTGGAAAAAGCCTTCACATATTGAATTCTTTGATAAAAATCAGGATCTGGGTTTTGAATTAGACGCAGATGTTATGATCCACGGTGGGTTTTCAAGGGCAAATCCTATGAAAAGTTTACGTATTATTACCAGTGGTAAATATGATCAATCGGAGATTAATTATCAGGTATTTGAAGATAAAGACATTCATAGGTTCAACAGGTTGGTATTGCGTAATTCAGGCCAGGATTTTAATGTTACTCATTTCAGGGATGCATTGATGCACAAAATTGTGCAGCAAAAAACAGACATTCACATACAGGATTATGAACCGGCAGTTATTTTTTTAAATGGAGAATATTGGGGTATCCATAATATCAGGGAAAAGATTGATCGGTATTATGTAAGTGAAAATTTTGGCGTTCATGAAGATAGTACTGAAGTTATCAGGGAAAACCATATTGTTATTGAAGGGGACTTCAATCATTATGTTCAAATGATCGATTATGTTAGAAATGTGCCAGTTGTCGATTCATTGGTTTACGATTCGATTTCAAAATTGGTACAAATAGATAACTATACGGATTATTTCATAGCAGAGATGTATTATGTAAATTCTGATGGATGGCCCAGACATAATACAAAATACTGGAGGGCTGTTAATGATACTGCCAGATGGCACTATGTTTTGACAGATACTGATTTTGCCCTTGGAATGTATTCTCAACCCTATAAAAATGAATTATACAGGGTGCTTCATAGTAATATACAATGGGCACATAATCACTGGATTTTAAGAAGACTGATGGAAAATGATGATTATAAGCGGTATTTCATCAATCGAAGTGCAGATATGTTTAATACCATGCTTTTACCATCAAATATAATTCAAAAAGTACATTTGTTTAAAGACAGGTTATCTCCTGAAATGGATCGGCATATGACACGTTGGGGAAGTAGTTATGGTTTCTGGGAGGTTAATGTTAATATAGTATTGGAATTTGTTGAAGATCGTTTAGGCTACGTTTGGCAACATTATATTGATGAGTTCAACCTCGATACGCTGGTTACCATTAAACTTGATATTGATTCCCTGATTCATGGAACAGTTAAAATAAACACAATCATTCCGGATTCTTTACCCTGGCAGGGGCTTTATTTCGATGGCAATCCAGTTGAAATTGCTGCCATTCCCGACTCCGGCTATATTTTTTCGCACTGGGCATCCAATATGATAATTTCCGGGGTTGATACTTTAAAGCAGAACCTTTTAATAAATGTTGATACTAACGACGTTTTTAAGGCATTTTTCATAATCGACACCCTTGAAATTGATACACCTCTTATAGTTTTTAACGAAATTAATTACCGCCCGGTTGATTCGCTTGATGCCGACGACTGGGTTGAACTTTGGAATATTGATACTGTAAGTCGTGATTTATCTGACTGGATTTTCAAAGATGGAAATGATAACCATGAATTTATTATTCCCTGCCAAACTATTTTAGATACCGGTCAATATCTTGTGCTTTGCCAGGATACTACAAAATTTGAGAATGTTTATCCCGAAGTTTACAATATTGTTGGTCCTTTTAATTTTGGCTTAGCCCGTGAAGAAGAACAATTAAGACTCTTTGACTCTACAGGTTTTTTAGTTGTTTCTATGACTTATACAAACCAGCCTCCCTGGCCCATTGAAGCCGATGGCACCGGTAAAACGCTTGAACTTATTGATCCGTTTGGAGATTTGAATGACCCGGCAAACTGGTTTGCCGGATGTTTTGGCGGTTCGCCAGGCGGTTCTTTTGTTCCATGTGATACCATAGGAATTGACGAATCTGTTGGGAATAATATTTTTATGAAAGTCTATCCCAACCCTTTTGAAGAAAAAACCACGATTGAGTTATGGATGGAAGAGCCTCAAAAACTTGAATTTAAAGTTTATGATGTATTTGGAAATTTGGTTGAACAATTAACCTTTTCTTTTAAGCAAAAAGGTATAAACAGATTTGTTTTCAATAACAGAAACCTGAACAACGGACTATATTTTTTCAGGTTATCGGGTAAGAATTTCGACATCAGGAATAAGTTAATTATAAAATGAGATTCCTTCTTTATACAATTTTTTTTTCTGTAATATTTGTTGTAAATTCAATCTCGCAGGAAACTTCTTACAAATCCATTCATCAGGAACAATACGAATATTATAGCTCCTTTGGATTTACCTCTGTTAATGAATTCGACTCTGTTAACGGTTTTGTTTTGCTGCCGGAACAAAAGGAACAAAAGAATTATGAATTAATTAGGCGGGTGTTTGGTTATAATCCGTATTGGGGAGGCAGCAACTACCTCAATTATCAATGGAATTTACTTTCGGATATGTGCCATTTCTCTTATGAAGTTGACCCTGCTACCGGAGATCCTGTAACAACTCACAACTGGATGACTTCTGTTGCTATTGATTCGGCGCTAATAAATAATGTGAAGGTTCATCTTTGTGTAACTTTATTTTCAGGACATTCCACATTTTTTAACAGTGCTACTGCCCGACAAAATCTGATAAACAATATTATTAATCTAATTGAAGCAAGAAATGCCCATGGAGTAAACATTGATGTCGAAGCATTGCCTTCGTCTTATGGAGACGATTTTACGACTTTTATGATCGACCTTTGTGATCAAATGCATTACGAATTACCTGGTTCGGAAGTTAGCATTGCGGCTCCAGCGGTGAACTGGAGCGGCACTTTTGAAATAGAAATCTTAAAAGATCATATTGATTTTTTCATGATTATGGGATACGATTATTACTGGAATGGAAGCTCGCAAGCCGGACCTGTTTCGCCATTGTATTCGATGGTCGGTAACTATGATTATAATTTTTTAAGAACCATTTCTTATTATCAGTCGCAGGGTGTACCAAACGAACAACTTGTTTTGGGCATACCATATTATGGGCGGCAATGGCCTACTGTCGGGCAGGTTGCTCCTTCAAACACGACAGGTTCGGGTACGGCATATACTTATCAATATATCCAAAATAATTCATCAGGATATTACTCCAACGAAAATAAGAAATGGGAGCCTAACAGCTTTTCGCCATATTATGCATTCTATACAAGCAGTTGGAATCAATGCTTTATTGAGGATACTTATAGTCTTGGGAAAAAATATGACATTGTTAAAAGGAGAAACATAGCAGGAATAGGCATTTGGGCATTGGGATATGATAACGGATATACGGATCTTTGGGAATTAATAGCTGATAAATTCACTGACAATGCTGGTTTTGTAACGACAGATACAATTTATGACTCGGGAGGCCCGGCATTTAATTATTATAACGATGAAAGTTATATTTATACAATACCGGCGCCTGAAGAAAAATCAATTAAGCTTACTTTTAACTATCTTGATCTTGAACCGGGCTACGATTCGCTTTGGATTTACGATGGACCGGATATAACCTATCCTTTGTTAGGTAGTTACTCGGGAAATAGCAATCCCGGAACCCTTTTTTCTGCCGGCAATTATATTACTCTGTACTTTTTTTCTGATGTTGGGATAATAAATTCAGGATGGGAGGCGGTTTATGAAGTAATTCCTGCGACGCATATTTCGGAAAGTATTTCCGAAGAAAATCCATTTAAGTTTAGTGTTTATCCAAATCCATTTAAGGAAGAATTATATATTTCCTTTGAACTTACTAAAACTGTTGAGGTCAAAATTGATTTAACCGGAATCCAAAACCAAAACATCAATAATATTTTTAATAACAAATTAAGTAAAGGTGAATATACAATTTCCGTTGACAAAGGAATATTGAAAAAATTATCACCTTCCGTTTATTTGATACGGGTTTTGATGAGTAGGAAAATGGAAGGAGGAAAGATAGTGTTTAAAAAACAATAATAATGCGTGAGTGCTAATCTTTAAAGAAATAACTAATTTTGACGTGAATAAGAGAAACAACTATGTCAAAGGATAACAAACTTTTCTCCGAATTTCCACCTATTTCAACCGAACAATGGGAAGAAAAAATCAATCAGGATTTAAAGGACGCCGACTACGATAAGAAGTTGGTTTGGAAAACAATTGAAGGTTTTGATGTTAAACCTTATTACAGGAAGGAAAACAGTGAGTATTTAAAACACCAGGATGTTTTTCCGGGAGATTTTCCCTTCATCAGAGGAAATAAAAAAACCGGCAACGATTGGTACATCCGCCAGGATATTTATGTGGATGACATCGAAAAAGCAAATAAAAAGGCTTTGGACATCCTGATGAAAGGAGTGAATTCGCTGGGATTTATTTTCGATAAAAAATTTGAGCCCTCTAAAAAAAATATCGAACAGGTAACTGAAAACATCTTTGCCGATGCCGTTGAACTGAATTTTATCTGCTTTCATAATTCTATAAATGTGGTTCGGTATGTTGATGAGCTTGTTAAAAAATACAACAGGGATTTAGATAAGATCTATGGTTCGGTCGATTTTGACCCGTTAGGGCAATTTGCTTTGAAAGGAAAATTCCCTGTTTCTGCGGAGGCTTCTTTTGATTTGGCAAAAAAAATGATAGAGTCCGGAGCGCATTTGCCACATTTCAGAGTAATTACTGTTAATGCTAATTATTTCCATAATTCCGGTGCATCAATTGTAGAAGAGCTTGCCTTTGGTCTTGCACAGGGAACTAATTATTTAACCCGACTTACCGATCGTGGACTTTCTATTGATAAGGTGGCGCCAAAGTTAAAGTTTCACTTCGCAGTCGGATCGAATTATTTTATGGAAATAGCAAAGATAAGGGCAGCGAGGTTGCTTTGGGCACATATTGTAAAAGGGTATGGACTCAGCCGCGATTCAGTGGCACAAATGTTTATTCATTCCACTACCTCCAACTGGAATAAAACAGTTTACGATGCTTATGTAAATATGCTAAGAACCACAACCGAATCCATGTCGTCAATTATTGGCGGAACTGATTCGTTGACGGTTAATCCTTTTAATTCGGTATTTGAAAAACCGAATGACTTTTCCGAAAGAATCGCCCGGAGCCAGCAGTTGCTCTTGAAAGAAGAATCTTATTTGGATAAGGTTATTGACCCTGCTGCCGGGTCATATTATATTGAAAGCCTTACGGATTCAATTGCAGACCAAGCCTGGAAACTTTTCCTTGAAGTACAGGAAAAAGGTAGTTTTCTGGAAGCATTCAAAGCAGGATTTATTCAGGCAAAGATCAGCGAAACTGCACATAAACGGGATATGGCAATCGCTACTAGAAAAGAAATTTTGCTCGGCACGAACCAGTATCCCAATTTTACCGAGTATCTCGATAAAGAAGTTGATTCGTCAGTATTTAAACCTGAAAATCATAGTGAGGACGATGCCGAAGTGAAAACTTTAAAACCCTATCGGAGCGGACAGGCTTTTGGAGAGTTGCGTTATAAAACAGACAGGTATGCAAAGTCAGGAAAGCGACCTAAAGTATTTTTAATAACAATAGGAAACATTACCATACGCAGGGCACGTGCGCAATTTGCAAGTAACTTTTTTGCCTGTGCCGGTTTTGAAGTAGTTGACAATGCCGGATTTAAAAGAGTGAATGAAGCGGTTCAGGCTTGCTTAGATGCAAAAGCCGAGATAGCTGTAGTTTGCAGTTCGGATGAAGAATACGCAGAATTAGTTCCAAAATTCTATAACAGTTTGAAAGATAATGTAATTTTAGTTGTGGATGGATATCCAAAAGCTATAATTGAAGATTTGAAACAAAAAGGGATAAAACACTTTATTCATATTAGATCGAATGTATTGAAGACTTTGAGGGAGTTTCAGGAGATGCTGGAAATTATTTAAAAGGTAAAAGTTATAAACTTAAAAGTGTCTGAATGCTTGAAGTTACAAACTTCAAGCTGCTTCGTTACAAACGAAGCACATCACAGTTTGCAACTGTGATGTATTCAGACGTTAATAGTTTGTAACTGAAAAATTTAAATACAATGAAACCAAACTTTCACAACATAAACATTAAAACAAAAGTCAAAAGCATAATGACAACAAAAGAGTGGGAATATGAAAACCGCAATACTAAAGACTGGATGACAGCAGAAAAAATTCCGGTTAAAAGTGTTTATACAAAGGACGACCTGCTGGAAATGGAACACCTGGATTATGCTGCCGGTATCCCTCCATATCTTCGGGGTCCATACTCTACAATGTATGTAATGCATCCCTGGACCATCAGGCAGTATGCAGGCTTCTCAACAGCTGAAGAATCCAATGCTTTTTACAGGCGTAACCTCGCTGCCGGACAAAAAGGACTTTCCATTGCCTTTGACCTGGCTACTCACCGCGGATATGATTCCGATCATCCAAGAGTGGTCGGCGATGTCGGTAAAGCAGGTGTGGCTGTAGATTCCATTCTGGATATGAATATTCTCTTTGATCAGATACCTCTTGATAAAATGTCGGTTTCCATGACCATGAACGGAGCTGTGATTCCCGTGATGGCTTTTTACATTGTTGCAGCGCTTGAACAGGGAGTGAAGTACGGGCAGATGACAGGAACCATACAGAATGACATCCTTAAAGAATTTATGGTTCGGAATACATATATATACCCTCCTCAGCCCTCCATGCGTATTATTGCTGATATATTTGAGTTTACATCGAAAAAAATGCCTAAATTCAACTCCATAAGTATAAGTGGTTATCACATGCAGGAAGCCGGCGCTACTGCTGATTTAGAATTGGCATACACCCTGGCTGACGGACTGGAATACCTCAGAGCAGGTGTTAATGCCGGAATGGATATCGATTCCTTTGCCCCAAGAATTTCATTCTTCTGGGGAATTGGCATGAACCATTTTATGGAAATTGCTAAGATGAGAGCTGCCCGGATGCTGTGGGCAAAGATCGTGAAGCAATTCAACCCAAAAAATCCTAAATCGCTTGCCTTGCGTACACACTGCCAGACCTCCGGCTGGAGCCTGACGGAACAAGACCCGTTCAACAATGTGGCAAGAACATGCGTTGAAGCAATGGCTGCCGCACTTGGTCATACGCAGTCCTTACATACAAATGCCCTTGATGAAGCTATTGCCCTGCCAACCGATTTTTCGGCAAGGATTGCAAGAAATACACAGATCTACATTCAGGAAGAAACCAATATCTGCAGAACGGTTGATCCGTGGGCAGGTTCTTATTATGTTGAATCTCTTACACACGAAATAGCCCATAAAGCCTGGAAACTGATCAGGGAAGTGGAAGAATTGGGTGGTATGGCAAAAGCCATTGAAACCGGTATTCCGAAAATGAAGATAGAAGAAGCTGCCGCTAGAAAGCAGGCAAGAATTGATTCTCACCAGGATACTATTGTTGGAGTGAACAAGTATCGTCTCGAAAAAGAAGAACCCATTGAAACCCTTGAAGTGGATAATGACGCTGTGAGAGAAGCACAGATAAAACGGCTGCAAAAACTAAAGGCTGAAAGGAACGAAGAAGAAGTGCAGGATGCTCTTAATGCAATCACCAAAGCCAGCGAAACAGGAAAAAGAAATTTACTTGAGCTTGCTATTGAAGCTGCAAAAAAACGCGCCAGTCTGGGTGAGATTTCGTATGCAATGGAGAAAATATTTGGAAGATATAAAGCAGATATAAAAGCCATCTCTGGCGTGTATTCTTCCGAAAGCAGAGGAGATAGCAGTTTTAAGAAAGCCTGTGAACTGGCAGATAAATTTGCAGAATCCGAAGGTCGCCGCCCAAGGATCATGATAGTTAAACTGGGACAGGACGGACACGACCGGGGCGCTAAAGTTGTTTCTACAGGATATGCCGATATCGGTTTCGATGTGGATATCGGTCCCTTATTTCAAACACCGGAAGAAGCGGCTAAACAAGCCGTAGAAAATGATGTGCATATTCTCGGCGTTTCCAGTCTTGCTGCCGGACATAAAACCCTGGTCCCACAAGTGATTAACGAATTGAAGAAGTTAGGGCGGGAAGATATTATGGTTATTGTTGGCGGCGTTATTCCTCCTCATGATTATGATTTCCTTTATAAAGCCGGTGTGCTGGCAATTTTCGGTCCCGGTTCGGTTATTTCCGATTCAGGAATTAAATTATTAGAGATTTTGATTGAGACCAGGGAAGGATAATAAACTGAACGAAAATGAATTTTTAAATATCTTTGCCTGATAATGATGAGTAAACTTCACCTCTATCAGTGTACTTTAGAAGAAAGAGGGGAAGTTTTATTTACCATGTAAACAAGTTGCCTGCAAGGCTAAAGACTGCTACTAATTAACTTCTTTGTATTCCTGTTTACCTTCTTCAACTTTGAAAGCCTGACTGAATAAATTGATTTCCGTTTCAATCTCAATTTGTTCATTATTTAGAACTGTGTGATAATATTTTTCTAATTTTTCTTTTGAAATTTCTTTTGGAAGGAATCTAAAAATTGATGCAGATAAATAACTAATATCGTTTTCAAATGCAAGCCACCTTCGACCAAGATTTTCACAAGCTTCTCCTGTAGTATTTGAACCCGCAAAAATATCTAAGACAATATCACCTTCATCAGTTAGAAAGTTGATAAAAAATTCAGGTAATTTTATTGGAAATCTAGCAGGGTGAGTTTTAATTCCAATTTTCTTGGCTAAACTCATATACTTAAAATTCGACTCGGAATTGGAAATCTGTAAAAGGTTGGAAGGAATTGCCCCACTATTATCATTTCCAAAACTATTTCCAATGTCATGTCCAGACGGCCGTTTTTTTGCTTTGTAATATTTATCAGGATTTTTAATAAGTCTTTTCATTCTGTCGCTATATGGTACAAGAACATTTTTTACGTCAGCTTTTGGAAAAGTTGACTTTGAAAACCACCATACAGTATTAACGGAATCTTTTGTTCTAATTTTACGTTTATTAACCCATTCTATTGGACTTGGTAATTTTGAAGGATTAAACCAATAAAACTCTTCGGCAAGATGATAACCAAGAATATCACAGAAATGAATTAGTACTTTAAAGTTATATAAACTTCTTACAGGAGTTCCTTTTCGATAAGCACCACCCAAATCAATAACTAAACTACCATTTTCTGTCAGTTTGGAGTAAATTAGTTCGCCAAATTTAGCTAACCATTCAACATATTCATTTTGTTCTTTATTGCCGTATTCTTTCTTTCGTAGCAATGCAAAAGGAGGACTGGTCATTACCAAGTCAATACTATTGTCTTCCAATTGAGGGATTAATTCTAATGAATCGCCACAAAAAGCCTTGCCTAAATTTGTCTTGTATATGTAATCTTCTCTATCTAACATACTGTTTAAATTTATTTTGCAAATATAAATAAAATAATCCGAATATTTTCGGTATAAGCTAAAATACAATAGACAAACTCCGAATATATTCGGTGGTGTAATAGAAGTGTTTTTATCACTTTTGCTCATTATTTAATATAGAAACATCATATATAATGAGTGATAAGCTTCAATTTGCATTAGAAACAATAGCGGAAAACATACTTGCCGTACGGAAAGATAAAGGGATTACACAAGAAGAGTTAGCCTTTAAAGCAGGAATTGACAGAACTTACATAGGTTATGTTGAAAATTCTAAACATAATGTCACCCTTGGAATGCTAATTAAAATTGCATCTGCATTAGATTTAGAGTTAATTGACTTACTTCAACCCAAAGAGGCAAAAACAAATATTGAACAGCTAAATGAACTATTCCCTTACATAAGAAAATATCAAAAACTTGCTGAAGATAGTAATGGAATAAATGATGTTTTTCAAGATAATGGAGGTAAGTTATTGCAAGTATTATTGATTACTAGCCTAAAAGACATTCCTGGTAGAGAAGGAAATGATGCAGTAGATAGTGAAGGAAATGAATATGAATTAAAATCTGTTAATATAAATCTAACTAAAAGTTTTTCAACCCATCATCACATGAATCCCACGATTATAGCAAAATATCGTAAGGTTGATTGGATATTTTCTATTTATGAAGGAATTGAATTAATGGAGATATACAAGCTAACCCCAAAAAATTTAGAGCCATATTATGATAAGTGGGAGAAAAAATGGAAAGCTGATGGCGATAAAGATATTAATAATCCTAAAATCCCTTTGAAATATGTTAGAGAGAATGGGAAGCTAATATACCAAATGGAAAATTGTAATATGTTTTATGAAGTAAAATTGAAATAAAGCCCAGCAGGCAACAATGTATATATAATAGGCGAGTCAGTAGGTGTATCAAGGGTTATAGTCCGCTTCATCATTTGTGTAACTTGATAGTTAGCCGTACCGCAATCGCTTGTTTTTCATATACCGACTGATAGTACATACAACTAAAAGAAGTCCCTGATGATGTAGCCGAATTCAAAGATCCAGATTATACTGCACTTTATATTCCATTGAATTTAACTCAAGAGCCACAATGTTTCCGAAGCCTTCTCTTTTGGTCATGTAGCAACCGTTATCAAGGTCGATAAATTTGTATGATTTAATATTCCTGATACTTATATCGATGAATTCCAGACTAACCGGCACATGCCCGTGAATGATCTTTTTATTTTTTATCTTTTGAGGTTCAATGTCATAATCCCTTACCCAAAGCATGGAGTCTTTGTCTTCAAACGGATCGCTCTTTTTAAAATTAAATCCTGCATGAACCAGGTAATAATTATCAAGCTCAATATAATATTCAAGCTTTTTCATCCATTCAAGATATTCTTTCGGGAAATCTTTAATGTCGTTCAATCTGAAACTTTGCATGGTTTCCTTACCTCCAAGAAGAAGCCATTCTCTCTTCTTTCTGTTTCCGGGTTTTATACCCAAAAAGCCCTTTTGTTTCAGTTCTACTTCATAAGCTTTTAACAGATAGTCCTCGTGATTACCCATTAAAAGACGCAGGTTGTAATCTTCTTTCTGCAGAAACATCAGGTAATCAATGACTTCTTTGGATGATGGACCCCTATCAATATAATCACCAAGGAAATAAAGCCAGTCATGCTTCGAGGGCTTGATCAAATCCTCAATCAATGCCCTGAGTGTTTTAGCGCATCCGTGTATGTCGGGGATTACCCAGTGTTCGTGCATAAAGAAATATTATTTAATAAACTGACACTGAACGGAAATGCCCGCCTGACCAGTCGGGCAGGTAAACAGATAAAGAACAAACAGCACTAAACCATTCAGTTAGTTTATACGAAAATTGTAAAGTTTATGCGTTTCAGTATAACTAAATAATAAACTAAGTGCAAAAGTATTATTTTACACAACTATAACACGTCTTTTTTTAATAATAAAATCGTTTAAATCTTTTAACTAATTTTGTTTCCTTATTTGTTTGAATATAATATATTGATATTGAGAAAATAAATATGGAAATCAATAACAAAGCTATTCTGATAATTTTAGATGGATGGGGAATCGGTGATAAATCAAAGGCAGATGCTATTTATAATGCGAATACTCCTTATGTTGACTATTTGATGAAAAATTATCCTAATTCTCAATTATTAACTTCCGGCGAAAATGTTGGTTTGCCCGACGGACAAATGGGAAATTCCGAAGTTGGTCATTTGAATATCGGTGCAGGGAGAATTATTTACCAGGACCTAATAAAAATTAATAAAGCAATTACAGATAATAGCATAATAAAAAACAAACAGCTTATTAATGCTTTTTCTTATGCAAAAGAAAACAATAAAAGCGTTCATTTTATTGGCTTGGTGTCTGATGGTGGTGTGCATTCGCTAAATACTCACCTGTATAAACTTTGTGATATTACAAAAGATTATGGTTTAAATAATGTATATATTCATGCTCTGACAGATGGCAGGGATACAGACCCGAGAAGCGGTTTGGGTTATATCAGAAATCTTCAGGAACATTTAAAAAGTTCCAATGGAAAAATTGTTTCGTTAATTGGCAGGTATTATACAATGGACCGCGATAAACGCTGGGAAAGGATTAAGCAGGGTTATGACCTGATGGTTGAAGGAAAAGGGGAAAAAACAAGAGATATTCTAAAGGCAATTCAGGAATCGTACGATGAAGGGGTTACTGATGAATTTATTAAACCAATTGTTGTAGTTGATAAAAAAAATAAACCGATTGGAACAATCAAACAGGGAGATGTTGTAATATGTTTTAATTTCAGGACTGACAGGCTCAGACAGATAACCACTGCATTAACGCAGAAAGATTTTCCTGAATTCGGAATGAAAAAAATGGATTTACAATATTATACAATGACAAATTATGATGAATCCTTTAAAGGAATAAATATTATTTATGATAAAGAAAATGTAAAAAACACATTGGGAGAGCTTGTTGCTAAATCCGGGAAAAAACAGATTCGCATTGCCGAGACTGAAAAATATGCCCATGTTACTTTTTTCTTTTCAGGCGGCAGAGAAGAAGAATTTAAAAATGAAAAAAGAATTTTAATTCCATCTCCGAAAGTTGCTACTTATGACCTGCAACCCGAGATGAGCGCTTTCAAAGTAAAAGATGCAATAGTATCAGAATTGAAAAAACAGGAAGCCGATTTTATTTGTCTTAATTTTGCCAATGGCGATATGGTGGGACATACAGGTGTTTATAAAGCAATTTTAAAAGCCATTGAAGCGGTTGATAAATGCGTGAATGAAGTAGTTGAAACAGCAAAGGCAAACGGATATACCTGTCTGATTATTGCCGACCATGGAAATGCAGATTATACTATCAATCCTGATGGAACGCCAAATACGGCACATTCATTAAATCCGGTTCCTTGTATTTTGGTTTCGGATGAATATAAAAAAATAAATAATGGTATTCTCGCTGATGTAGCACCGACTATTCTTGCTATTATGGGAATGGATATTCCAGAGGGGATGACTGGGAAGGTGCTGATTTCATAGAACCTGTTTTTCCGGTATCAAAAAAAAATCAATATTATTGATGCTGTCTCAAAAGTGTCATTAGTACCGTTAAGGAGAAATCTTGTTGAATGTAAATTTATTAATAAAGGTGCGAAGCGTGTCCAAATCGGGCAGGCTTTTTTTATTTTTACATGATTAATTTACCAGCACCGCTCTTTAGGATTTGTGCAAAAGCCCGCGTGCAGATCTGACTACGCTACTACCTTTGCCAAAGATATGACAGTTAATAAAAGCTTCGCCTGACAAAGTAATCCGAAAGTAAATAACCGTGGATTTGCAATCCTCCAACAAGGCTACTCTCGCCACCACCCGCACGTGTGCCATGCGCACAATTGCCTGACGAATAAAGCGCCGACTTCGGGTATTTTCCTATTTATATGTATTTCAGCAATATAAAAAACTTATACTGATTCATGAATAAGGACATATAAAATTTGGAAATATATAATTATTACATTACCTTTATAACCAAAAATTTATGCATCATAAACTTTATTAAATTCTGATAATAAAATTTGATCTTTCGGCAACATAAAATTTTGCTGAATTAAAAAACAGGAAACAGAAGGTATAAAAGCAAAAGGTTTATGGTGCAGCTTACCCGGGGAGCTTTATATCTCTGTTTCCTTTGTAAAAGATAGCCAAATAATTATATGTATAATTTTTAAAACCAGCAGTTATGAAAACACAAGTTTTACGCTTTTTGAGCTTAACGGCAATAGTTTTATTATTCAGTTTATCTCCTGTATCATTATTGGCTTATACAACAGTAAGCGGTGATGTTTCCGGACTAACATGGTTGAACGAGACAATTTATGTCAGCGGAGATATCTATGTTAATGACGGCGCACAATTACAATTATTTTCCGGTGCAGTTGTAAAGTTCGCAGAAGGGACCGGTTTAACTGTTTATGGATATTTAGATGCAAATGCTACATGGGCTAATTTTGTGAAGTTTACATCGAAAAACGATAATAGTTTAGGGGAAACCATTACTGGTTCTACCGGTAATCCGCAACCCGGAGATTGGGAAGGGATTAATTTGTATGGATATCAAGACAACGATGGAATCGGCGAATTTGATTATTGCGTAATTCGTTATGGCGGTTCTTCGGGTTATAATGTTAATTTTAGTTATTCTAATACCGGATATTTTACAAACAGTGTTTGTGAATATAGTTCTCAGCACGGTTTAAGAGCAAATAATTGTACTGTTGAGATTTCCAATAGCAGTTTTCTGAATAATGCTGATTATGCAGCATATCTTTTCGATGTACCAATAAAATCATATCCGAATAATACTGCAAGCGGAAATGGAATTAACGCTTTCGGAGTACTTGGAATTGTAATGGAAAATATGACCTGGACAGAAACATCCTCAAGTGTTATCATATCCTTAATCGGAACAGTTACAATTAATGATAATATAGTATGTACAATTCCTGAAGGAACGATAATCAAATCCAATAGTTCCGGGCAATTAGAGGTAAAAGGCACATTAGATGTAAACGGAACATTGGCAAATCCCGTTGTCTTTACCTCATTACAGGATGATACTTACGGCGGAGATACTAATAATGACGGAACCGCAACATCACCTGCTCCCGGAGATTGGGGAGGAATTCGTTTATATGGGAATACAACTGATGACGGTATCGGTGAATTTGATTATTGCTGTTTAAGATACGGCGGAAATGTTCTCGGTTCTGCAGCTGCAAATGTATATTTCCAACAATCGGATTCCGGACATTTTACTAACAGTTATTGTGAATATAGTTCACAACACGGTTTAAGAGCGTCAAGTTGTCTTGTTGAAATTTCCAACAGCAGTTTTGAGAATAATGCTGATTATGCAGCATCCCTTGTCGGTGTAACAATAAAACCATATCCGAATAATTCAGCAAGCGGGAATGGAATAAATGCCTTCGGAGTATCTGGAACTGTAATGGAAAATATGACCTGGG
>JADHVR010000077.1 GCA_016783885.1 Bacteroidales bacterium
TTTAATTGGCTGATAGAAAAGACAGATATACAAAGAGCATCAAAGGTCAGATCAACAAAAGGGCTTTTGGTTCATGTGTTTGGTAAGATCGCTGCTGCTTTCATTAATCTAATATTTAACTCTTGATTCGCATTATTAACATAAATTCAAAGAAACTATTAAATTCTTTTATTTAATTCCGCAAATCCAACCCATGTCCTGAAAGTTGTAGTAGCCCCACCATTCGCAATAAAATATCCTGTCATTTTTTGTCCACCTGCATGAATATACAACATCGCATTTGAAATTAAAAAAATCTCCTTTTTTTCACATTTACAGGTATACATGAAATAATCATTAATAATTTTCCCCTTCCATATATATGTATTTTTAAATCTTCCTTCAGTAACATCAGTTTCAATCATTGTTGCTTTAATTTTGTCTCCACGTTGTTTAATAGTTACTGAATATTTATCTTGTAATCTATTTTCTTTTATATCTTTGGTCAGATCAAAAGGCTTATCAGGCTCGCTAATTATCCAATATGATTCTCCATCCCATGTGCCATCAACTCGACGGCTCTTTTTTTTAAAAATATTTACTATATCATCAAATTTAGTTATCAGCAGAGTTCCAATTGCTCCAATTACTGCTGCAATGATTGTTGCTACGGGTTCTGACATATTATATGTTTAATCTTATTAATATTTGAAAATTTTAATAATGTATTTTGTTTATCATTTCATTTAAACTTTAATTGCGCTTTTTTTTGCAATTGTGCATATCGGTCCGGCAGCTAAAATCTCGTGCTGCCTTTTGAAACTTTAATTTTGATTTCTTCACACAAAGCTAATTATATTTCCGATATTTCAAAATTTATCCTGTTTCAGCAGCATGGATTTTTAGCTGCGTGTTGTCTGGCTTTTTCTCATCATTTCAACTAATCACATTACCAAATAGTTATTCTATTTTCTTTTTCTCGAAACAATAAACCTGTTTTGATTTCAAACGTTTCGTAAAATTCATCTATATTATAAATAATACCGTTACATCTATCCTTAGGCGGTGAATGTTCGTAATATAAAGAATATTCTTTTTTTAGTTCATCGCTTAAAATGTCTCGCCATTTTTGCGCATCAGCTATAAAAAATCGCTGTTTAGCGGTAAAGCCGTTTATTATCGGTTGAACTTCGTTTTCTGTTGCTAATAGAAAAGCATCGTAAGCAATATTAACAGCTCCTAAATCTGCAATATTTTCTCCTAAGGTGGCTCCACCGTTAACATAAAAAGTATCAATTAAATGATAAGCATTATATTGAGTAATCAACTTTTTAGATAATAAATAAAACCTATTTTTATCATTTTTAGTCCACCAGTTTTTTCTTTTACCTTCAGAATTATATAAGCGTCCAGTATTATCCAGAGCATGTGTCATTTCGTGTGCAATAGTAGTTGCAAAAGTCCCATAATTGTATGCTTTTTCGTAATCAACATTAAACTCCAGATTTATAGCTCCTGCAGCTATAGTTATATCGTTTCTGCTTGCTGTATACCATGCATTTGTTGATTGAGCAGTAACATTCCATTCTTTTTTTTCAATTTTTTTACCACATTTCATTAATCTTTTTTTTGTTGCAAATGAATTTGCAACAAAAATGTTTTGTATGAATTCTTTTTTAGACATTTGAATATTAAAATAATTCAGGAAAGAAAATTCCGGTCCGCCAATTTTAAAAACAAAGCTGTCGATTTTATGTATGGCTTTTACTTTTGATGCTTCTGAGAGCCACACATTTTCATCAATTCTATTAATATAAGCCTTTTTAAGATTGTTAATTATATCCTCTACTCCGGTGCGAGTTTTTTCATCGAAATATAGTTTACAATAAATATGACCTGTTGCATTTGGAAGGATTTTATTAATAGTTTGCATTACAAAGAATTCTGTTGATGCTTTTTTAATTTCATACCCCTCTATTTTACTTTTATATTTGTAATATTTATCAGAAATCTCTGTTGAAAGATATTTGGATGATTTATACATCAAACGCCATTTAAAATATATTTTCCATTCATCAATAGAAATTTCGGAAATCATTTTATTTATCTCTTCAAAATATTCGGGTTGACCAATAATTGTCTTCTTTTCTGTTATTTCAAGGAGCTTAAAATATTCTTGCCAAAAGAAGTTGTTATATTTACGGTCGAGTTTTGAATACGAAAACAAATGAAAATTATTATGGCTATTTCGAAGCTCTCTGCTTGTTTGAGCATTATTAGCAAGACGGGTTTCAATTTTCAAAACTAATTCTGCATTTTGTCGAGATTTTTCTGAACTTGTACCGACATAAGAAAACATCTCTGAGACAAAGCTTTTTAATTCATCTCTTTCGTTTTTGTATTTGGCGTCTAAGTAATATTTTTTTTGTGGAAGGCTTAATTCTGTTTGTTTCAAATAAAGAAAATGAGTTCCCCTTACTTCCCAGTTTGTATAATTATATATTTCGAACAAAGGATTAATCCCAATTAACTGAAAATATGCAATTGCTTGTGTTAAATCCTTTAATGTTGAAATATCTTCAATTATTTTAATTTGTTTTTTGATAGCTGAAATTCCTAATTTTTCAATATTGTTAGTGTCTAATCCTGATAGATAAAATATTCCTAAAATTTGCTCAATATTATCAGCATCTTTATTTAGCTTGCTTGCACAATTCTCCATCACCCCGAGAAGTTTATTTTTAGTTTCTTTTTCAGCAATATCATAAAACCCATACCTGTGGCTACCCGCGGGTAATATATTGTTTTTCAACCATAAACCAGAACAATATTCATAGAAATTATCTCCCAAGTTAACTGTTGTATCAATTATACTAAAATCGATTGTTTTAAGATTCTGCCCGAACAAAAATCCGGATGAAAAAAAAAGTATTATCAGTATTAACTTTCTCATATTATTATTATCCGTTTATTATCACAAATTCTGCACAACGTCAGTTTGTGCAAAAACCACCATTGATTTTTATCATTCCGGTCAAAATTATGAAAAATAAGCTGACCTGATAAAAACATATTTTCGGGTTTGGAAAGATTATTGGAAAATACCGGGTCGCTTGTATCGCTTTAAAATGATTCGCGTTTGGATAAGCAAAATTAATACTGCTTCGCAGAATAATCCCTTGCTTTTTGTTAGCGGTTGTTTTTAATCATTATAAAATTTCTTTCATTATTATTACGATTCCAACTTCATCATCTCGCAAATTAATAATCAATCGTTTATAATAGACATCTGTTGTTGGATTATTTATTCCCTTTGATTTTTCAAAAATTTGTAATCTCCCGAATTCTGACTTAATACTCTTACCTTCTACATTGTGCTCAATAAGCGGTGATTCAACTTTAATGTAACGGTTATCATTGTCAACAAATACAATCGCTTCTTTTAGAAATCTTGAATTCCCGTTTATTGAATCTTGTTCTGCAATTTCAAAAATATCTCCAAAATCATTAAATACGGGAAGTCGTTTTATGCTATGATTTTGCAATACTTCTTTCCATTTATTTGGTTTGTATAGATTAATCGTATAATCTAATAACTCAGAGCCTCCATGAATGCCGTGTCCGGGTATAACAATCTCTGCTGAACCATATTCTTGCTTTACTTTTTCTATCGTTTCCGGCCATTTTTCAATATCTGCATCAGCAATATTTCCTACCCATCCATTATAATTTCGTACTTCATTCCCCCCAAATAAAACTTTCTCATCAGGTATCCAAACGACTATTCCATCCGATGTGTGTGCTGGTCCAAAATAATGACAAATAATTTTTTTGTCCCCTACTTTCAATTCTAATTTGGGGTCAAATCCTATATCCGGAACAGGCAATCCTTTTTCCTTAGCAATAGTCCTTGTCAGTTCATACGAATACGATTTTATACCTTGCTTTCGGACAACGTCTAATCCTTCCATTGCGTCAGGATGCCACCTGTCAATTACATATCCGATTATTTTTGCATTGAGTTGCTTTGTTGTCCAGTTTATCAATTCCTCTGTTACTTCATCTGATGGAGGTGTTGAAACAATAATTGCTTCTCCTTTATCTGAATAGATAATCCCATTACTTTTATCGCAGGTATGAATATAAACATTTTCCGACAACTTAGTAACAGTTAATTTATCTGAAATATTAATTATTTGTCCATTTGAAATCAGTGACTGTAAAATCAATAATTGAAGAACTATAATTATTTTATTTATTTTTATCATATTCTACTGTTATTGTTATGTTTCTATGTTGAACTAAACCTCCCTTTCGGGAGGTAGCTTTTTATTACTCTGTAATATTTTGTTACTTTTGACTTCAAATGTCAGTCAATTTTTCTCTACTTAACACTGAAAAATTGATGCCCCTATATATAATGTATCACTTCATTTAAATCCGGTTTAGTTCAACATAAAGTACATATTCGGCTATCGCCGAAAACGATACTTAAGTGTTGTGCTTAGTTTTGTCAGAAAAGGATTAATCTCTTTTAGATTTCTTTTGTCTCTTTTCTTCTTTTTTTTCTTTTGCAGTTTTAAGAGGTTCTTTTTTAACGTTTTTCTTTGAGTCTTTACCTTTTGCCATGATATTATGTATTAAATGTTTATTTTGAGTTTCTCTAATTTAGAGACTTACTCATTAATTCTGTTGTAAAATAACATTCTTAAAAGTCTTCATATAAATTAAGTTCAACGGCAGTTTGTGCAAAAACCACCATTTATTTTTATTATTCCGGTCAAAATTATAAAAAATAAGCTGACCTGACAGAAACAAATTTTCGGGTTTGGAAAAATTATAGGAAAATACCGGGTCGCTTGTATCGCTTTAAAATGAGTCGCGTTTGGATAAGCAAGATTAATGTGGCTGTGTATATTAATCTTGCTCTTTATGTTAGCTTTATTTTGTTATTCAATTTTTAAATCTTTTTCCTGTTTATTGGCTCAAATATGGAGTATTTTAAGCCCATCTAAGCTCACAAAATTTTCCGAACCAATAATTGTACTCTAAAAACAGGCATCCTTACAAAGCTTTGTTTTGGTTCGATGATCTGAATAATTATAGGGTTGTGCGACGGTTACCATTGTTAGCAACTGGGCTTTCTTTTCAATATTTTGTATTGTTTTTAATTATCTGCTAAATCAATAGGTTTAATAAATTCACGACCAACGCTAAAAGGAATTAACTGCTTATGATGTAATCTACCTATTATTATCGCTGGATGCGTATTAAATTTTTTGGCAAAAGCAATTATATCATTTCCATCAAGTGGGGCAGCATCTATAACTTCTTTTTCCTGTTTTTTGGTAAAAGTCCATTCTTCCGAAAAGTCATGTGCTTCCCGTTCTTTCTCAGGGTCTGCTTCTGAAAAGTTGATATTTTCTAATGAAATATATTTTTTGCCATGTAGCAATATATGTCCAGCCTCATGAAAAAAAGTAAACCAAAACCTATCGTTTTGCTTGTACCTTGCTGATAGTTGAATTACAGGGGTGTCTTTTATCCAACGAGTTGAGCCACTTATTGGTACTTTAGGCAATTTGGGAGTATAAAATACTTTAACCCCTGCCTGAAAACAAAGAGTTTGCAGCTTTTGGAAAAAATTATATGGGTGTTTCGCCATAATATCTTTAATTTCCAACAGATTTTTATTAAATACATTTTTGTTATACTCAGGAACATCAATCTGTTCCGCTTGTAATTCTCCTTGTCGCAACCAAGCAGATATTGCATGTGGTTCAAGAGTATGTTTTAAAGAAGCATAAGCTGCTATTTTTAATTCCTTTTCCATATATAACTTGTTCCATGCTTCGTGTGTTGATACCGCAAAGTATTCAAATAGATTTATCGTTTTTTCTTCTATTTTCCTTGTTTGAGACAACCAGTTATTTTTTGACATTTCAGTATAAGGGAAGCTTCTTGTCCATTCTTCAGCCTGTTCAACATCATATTTTCTTTGCTTTCTTGCTATATATTCATTATATCTAGCTTGTTTATTAATCCAGAAATGAGCAGGAATTTTAGTAATATTTTCAAATAAAATTGCCATTTCGGATGTTATTGAACTCATACCTTTTAATACTGCAATTATTGTTTTTTCTGGTTTTCCAGTACGCAAGGCAAATTCTTTTCGGCTCATTTCCATTTCTTCCAGCTTCTCATTCAAAGTATAGCAAGGATGTAAAACTTCTTCTGGGTAATATTCATTTAATGTTGCCATAATTTATTCCTCCTAATGGTAATCTATTATTTCAATTATTTTTAGACTATTAATCTCGATTAATATTTGCTTGCCATCTTCATCCTTTGGTATAGGTTCTTCAGTAGGTGTAAATATTAATCTATATGGGTGGTCTAAATCACAAGACCATTCATCTTTTCTATTTTCCTTTAACTGATGAAAACGACCAGGTAAATGTTCTAAATCAGTAAAATTTTCAGCATCAATCATATCGTCTAATCTTATTTGATATAATTTAGCTCTTTTTGCACCCATTTTTTGCACTGCTAATTTTTTATTGTTAGCATATTTTTTTAATTTTTTATCGGTAAAAGTAATAATCATTTTTCAAATATAAAAAAATAATTAACAGAAAGTGTTAATTAAAATAAATTATTTATAAATTCCTTCTTTTTCCATTTTGTACTATACTATCAAAATCGCACAGTATTCAACAGCCTTATTGCTAACTTGTTTATAAAGACAATCATCATCCTTTTCATACCTGTGTGCCGAAATACCTGCACTCCGGTATGCAGGCATATTGTTCTTTATTTTTACAAAAATATAATATTTTTAAATTTCCGAATCATTAAGTGTTGATTTGGCATTGTCATAAGCCTCCACTAACCTCACCGCCTCCTTTGCTTCTTTTACATCATGAACCCGTAAAATATTTGCTCCGTTCAGTAAGGCAATCGTATTCAAAACCGTGGTTCCGTTCAGCGCTTTTGCCGGACCGGTTTTTAATACTTTATTGATCATTGATTTACGTGATACACCTGCCATAACAGGATGCCCCAATTCTAAAAAAGACTCTAACCCGGATAGTATCTTATAATTATCTTCCAAAGTTTTTCCAAATCCAAAACCCGGATCAAGAACAATATTGTCAGTAACGCCAAGTGTTGCCAATTTTTCTAATTGCCTGATGAAAAAGTCTTTTATTTCTTTAACAACATTTTTATAATGCGGATTAATCTGCATATTTTTTGGAGTTCCTTTAATATGCATAATAATGTAAGGTGTTTTTAGCCTGGCAACAGTCCCGAACATCTTCTCATCAAAAGTTCCTCCTGAAATATCGTTGATAATAAAAGCGCCTTTGCTGATAGCAATTTCGGCAACCTTGCTCCGGTATGTGTCAACGGAGAGGATTGCTTCGGGAAAATGTTTTTGTATTGAATACAAAGCCGGCAGCAGTATTTCAAGCTCTTTATCTTCCGCAATTTCTTCTGACCCAGGTCGAGTTGAAACAGCGCCTATATCAATGATAGCCGCCCCTTCTTTCAGCATTTTTTCCGTCTGGGCTAACCAGGTCTTTTCCGTATCGAACTTTGCCCCGTCATAAAATGAATCGGGGGTAATATTCAGAATTCCCATTACAACAGGTTTTTCAAGACTCAGGATTTTGCCGTTGCAATTCAAATTAAGTTTTGGCGAAAATGATTTACTTTTATCCGATAAATATTCCATTTGAATAGTCAAAAAATTGTTTCTTTGCGAAATTACAAATATTAAATATGGTTTATCTAAGTATAATTGATCATCCATGAAATTTTCTTTGTCCGGAATTCATATTAGCAAAGCCAGGATAGTTAACTGGATTATACTTTTTGTAATCATTTACAATATGTTCAACATCCATTACTGGACAAAAGAAAACAGAGTGATTTGGCAGGATGTAATATCCTATTATTCTTACCTTCCTGCAACTTTCATATATAAAGATATAAGCCTGGAATTCATAAATGACGGCACAGGTTTTTATTCGGATAAATTCTGGCCCCTGAAAACACCTGAAGGTAAATATGTGATTAAAACAACTATGGGGATGTCATTCTTATATGCGCCTTTCTTTTTTTTAGGGCATGTTGCAGCCAATGTGCT
Organism: Bacteroidales bacterium; assembly: GCA_016783885.1. GTDB lineage: Bacteria > Bacteroidota > Bacteroidia > Bacteroidales > JAADJA01 > JAADJA01. Next base: position 8,132 of record JADHVR010000077.1, read on the forward strand.
TGGCTATCCTGCTACCGGATTTTCTATGCCATATATATTTTTACTTGTGATGAGCAGTATTTTTTATTTTTCACTTGGGTTATATTTCCTCAGGAAAGTGTTAGAGAATTATTTTTCGCAAAAAGTGGTGATTTTTACACTTATTACTATTGTTTTTGGAACCAATTTATATCTGTACGCCGCAATTGAGGCAGCAATGCCACATGCCTATCTTTTTTCTTTATTCGCTGCCTTTATTTACCTTACGATTAAGTGGTACAAAAATCCTAAAGTTAAATCAGCTATATTAATTGGATTGGTTGCCGGTCTTATTACTCTTATCAGGCCAAGTAATGTCATAATTCTGGTTTTTTTCTTTTTGTGGGATGTGAAATCATTTTCAGATTTACAAAAAAGGCTTTTATTATTCCTGAAAAATCCCAAATTCATAGCTGCTCTTGTATTATGCTTTTTTATAATATTGATCCCCCAACTGGCTTACTGGAAATTTGCAACAGGCAGGTGGTGTTATTATTCTTATAGTGATGAAGGGTTTTTCTTTCTGAACCCTCAAATTATTAACGGATTGTTTAGCTACAGGAAAGGGTGGTTTGTTTATACTCCGGTTATGCTTTTTGCTTTTACAGGCCTGGCACTTTCATTTAAAAAATTTAGGACATTTTTTTTTCCGACTTTAATTTTTATAATCTTAAATATTTACATCATAACTTCGTGGTGGTGCTGGTGGTACGGTGGAAGTTACGGCAACAGGGCATTTATCGATTCCTATGCTATACTTGCCATTTCTTATGCAGTTTTTATTGATTGGATATTAATACAAAAAAAAATATTCAAAATTACCGTACAAACAGTTATAATCCTTTTAATTTTGCTGAACCTGTTTCAAACATGGCAGGCTTATGGGAACGACATTCATTACGATTCAATGACTAAAAAGGCTTATTGGAAAGTTTTTTTGAGATTGGAAAAACCCGACAGATTTGAGAAATTATTACAGTCTCCTGATTATGAAAAGGCAAAAAATGGCAAAAAAGAATATTAAAATATAGCATAAACTATGGAGAAAACTTCAGGACAGTTTGAAGCGATCATCGAGATATGCCGCAATGTCTTCATCCGGAAAATGAAAGATTATGGAAGTGCATGGCGCATTCTCAGAACGCCTTCATTAACCGATCAGATCTATATCAAGGCGAACCGAATAAGAAGCATTGAAGAAAAAGGAACTCAAAAGATAAACGAAGGTATCAAACCCGAATTTATCGGAATAATAAATTATTCCGTTATAGCATTGATCCAACTCGAATTGGGTTCTGATGAGGAAATAGAAATGTCAATGGAACAAGCTGTAAAATTATTCGATAAGCATATATATTCATCTAAAGCCTTGATGGAGGATAAAAACCACGATTATGGAGAAGCATGGCGAAATATGCGCATCAGTTCACTTACCGATATTATTTTAATGAAACTTTTACGCATTAAGCAAATCGAAGATCATGAGGGTAAAACTTTTGTTTCGGAAGGAGTTGATGCCAATTACGCCGATATTATCAATTATTCTGTCTTTGCTTTAATAATGTTAGATGAAGAAGCAAATCGTAAAGAATCGTAAATTCCGACAGAATAGACTTAATCTGTATGTTGTAGAATACATTATGTTAAATATTAAATGACGGATAACAATAAATCGAAATTAATTAGTTGGATTATTATATTGCTAATTCTCGCCTCTGGTTATTATATCAGTGTTTTCGAGGAGCTTAATCTTTTTTTCTTGTGCCTTTTGGTAGCGGAAATCCTTCTGGTTATTGTTTACAACCGGAAGTTTAACATTGCCCAGATTACCTTAATCAGAATTATTTTAGGATTTGTGTTTATTTTTTCCGGGTTTGTAAAAGGTGTTGATCCGATAGGTACCGAATATCGAATTATAGATTATTTTATTGCGTTTGAAACGGATTGGGCTATTCCGGCAGCATTGCCGTTGTCAGTTATTCTGAATGCTACAGAATTTGTACTTGGAGCTTTGTTGATATTTAATGTCAATATTAGGTTAACTTCATGGCTAATTATGGTAATGATGGCTGTTTTTACGGTAACCACCATTAACGATGCCCTTTACAATCCTGTTAAAGATTGCGGTTGTTTTGGCGAAGCCATTATACTTACAAACTGGCAAACTTTTTATAAAAATCTTGTTATCGATGCGCTTTTAATAATTGTTTTCATTGCCAGAAACCGGACAATACGGTGGTTTGGGAAAGCTGCCGAGTGGTTAATCCTTATAATTATTGGTTTTGGTTTTCTCGGTTTTGAAATATATAATCTCCGCCATTTACCGGCTATTGATTTCAGAGCCTGGAAGGCAGGTAATAAAATGGTTAATGAAAATCCCTTGCCTCTTAAATATTATTTAATTTATAAGAACAAAAAAACCGGCGAGGAAAAGGAATATTTATCACCTGATTATCCTTATAATGATTCGGTCTGGATGTCGAAGTGGGAATTTGTCAGGCAAAGAGTGGTTGACCCAAACCCTAAAATCCACGATTTAACAATTGAGGATGATAATGGTAATGATTATACTTCGCAGATTATTGAAAATCGGGATTACCAGTTTATACTTGTTGCTTATAACCTGTCTGAAACCAGCCTGGAGAAAATTACCCAGATCAGGGATTTTATCAGTCAAGGTATTAATGAAGATATTTCTTTTGTCGTATTAACAAGCAGTTTTGCTGAAGAGGTTATGCAGTTTAAACAAGCAAATAATTTGGAAGCAGATTTCTATTTCGCTGATGATATTGAACTTATGACAATGATACGTTCCAATCCGGGCTTGATCCTTTTAAAAGATGCCGTAGTAATTGAAAAATGGCATTACAACGATTTTCCAACCTTTAAAGAATTCCACAGAAAATTTGTTGATAATTAATTTATAAGTTTTTTTGTCTCCATTTGAACCTGTTTTTATTAATCATATTTTTGACACAAAAGCATTTAATTATATAAATATATTAAACACTAAACAGAAAACATGAGAACACAAATCGTAGCAGGAAACTGGAAAATGAATAAAACCTTTGAGGAAGCCGATGATCTGATCAATGACATTGTTGACTTTGTTAAAAATCATAACCTGGAAAACACAGCCGTAATAATTTGTCCGCCTTCGGTATATCTTGAGTTGGCTACCGATTTCGCAAACGAAACCAACCTGCATGTTGGTGCACAAAACCTAAGCAACTATGAATCCGGCGCCTATACCGGCGAAATTTCGGCTCCTATGCTTGAGTCGATGGAGGTTGGTTATTGCATTATCGGGCACTCCGAAAGAAGAAAATATTTTAACGAGACAAATGAAATGATAGCCGAAAAGGTGAATATGGCTTTAAAATATAATATTTCCCCGATTTTTTGCTGTGGCGAATTACTGCCCGAAAGAGAAAAGGGAAACCATTTTGATATAGTAAAAAAACAATTGGAAGAATCGGTGTTTCACCTTAATAAAACTGATTTTGGGAATATTATAATTGCTTATGAGCCTGTATGGGCAATTGGGACAGGAGTAACCGCCACATCGGATCAGGCACAGGAAATGCACTATTATATCAGGAGCCTGATAAAAGAAAAATACGATGAAGAAACAGGAGAAAGTACAACTATACTTTATGGAGGAAGCTGCAATTCGAAAAACGCAAAAGAATTATTTGCCAATCCTGACGTGGACGGAGGATTGATAGGAGGCGCCTCACTAAAATCAGATGAGTTTATTAAAATAATACAGTCAATTGACGATTGACGCATTACATTAACTTATAACATTTAACAAATAACTTTAAGTACTTTTTTTTTATGAATTATACAGAAGTAACCTTTGATATTAAACCAAAACTTACGGGAACGGAGATTCTGATAGGTCAACTATCGCAAATTGGATACGAGAGTTTTTTAGAGACAAATTCGGGCTTGCAGGCTTATATTCCTGAACAATCTTTTAAACTCCGGGATTTACAAGGGTTACATGTATTTCAATCTGATGAATTCAAAATTTCTTTTTCACAAAAGCTTATCAAAGAACAAAACTGGAACGAATTTTGGGAAAGTAGTTATAATCCGGTACTTATCAAAGATTTGGTTTTTATCCGGGCGCCTTTTCACGAAGGAAATAAAAATGTTAAGTACAATATAATTATAGAACCTAGTATGTCATTCGGAACGGCACATCACGAAACAACATCAATGATGATAGAACTGATGCTGGACGAAAACATGACCGGCAAATCAGTTCTTGATATGGGATGTGGAACCGGTATTCTTGCAATACTTGCAGAAATGCTCGGTGCCTCAGGCATTTCTGCGATTGATAATGATGAATGGGCTTATAATAATACCCTGGAAAATGTTCGTAAAAATAAATGCAGGAAGGTTATCGTTCAATTAGGTGATGCAGGCTTGGTTAAAGGAGAAATTTTCGATTTTATTTTGGCAAATATTAACAGGAATATTTTATTGAACGATATGCAAATTTATGTTAAACATTTGTCGGATACCGGTGTGTTATTGTTAAGTGGGTTTTATAAGGACGATTTAAAACAAATCGAATCGTCAGCCATTAAATATGGTTTAAAATCGGAGAGGAAGATTATAAATAACAAATGGATAGCCGCGCGATTTGTTAAAATATAGTAGTAATTCGCAATGAGAGTAATGCGATTAATTATAACCAATTTTTTTATCTTTTTATTTTTCTTCGGGCTTCACGCACAACAATTTAAGCAATTCTCCGAAGATTCGGATAAATTTCTGAATGAATTAAACAGCCTTTTTTCAAAAATAAGAATAAAAAAAAACAGGGTGAAGTGTGAAGATATGATGGAGAAATATACCGAATACTGGAATATCGGGATATTTACAAAAGAAATAAAAAAGAACATGCAGGATATTTGCAATTTGATGCTGAAACGCAGGATGAAAGCTTATCCTCATTTTTATCAATACATTTCCTGCATGAACGGTTTGATGGATTATGATCACTCTATCAAGAGTTATTTAGCCTGGTATAAGAGTATTGATGCACTTGTGAAAGATAAGAGAAGTACAAAACCCATTAGTGTTTTTCTGAATACAAGCCATAACCTGTTATATGAAAACATTTTGTATAAAACAAGAGCTGCCGAATGGACGTCGAATACTTACGAATTCTATTTTGTTTATGATTCTGTTCCGGGGGTCGTTTTTGAGGATTTAACTTTAACATGTTATGCCAACAAAGACAGTTCTGTAATTTACGATACGAAAGGCATATATTTCCCTCTGCAGTCTAAATGGATTGGTAAAAAAGGAAAAATAAACTGGAAAAGAGCAGGTTTTGATGAAAATGAGGTTTATGCCTTATTGAATGATTATGAAATATATCTTGGATTCTCGCGGTTTACCGCCGACTCGGTAACATTTTATCATAAGAAATACTGGGAGAAACCATTGCCTGGCAGTCTTGAAGAAAAAGTTCTCGCTAATGTTACTGAAAAAAATGCCAGCTATCCGAGGTTCGGTTCATACTTTATGCACATTGAAATTGAATCGGTATTTGATAATATTGATTTCGGCGGCGGTATTGAAATGAGGGGTGGCAAGCTGATAGGTTCGGGAGATAAAGATAATAATGCATTTCTTTCTTTTAAAAAAGGAGAAAAAGAGTTTATAAGGGTTTTATCAAGAAATTTCGTAATATATACCGACAGGATTTCTTCTGCCCTGGCATCGGCTTGCATTCATTTCGAAGAAGATTCAATTTTTCATCCGGGGCTGCAAATGAATTATGTTAACCAAAATAAAGAATTATCTCTCATCAGGGCAGGAGGTGAAGGGGCAAAAAGCCCGTTTTTTGATACATATCATAACATAGATATTTATGCCGAAGCTATATACTGGAAAATGGATGAACCAACCATCAATTTCGAAACAATAAAAGGAGTTTCCGGTCTTGGCAGAGCCACCTTTGAATCGAGTAATTATTTTTCTGAACCCAAGTATCAAAAATTACAGGGAATTGATAAGATAAATCCTTTAAATGTATTAAAAAATTACATTGATGAATATAATGTCAGGGAGATTTATTTGCAAGGGCTTGCCGGATATATGATGATGCCCCAGGAACAAGTAATTGCTATGTTGGTTAATCTTTCAAATAAGGGATTTGTAATATACGACCAGGATGAAAAAAAAGCGGTAATAAAAGAAAAACTTTTTGATTATATTGATGCAGCGAACAAAAGAATAGATTATGATGTTGTTCAGTTTAACTCCGAAACCTACAGATTTCAAAATGCATCTCTTGAGCTTGATAGCTTCGGACTGAAGATATATGGTGTGCCTGTTGTATTTTTAAGCGATTCGCAAAATGTATTTATATTTCCCGATAATAAACAACTTATATTGAAAAAGGGAATGGACTTCGTCTTTTCAGGTCGTGTACATGCCGGATTATTTGATTTTTATGCACGTCAGTGCAAATTTAACTATGACCAGTTTAAGCTCGACATGCCTGTTATTGATTCTCTTAGCTTTAAAGTTACAAGTTTTGAAACCGACGAATTCGGGATAAGGCATCCGGTTAAGGTGAATAATGTAATTGCTGATCTTGGAGGAGACTTATATATAGATGATCCGAATAATAAGTCGGGACTAAAACAATTTCCCCAATACCCGATATTTTCAAGTACGAAAGATGCTTATGTTTATTATGATAAACCCTCAATATTTAACGGAGTTTACAATCGTGAGAAATTTTATTTTTATGTTTATCCGTTTACGATTGACAGTCTTGATAATTTCAAGACCGAATTGCTCGAATTTAGTGGCTATTTGACATCAGCAGGGATATTTCCTGATATTGAGGAAACGCTCAAGGTACAGAATGATTATTCACTTGGATTCGTGACATCAACACCTGTCGAGGGCTATCCGACGTATGGAGACAAAGGAGTTTACTTTTCTGAAATTAATTTGAGTAATCGCGGTTTACGCGGAAGTGGCTCTTTGGATTATTTAACTTCAACATCATGGTCGGATGATTATATCTTTTTCCCCGATTCCTGTAATACGATAGCAAATAATTTTATTATCAGGGAGCAATTAAGCCCGGTAGAATATCCTGCTGTTAAGGGTTTTGAAGTTAGGCAACACTGGTTACCTTATGATGATATTATGATTATAGAACAAACCGATTTACCGATTGCCATGTTTAACAATCAATCAGAGCTTCTCGGTAAGCTTGTCTTAACTCCCGAAAAGTTAAAGGGCGCCGGAATAATGAGTTTCGAAGATGCTGAAATGAACTCAAATCTATATACTTTCGGGCAACATGAAATTTTTGCCGATTCGGCTGACTTTACACTTAAAACTTCCGAATATCTTCAGTCGGCTTTTTCAACTTATAATTATAATTCACATATCGATTTTAATGAAAGAAAGGGGGAGTTCGTATCGAATGGCGGGGCTTCTATTGTTGAATTCCCAATTAATATGTATATCTGTTCTATTGATGAATTCAAATGGTATATGGATTCTTATGAAATTGCCATCGGAAATCCTGAAAAGGAAGCAGAAATGGCAGTGTATGATAACCTGACAACACGGGAGTTAATTGATATACCTTTGGAAGGTTCGAAATTTATTTCCATTCATCCCGACCAGGATTCACTGCGGTTTGTTTCGACAATTGCTACATATAACCTGAAAGAATATATACTTTGTGCTGAAGATGTGAAATATATCAGAGTTGCTGATGCAGCAGTATTTCCTGCTGATAAAAAAATTATAATTAAGCCGGATGCGAAAATGAATACTTTTTTTGACACCAAAATACTTGCAAATACTGTTACTAAGTATCATGAAATATATGATGCGATTGTTGATATCAAAAGTAAAAATGAGTATCTTGGAGTTGGAAGCTACGATTATATTGATGAAAAGGGGTCTAAACAAAAAATATTTTTTAAAGATATAGGTGTCGATCCTACCTTCCAAACGGTTAGTAATGGTTATGTTTCTGATTCAATAGGATTTACAATAAGTTATAACTTTGATTTTGCCGGAGATATCAGGATGTTTGCCAACAGTGAGTTCCTTAATTTTGACGGGGGGTTCAGAATTCGCCATACGTGTAGCCTCGAAGAAATGAGTTGGGTAAAATCTGTTTCTGATGTTAATCCGCAGGATATTTACCTCAGCGTAGAAGAACATTTAACAGATCGTAAAGGTGAAGAACTAAAAGCCTCCATTGTATTCTCAAATGAATATAACAGGTTTTATTCAGGATTTCTTACTGCAAAAAGAGATAAATCGGACCAGGAAATCATTTCTGCAAATGGGTATATCAGGTTCGACAAAGTTTCGGAGATTTATCATATTGCCCCTATAGATAAACTGAAAGGAACTTCCATAGCCGGAAATCAATTATCCTTAGACAGAAAAAAATGTATCCTTACCGGTGAAGGTAGATTGAATCTGGGAGCGGATTTCGGTATGATTAATATAGAAACTTATGGGCAAGCGTCTCATTATATTATTCCCGATTCTACTAAATTTGACTTAGTAATTGCACTTGATTTCCCGTTTGAAGATAAAGCGCTTGAATATATGATTGAAAACATTACAGATAAAAATCTGCAGGGTGTAAATTTGACAAGACCTGTTTTTTTAAAGGCACTTACTGATATATTAGGAGAAAAAAGTGTTGAAAAAATTATTGCAGATGTGAAATTATTCGGACGTTTCAGAAAATATCCTTCCGAATTGCAACATACTATTCTGTTTTCCGATGTTAAATTCAGATGGAATTATGCTACCCGTTCATATATTTCGTATGGACCCATTGGAGTAGGTAGTATCGGGAAACAACAGATAAATAAATATGTTGACGGTTATATTGAAATTGCAAGGAAAAGAACCGGGGATGTAATAAATATTTATCTGGAATTTGAAAAAGGAAAGAACTGGTACTATTTTAATTACAGGAACAACCTGATGCAAACTATTTCCTCGAATACTGAATATAATAATATTATTCGTGAGTTGAAAGATGATAAAAAAACGACGAAAAAAGGCAAAGAAGAACAAGAATACAGTTTTATTATTTCAAATTTGCGGAAAAAAACCGACTTCCTGAGAAGGGTAAAATAGTAAGTTAATAGGTTATGATTACATTTAAACTAATACTTTCAATTATTTTAGCTTACCTAATCGGTTCCATCCCGACTTCAGTCTGGATAGGCAGGATGTTTTACGGAGTTGATGTGAGGACAAAAGGAAGCAAAAATGCCGGAGCAACAAACACAATCAGAGTGCTGGGATATAAAGCCGGAATTCCGGTTTTGATATTTGATGTTTTAAAAGGATGGTTTGCAGTATATATTGCCACCTATTTTTGGGATGGATCTCTTACATTTCCCGATTTGCTGGATTTGAAAATAATTTTAGCTATTGCTGCTGTTTTGGGTCATGTTTTTCCTGTTTATGTGGGTTTTAAAGGTGGAAAAGGAATAGCCACCTTACTTGGAATAGGTATTGCTTTGTATCCGGTAGCTGCCTTAATTGTTGTCGGAATCTTTATTTTAGTGTTTGTTTTTACGGGATACGTTTCATTATCATCAATCATAGCTTCCGTTGCTTTTCCATTTGTTGATATTTTATTGCTTGGGCACGATAAATATATTACACTTATTATTCTTGCAATAGCGGTGGGAGTGTTTGTTCCATTCATTCATAGAAAAAATATTAAACGCCTTATCAATAAAGAAGAGTCTAAGTTTTCTTTTAAAAATAAAAATACATGAAAACCTGGAATGATTAAGTCGTTTTTTATAATTAGTATTATCCATAAGCTAATTTTATTCAAATTATTAATCTTTTATTAAAACCTTTCTTGATTATAGCCGTACAATTATTCTATATTAATGAATATTTTTAATATTTATGTTGTTGATTAGTTTAAGAAAGATATTAGCTATCCTATTAGTTATCGGATCAACCTGTATTGCTTTCAGCCAGAATTCAAATTTAACTGAAGGTGACCTGATTTCCGAAGCTCAAGACTTATATAATAATAAAGACTTCCAAAAAGCATTGCCTTTATATGCCCAGTTAGTTAGTGTTTATCCCGACGATCCTGTATATAATTACCGATTTGGTGTATGTGCTTTATATGGCGACAGGAAAAATAAATCACGCCCTGTTAAATATTTAAACAAAGCAGCCGTGTCAATGAAAGATAACCAGAAGTTGTTTTATCATCTTGGATTTGCTTATCATCAGAATCAGGATTTTGCAAATGCAATGAAATACTATAAATTATATCTTGCTAAACTTTCGCCTGCTGCACCGGAACGTGCTCAAGTACTCGAAAAGATAAATGCTTGTTTGAACGGGTTGAATTTATCGGATAAAAATCTCGTTTCGGAAATAATTGTGAAGTCTGAATTTCAAAAGGATAATTTTCACAGGGCATACAAGGCAGATGATTTTGACGGTATGTTACTGTTAAAGCCAGATATATTTCAATCAGCAAAAGATGAAAATGCAGAATCGCTGAGTTATGTATTTATTTCCCAACCCAATAATATCCTGTACTTTTCGAGTTATGGGAATGATGGTTCGGAAAATAAAGATATATACAAAACCCTGATGGATGAAAATGGAGAATGGGGTGAATTTGAAAAAGTTGAATCAATAATCAATACTCCTTATGATGAAGATTATCCCATACTGATGGATAATGGAACTACCTTGTTTTTCTGTTCAAAAGGTCATAATTCATTAGGAGGGTATGATATTTTCAGGTCGAAGTTAGATGTTGCGACAAATACCTGGAATCAGCCTGAAAATCTGGGTTCGGGTATCAATTCACCCTTCGATGATATTATGTTTGTTTTAAATAAAGAAAAGGGAATTGCATATTTTGCTTCCGACAGAGATAATTTGAACAATTCAATAAATGTTTTTAAAGTTAAACTAATTGAAAATCCATTTAATGACGAAGTGTTATTCGCCGAAGAGGAAGCTGACGGGAACGAAGAAAAAGAAAATGACGCTTATCAAACGACTAATCCTGAGACACATTCCAATCCTTCAAAACGTGCAGCGGTACTGATGGATGACAGAGCAAAATCTCATCAATTAGCTGACAGTGCATATCTTCTTGTTGCTCACTCCAAATCTCAGATCAGGGAATTGACAAATAAAAGGGACAGGGCAAACAACATCTCTCAAAATAAAGATGAAGAAGCAAAATCGCTGGAAATCCCATATAAAAAGAATATAACAAAGCTTGCTACCATTTCTGAATCGGAGGTATTTGAAAAAGAATTAGATAATACTATTCAATTGAAAAAGGAAATATTTCAGTTAAGCTCAAGGTCGAACCATGCAAATTTTATTGCAAGAGTCTTAGGTAATCAAATAAAAATTAAAAACAACGAGTTGACTGATTTGAAAAACGATGCCGGTAAAGTTCAGACATTGTCTGTAACAGGTACTTTTGAAGAGGCTAATGAATTTTATGTCCGATTACTGAAAAAATATTATGAAGCTGATACACTAACTGATTATACCGATCAGCTAATGTTGATTGCGGATAATAGTATGGAATATGAAATTCCTGAGAGTGAGCTTGCTTTTGCAGGTGTCATAAAGCAAAATTTTCAAAACCAGGCTATTTTAAATCAAACCCAGAAAACAAAAAAAGCCGTATTAAATGAAAATGTTACTATTGTTATAGTTGATAATAGGAAAAGTCCTACACAATCGGTTACTGTTGACAAAGTTGAACCGGTTGAGATTATCAGTCCGATAAACACGGACGAACTGGCATTAAAAGATTTCGAACCGGAAGACGATGAACTTGAGATAAATTTTAATATTGACAAAGTTGAACCGGTAGAGATTATCAGTCCGATAAACACG
>JADHVR010000015.1 GCA_016783885.1 Bacteroidales bacterium
CAACAATCGCAAAAGTATTCAAAGAACTAAAAATAAATAGTTTGTTACGCAATGCAAATATACAAAAACGATGTGGAATATCAGTAGATAAAGTTGTATATGATCTTTTTCATATACCATTCCTAATGCTTACGACAGTATTTTTATTTGTGCGCAACCAATTTGAAGAAGCCGTAAGCAAGAATGTTTTTTACCGGTTTTTAGAAAATTGACATTTAATGGCCAAGAATTTCAGATAAAATGTGTAGATTTGAAGTGAGAAATGTTAGTTATATATTTTACCACTCTGTCTATATGTGAGTGGGAATAAGAAAAAGCTCCATAGCCCTCCTGCCAATTGAATTTACCTTTAATAAATTCTTTTTTATTAATCCATCCGGAAGATGATCCTTTTATATCCTGCAATAAATCTGGTATGGACTGATGTGGTTTATAACCTATGAAAACATGAACATGATTAGGCATTCCGTTTATTGCAATTAATTTATGTTTATTATTTTGTACTATTCCAGTGATGTATTTGTAAAGTTCATCTTTCCATGTAGTTTGAATCAGTGATACTCTGTTTTGGACTGCAAATACAAATTGAACATACATTTGTGTATAAGTATTAGCCATGTTCTTTTTATATTACGTCCCTACGGGACTTTGTTATGGGTGTATTTATTTTCTATAAATATTAAGTCCCTAAGACTGTAAGGAATCCGTATGGACGGGACAGTGACTATCAAAAAGAAACAAACCAAAATGTACAAAATTTGTCCGTATGAAGCAAAGCAAATCCGTATGGATGGATTTACCCCGCTTGATGTATAAAATTCAAATATCAAATATCAAGTATCATATAACTAATTATCCAATTGTCAATTATTCAATGACCGATGACCGAAGGGAACCCGCATAGGAGGGAGTTCATTAGAATAACCAAAATTTATCCACAATGAAAATACTGCTTTACCATTTTCAATATTTCTTCCGGTTTGTCTTCTATTTCTTTTCTGAGGTTTCTATCGTTGAATTTTCGCAAATGTTCAGTTATTCCGTTTATGGTTCCTTCAGTAAAGACACCATATTTCAAATAAATATCTTTTTGTTTCTGAAGAAATTCAGCCGATTCCCAGCACGAACCCGGGAGATGATTAAGTTCTTTTAGTCTGTTTTTATCCTTGAATATGTCAACATCAACATAAGTTTTCTTCGCATATTCCAAAGCATTTTCCATTTCAATACCGTGCCTTGCGGCAATAGCCAAACCCGCCATCAGAAGGTAAACATCGGCAGAGCCATCCGGACTTCTCAATTCTATTGTTTGTCTTTGCGAAAAATCCTGTTGTTCGTCTTTTTCTAAGGGATTTGTTTCTTTAGCCATATTAAGTTTACCCGACCATCCGAGCGGCACCCTGACAAGAACAGATCTGTTTCTGTCGCCCCAGCAAATATTGGTAGGGGCCTCATGGTGAGGTACCAGCCGGAAATAAGACATTGGATTCAGATTTCCAAAAGCCGTAAGTGAAGGAGAAAGATCGAGATACCCGGCTATTACCTTTTTTGCCAGGTCGGTAAGCTCTCCTTTTTTTATCATCATGTTTGTGCCTTGCTTCATTATCTTTGAATGAATATGTAAGCCACTGCCTGCTTTGCCTGCGGTTATTTTAGGTGCAAATGTTATCGTAACACCGTGTTTGTAAGCGAGTATTCTTAATATCCATTTTGCGATTAGCAACTGGTCGGCAGCATCTTCGATTTGAGTGGGGAGAAATTCTATTTCATTTTGTTCATACTCCAGACTATCAACGCTGAAATTACCCACTTCCGAATGTCCATATTTAATCAATCCGCCAGCCTGTGCAATGGCGAGCATAGCTTTGCGCCTGAATCTCCCCCATTTGGAAAAAGGTTCAGCCTCATGGTATCCTTTTTGGTCTGTTGCCCCGAACAATGATCCTTTATCGCTAATAATATAGTACTCCAGTTCTCCCATTGCTTCAAGAGTGAATCCTGTCCTTTCTTTAAGAACTCTGTGCGCTTTCTTCAGGATATATTCAGGCGAATTGATTAATGGCAGTCCATCCTTATTGTAATATGAACACAAAATATCGAGTGTGGGAACTTCTGTAAAAGGATTTACAAAAGCGGTTTTATAACGAGGAATTACATACAGGTCGCTTGAACCGGCTTCAATAAATGAGAATAAGCTTGACCCGTCAACGCGTTCGCCGCAGGATAATATATTGTCGAGATGTTGTTTGCTGTTAATTACAAAGTTAAGGCATTTTAACCTGCCATCCCATCCGTAATACCTGAAGTTGATCATGGATATGTCGTGGTCTTCGATATATCGAATCAAATCGCCCTTTGTAAATTCTTCAGGTGGTTTATTTAAATATTGAACCAAAGGGTTAGGGTTCATCTCAGTATAATTGTTCATATCCTTCCTGTTTTTCTCAATTTCATTATTTTCAAAAGGGCGTCAAACTTAGTAAATTTTTTATTTCATATTATTTATTGTTTTATTTCAATTGAACTATTTATACTGACGGAAATCAGGTTTGCAAATTTATGAGGTCTGATTTCGTCAGTATATGCTGATCTGTAAGAATTTGCTTCTGCAAATTCAAACAGCATCAGTATAATTCTTGTTTTTATGTAGCATAGAAGATAAAAATTTCCTGAATAAATCCACAGGAATAATTGAAACAGACAATAATAATATAATCAACCACTCTTTTGGTGTCAAAGCAATGGTCCTCAGCACATCTCCTCCAATGTATGTGAAAAGAATCTGTAACATAAAAATTAATGTAATAATTTGCAGAAAACCTTTATTCTTTCCTATTTTTTCAAATAGATTCAATTTCTCTGTTCTGGCGTTAAAACTATTGAACATAATCAGAAAAACAAAAAGATTGAAAAATGCTGTTAAGAATACATCCTGGTCTGCAATCCCGTTTCGAATAAACAAATTTTGAAATGGTTCAAAAGAAAGAAAGAAAATAGAAAAAGCCGTTATGTATAATCCTCCTGTCAGGATTGAGAATACCATGTACCTGGAAAGAATACTGGCTTCCCTTTTAACAGGTTTTTCCAGCATAAACCGTTCGAGTGCAGGCTCACCACCAAAAGCAAGTGCTGCCAATGTATCCATTATAACGTTAATCCAAAGAATCTGAATTATAGTCAGCGGCTGCCCAATTCCAAAAAACTGCCCTAAAAAAATTGTTAAAACGGCTGCCACATTAACAGTTAACTGAAAAATAATAAATTTCCGTATTGATTTAAAAATCGTCCTGCCATAACGAACAGCATTAGTAATTGACACGAAATTATCATCAAGTATTACTATATCGCCTGCTTCTTTTGCAACTTCCGAACCGGTTCCCATGGCAAAGCCCACATCTGCCCTCTTTAATGCCGCTGAATCATTAACCCCGTCACCTGTCATACCAACTACCCTTCCGATGCTTTTTGTTAGTTTTACTAACCGGCTTTTATCGGAGGGCAAGGCGCGCGCAACTACCCTCAATTGCGGCAATAACTGTTTTAATTCTTCATCAGTATAATTATTTAATTCCGAAGAAGTCAGCACCAAATCATTATCGTTTTTCAATAAACCTGTTTCAGATGCTACGGAAGTGGCTGTTCCTTTTCTGTCACCGGTAATCATAACAACCTGAATACCCGCCTTTACAGCTTCTTCAATCGAATGTTTCGATTCTTTCCTTATTTCATCACGAATACCAATAATTCCAATCAAGGTAAGTTCTTTGGGTAATTGCTTATCTGCCCGTACGGGTTGGTTTGAAGAAGCCAAAGCAATAAACCTGATGCCTGTATCTGCCAGTTTATCAGCTTTTTGAAGAAGGGTAGTTGTATCTTCTAATAAAATTTGATTACCATTTTTGTCATAATAAAACCGGCAATTTTGTAAAACAATTTCAATAGCACCCTTAACAAAAGTAAGGGTTTCATTATTAAATATTTTCTTAATGTCGTTACCCCCTGTAATTTGGGAAGCGGAAAATTTTCTCTTGCTGTCGAATCCGATAGTGTTTACAGTTTCAGTATCAGATTTAATTGCCTGAATACGGTCATTTGTTTCAATAAATGTTATCAATGCCCTCTCTGACGTATTACCGCCTATTGGCTCACCTTTGGGTGAGAGCATGCAAAAGCTGTTTTCCAGTATTGATAATTTAAGAATTTCTCTTAATTTCGACGGGACTTCTGAATAAGAATTGTATTTTGTTTTATCACCGCTGATATAAAAAACCGATTCTAAACGACCCAGAGTTATAGTTCCCGTTTTATCGGAAAAGAGAATATCAATACTACCTGCCGTTTCTATTCCTAATAATTTTCTTACCAGTACCTTTTCTTTTAGCATCTTTCTCATATTGCGCGACAAAACAATAGCTATCATCATTGGTAATCCTTCAGGAACTGCTGCAACAATTATAATTATAGCAAGTACCATTGCGTCAAGTACGTCTTGCAGTAAAATTTGCCAATTTGAAAGGTATTCGGTAATTAAACCAACATCAAAATGCTTGGCAATAACCATCTTATTAAAAACAAAAGAAACAGCAATTAATGCAGCACCAAAATAGCCGAATTTACTGATTAAGCGTGCAAGTCCGATAAGTTTCACCTGTAATGGCGATTTGTGTTCATCATTAATTGAAAGCTCTTTTGCAAGTTGTCCATAGAATGTGTTGTTGCCAACTTTTTCAATTACCATTACAGCTTCTCCGTCGTCAACCACAGAACCCCTGAACACTTGATGCGGATTTAAAAAGTCGTTTTCGGCAGGTTTGTAATTTTTCGATACTTTGGTTTTGCTGACACTTTCTGACTCGCCGGTTAAAGATGCCTGATTGACCAATAATTCGCCCTGAACGATTTTTCCGTCTGCCGGAATTTTATCGCCCGATTGCAACAATACATAATCGCCAACAACAATTTCATCAACAAAAATTTCAGTAATTTTCCCATCCCGAAATACCTTGTTATTAATTTGCGATGCTTCTTCCTGCAATTTTTGAAAAGATACTTCATTTTTATATTCTGAAAATGTAGAAACCAAAGTGGCAAGAATCACAGCAACGGCAATTGCTATGGCTTCGTACCATTCGGTCAGATGAAATAATGAAAGAAGTATAATAATTCCTAATGCAACGCATAATATGACAATTATGGGATTTTTATAATTATCTTTCAGTTTATGCCAAAAACTCTCAGTTTTTTGTTTGATTAGTTCATTTGAACCATTATCTGATCGTGATTTTTCAACCTCATCTGATTTTAGCCCTTGAAATAAATACTTCATAATTAAGCATTTTTTACCTAAACACTACTTTGATCAACCACACCTTAAATACAGGATCAATAAATTCTATTTTGCCTGTGAACTTATCAATAATCTCTTTTTTTCCAGTGATTTAATAACCTGTATAACATTAGCTGAAGTTCCCGGGTTGAATTTATTAGTAAGAAACTTATTAGTAAATGATTTGTTACTTATGTACTCATTTCCAAAAGGACTATTTATAAAACAAATTGAAATAAATATCAAATAATTCTTTAGCACCCTGATAAGAACTTGTTTCGCCTTTCAATACTTTTTCCTCAATAGCAGGTAACATTTTTTTAACAAATCGGTTTTTTTCAAAATTATCCCAAAAATTCTCTTTTATAGTTTCATACATTATTTTTAGTTCCTGTTCTTTTCTTTTTCTTTGGAAGTAACCATTTTCTATTGTAAGATTTTTAAACTTATTAATAATTTCCCAAACCTCTCGAACTCCTTTTTTTGTTATAGCTGAACAAATATTTACTTTTGGTACCCACCCTGAACCCGTTGGCGGGAAAAGATGCAGGGCATTTTCGTATTCATGTTTGGCACGTTTGGTTTTTTGCAGGTTGTCTCCATCGGCTTTGTTGATGATTATGGCATCTGCCATTTCCATTATTCCCCGTTTAATGCCCTGTAATTCATCGCCTGCGCCTGCAAGCATAAGCAAAAGGAAAAAATCTACCATAGAATGAACCGCGGTTTCCGATTGACCAACTCCGACAGTCTCAACAAAGATTATATCGAAACCTGCTGCTTCGCAAAGAATAATTATCTCCTTGGTTTTTCTTGCCACGCCGCCCAGCGAACCGGCAGAAGGCGAAGGACGGATAAAAGCATTTTCGTCAGTTGCAAGCTCTTCCATACGGGTTTTATCTCCCAGAATGCTTCCCTTTGTACGTTGGCTGCTGGGATCAATTGCCAGTACGGCTAATTTATGACCCTTATTTGTCAGTTGTTTTCCAAGAGCCTCTATGAATGTACTTTTCCCCACGCCAGGAACTCCCGTAATACCAACACGGATGGAGTTGCCTGAAAACGGAAGGCTTTTTTCAATGATCTCCTGTGCGATTTTCTGGTGCTTTGCAAGGGAGCTTTCGATTAGAGTAATAGCTTTGCTTAAAATTGTGCGATTACCGCTTTTAATACCTTCAACGTATTCCTTAACACTTAGCAGTTCATGTTTTGAGCTTTTAAAAAGCTGTACTGCCTCCGGATTAAAGGATGATGGTTGTTCAATGCCTTTTTTTACCTTTAATGCCGATTCTTTATTTTTTAATTGTTCCGTCACTTCTTAAAACATTTTATTCCTGTTATTTATTAAAAACATATAACAATTTTTGGTCGTAGCGTTGGCAAGTGTGAATTGCAAATGTGTGTGGCTTTTGCATTGGCTATTCAGTCTGTTTAACATTTAGATCTATCTCTTTCAAAACAGACAAATCAGGAAATTTAATGCTTTCAATGAATTCAATATCTGTTTTACCTATTTGGATGTTTTGTGAATATTCATTTGTATGTAAAATATCAACCTTTCCAAATCTATCATTAATTGTCTCGTCATGTATTTCTAGTTTTGCTCTTAATAAATGAATAAATTTTATTTCATTTTCATCATGATATTTATCTGCATTAATTATTCTAAGAGCAACTTCCAGAACCAGCAATTCTTGAATTGTATTAAGATCATTATTTTTTAGGCTTACGAATAATTCTTCGATTACTTTAGTGCCTTTTTTATCCAATTCTTTGATTAGTTGCGTTAATTCACCGGATAAATCAATTGCTTCAAAAAAAGAAGTTTTTTTATCCATTATTTTCATCTCTTCAATTTCTTCGGGTTGAATAATCCCATCACAAGCCATTGCGCAAAAAGCAACCTTGAAAAGTAATTTTTTAAATTCTGTTTTATTCATAGTATTAAATTTTAATCATTATTTTTTCTAAAACCAATAGGTCTTCTTGTTATATCTTTTGGGATAGTATTCTCAAGCTGATTCCTTATTAATTCATACCCTTTTAAGTCATTATGCGATATTGAAGGCTGTCGTTCCGAAATTGTTTCCAATAAAATATCTTGCGATATTCTTACATCTTTCTTTTCTGCTTTTCGTGATGCAAAATCAATTATTGTTTTTATATCAACTGAAACATAATTTTTAGTTACTTCCGCAAGGTGATCATAATCAATATCAATATCCGTTGGTTTATTTTTCAAATAAATTTCAAATAAACCTTTTCTGGCTTTAAAATCCGGTGGCGGAAGGTATATTTTATAATCTATTCTTCCTGCCCTGAGCATGGCAGTATCAATAATTTCAGGTCTATTTGTTGCTGCAATAACAAAAATTCCTCTCTCACCGCAATTATTTATTTGTGCCAAAAATTCATTTACTTCTGATGCGTGGCTGTGCTGAAGATCTCCACCTCTTTTTGGAACCATGGCATCAATTTCGTCAATAAACATTACAGTTGGTGCATTTTTTTCAGCTTCTTTAAAAAGTTGTCCTATTTTCTCTTGTGTCCCATGTATATAAATACTAGCTATATCTGAGGTAATTACTTTGATAAAATTAAATCCAACTTCTTCTGCGAACTTTTCTGAAATAAAAGTTTTTCCACATCCAGGTGGTCCATAAAGCAACATTCCGTTAGGTAACGGAATCTCATATTTCTCAAATCGTTCTTTTTCGTTTAAAGCGCGAATAATGTCATTGTATAGAATTTCTTTTAATTCATCCATTCCTGCAATTGCTGAAAAACCTGCACCTTTTTTCTTAATGGCTTTTTTAGGTGTGTATTTTTTCTCATTTCCACCTTCAAGTACAACTTCTCTTTTAAGTGCTTTAATAAACTCATCAGCATTTTTAAACCTATCATCAATATTTATGAATAATGCCTTTTTTATTGTTTCTTTTAAGTGGTCATCTTCAAGTTCATAGAAGCCCTTAATACCAAAATTTAATTGTTCTGTGCGTTTATCATGTATTGCATTAATAAACTTTTCCTCAGTATGCTGAAAATTCGGAATCTCAACATACCAGGGAGGTAATCCTGTAATTAAATTATATAGTAATGCACCAACCGAAAAAATATCACTTTGCGGTGTAAAAATCCCATTATAAAGTTCAGGTGCAATATAAAAGGGTGATAACTGTTTTAAATCAACCGAATTACTTTTACTCGTTATGTATCTGGCAAAACCAAAATCTGTTAAGATTGGTTTTTCTCTGTTTTCAGAATAATCAAGAGATATGCTATTTGGATTGATGTTGTTATGAATTATCGTTTTTGGATGATTATGAATTTTGTTCAGACTTTCAAGTAATTCAATAATAATTGGAACAGCAGAATAAGAAGAAAACGCACCTTCACGTTTTAATTTGTCTTGAAGCGTTTCGCCACTAATAAAGTCAAAAATGATAAAATGAAACTTCTGATTATCCTTTACAATCTCACCATTATTAACAAGTTTAATTATGTTTCCACTATTTAAAAATGACAATATCTCAACTTCAATTAAATTGCCGTTTGAAAAACTATTACTTGACAATTTAGAACTATTGTAAATTTTTAAAAGATAAGTTTTCCCATCTTTTCCCTTTACTCTGTATTTCTGATAAAATGCGTTTCCACCTATGAAGAATTGAACTTCATAGGTAGAATCTATTATTTGCCTTTTCTCTAATATCTGTTTCATTTTCGATGTTTTATCCAACTAATTCACTACCATCACCACCGCCAATAATTGGTTTATCGGTTTCTGGCAGTAGATTGAATAATTCTAATATTACAGGTCTTAATTTTTCTTTGGACGGGTTATTTGCAGCCATTTGCAAACCTCTGTCTAATGCCATTCTTGCCTTGTTTCTGTCTTTCCAATCTAATGTGTCAAATTCATCATTGAAATTTTTTAGGTACATTATTTCCATTTGTGGTCCTAAGCCTTCTGATACTAAATGAAAATCTAAAGAACGTATATTATCTATAAGCTCCTGTGCAACTTTTACATTTTTCTCTTTGATAACTTCAGGAATATGTTCTTTAAATTGTTCTACGATTGCGGTTGTTTTGTCATTTCCAAATTCCCTGTTTGTTTCTTCTAATCTGTAAAATACTTCTTTCAGTTCTTCTTCCGTTTTTGGCCATTCGCTAGCATCTTGAATGTTATCCAGTTTTTTGAGTGAACGCCTTAGAGTGTCAAGAACATCTTTTTTCCTGTCGTAATCTCCTCTACCTTGTTCAAAACGTTTTTTTGTTTCAGATATCTCTTTATTAAGCTTATCTAATCCCTCTTGATTGGTATGAACACCTTCTTGTTTTATTAGACTTAGAGTTTGCTGTGCCTTACTTATTTCACTTTCTAACCATTCTGCATCAATTTCTTTTTGTGTAGTGTCGCTTGGAACTTCAATTTCGTGAGTGTAATCAAGTGTGGGGAAAAATGCTGAAAGACTTATTCTTTCTGATTTATCTACTTTTACAGTTAAATCAACATCACTGCCTTCTGGTAGCAATTTTGGTAAATCTTCACCAGAAATAATTACATCGTACACATATTCGTTATAAATTGCTCTTGTACCTTCTGCTCCATGTTCACCCTGATAAATAGGTATCTTTATTGAATCATCCTTAATGCCTGGGCGAATTTGTTTTTGAGTTTTCAGGCCGTTAATTGTTCCAGTAGCTGGTGTTGACTGATTTTTCTCCAAGCCTTTTATGCTTCTAAATACAACTTTGCCTGATGCCCGACTTTTTATTTCAATTCCAATAAAATACGGTAGTGTAGCACTTCCAATTTTTGAACCTTGAATAATGGTAAAGTTAGAGGGTTCGTGTGTTAATAAATCTCCTTGTTTGTTATAAGCAAGAACATTAAAAGCATTTGCTTTTCCTGAATTTAGTTTTACTTCAATCACCTCTCCATTATCATCAACTTCTGTTTTCCCACTCGACCAAGCTTTATCACTTCTCACAATATCAACAAATACTTTTTCAGGAATTTCACCTTCTGTTTTATCTTTTAAAATCTTTACTGTTACAAATTCTTCTTCTTCAACTGTTGTTGCTTCATAACCAAATTCTAATTGAATTTTTGTTTTATCACGTTGTTGCTCCTTAACTTCATCGGACACATTAACTGTTGAAGCAAATAATGCAGCACCTTTTGAAACAACCGTCATTGGGTCAACTCTTACATCAGGTTTCGTTATTTGTTCTTCAAGCATTTTCCTTAGAATAGGAGAGTATGTTGGACCACCAACAAGTATTAATGAATCCAGTGAGTTCCCTTGTAAATTATTTCTTTCAAGAAGCTCTTTGCAAATATCTATTGATTTTTGAAAGATAGGGCCAAGAGTGTTTTGCATCATCTCTTGAGTAACTGTAATATCCAACTCAAATTCTTCACCTTCATCATCTTCTCCCGGAATATCTCCTAAATCTGAAAGAATATTATGGGTATCATTGAACGACATTTGGATTTTTGTTTCTTCTGCATAAAACTTCATTGCATCTTGCAAGATTTTCTTTTTAGAATCATCTTCAAGAATAGAATCAATGACAAAATTTTCCTGAAGGTATGGAATAATTATTTCATCAACTATTGAATAATCAAGGTTTTTCCCACCTAAGTAATTATCTCCCTCTGTATCTATCACTTTCATAATTCCTTCTTCGACTTTTAACAAAGCGGCATCAAACGTTCCACCTCCAAAGTCAAAAACCAACCAATAACCATCTTTGCTTTTTGCGTCCAAACCATAAGCCATTGAAGCTGCAATAGGTTCTTGTAATAACTCGCAATGCTTAAAGCCAGCATGTTTCGCAGCAGCTCTAATAGTCGCATCTTTTTGATTTATGGTAAACTTCGCTGGTACAGTTATAACAATCGTGTTAAAATTCTCATCTGAAATAAAGGATTTTAATGATTTTATTACTTCAGCGGAAAGCTCCTCGGAATTAAATTCTTTATCTAAATTAGAACAATAGTATTTTTTATCGGTACCCATAGTTCTCTTAAACTCAATAAAAGAATTTGATGCAGATGCATCAAAATTTCTCATAGCTTTGAGCTTATCTCTCTTCATTGCATTGTAAGCACTATCACCAACCTGTATTGCTTTTTTCTTATTAATATAAACACATGAAGGCATTGTATCCTTTAATGTGTCGGTCTTTTTAATTACAGGCTCGCCATTCTCCATTCTGGAAATTGCAGAATTTGTAGTCCCTAAATCTAATCCGTAATCTATTTTTGTTCTTGCCATTATATTACTTGTTATATTTTAATTATTCGCCTTGACTTACTTCAATTTGTGCAGATTGAATCATAACATCTTTATAATTTACCTGCGGTTTTATTATTCTTGTTATTATTTGTTCCCCTTTTTCTAAATCTTCATCAGGGATAAAATTTGCAGAAACTTTCATTCCTTCATTAAACGGTTTTCCTAACAACTCAACTAATTCATATCCATTTGAAGCAAAATTGTCTTGGATGCGCTTAATAGAAGCAGTTAATTGTTTCAACCCTTTTGTCTTCTCATCCATTCGGGTAAGGTTCTTTTGAATACGAATAATTTCGTCAGCAACTTTTATTGCTAATGTATGGTCAACTTCTTTGTTTTCGTTGGAATTATCATTATTGATAATTTTCAACTGAGTTTCAAGCACTTCAATTAATTTATTATCCAGTTTTACACTTTCTTCTTCAAGTGCTTTTCGAGTATTTTGCAAATCACTTTCTAAATCTCTCTTTTGTTTAAAAATTTGTTTTCTCAATAATATAAATATCAATAAAACAAATAAAGCAACAGCCATTATAGCGATTATCCAGTAAAGAGTATTTTGGCTTACCGTTTTGTTTAAATCGGTAATACTCTGGTTGGTTGTTTCTTCTGTGCTTTCAATCTTTACGCCAAGTTCATTAGCTGTTTTATCAATATTAGCAGAGTTAGTATTAATCCGATTATGAATGCTATCAATTTTGCTTTTAGATTGTATCTTATAATCTTCTAAGTCATTTGATAAATTTTTATAATTCGTCTTTAAAACTGATTGAGATTTTTTTAATGTAGTATTTGCTTGTAAAATTTTATGGTTAGCCGACCGTATAGTTTCAAGCTCGCTTTCTAATAATGAAACTTTCTTGTTAAATTCATCTATGTCTTTTTTGAATGTCAAACTATCTGTTTGTGCAAAAGCACTAATTACAGATATTGCTAAAAGTATTGTTATTAATTTTGTTTTCATTATTATCTAGTTTACTTATTTTAAATTAATTTATTCTAATTTTTTAAGTTCTTTTCCAATTTTGGTAATTTTTTCTTTTTGTTGTCTTATTCTTGACGCTTTTTCCTGTTCACTTTTTTTGATTAGTTTGTTTATTATAGTTTGTTGCTCAATAATTTGCTTTTGTCGTGTTTCTTTACTTCTAAACAATTCCCGTTTCATTATACTTTTCATTTTCGAATTTGCTTGATGTATTTCATTATGTAAAAATTGTTTATTAATCATATCTGTGAGTACATTTCTTTCTTTTTGTAACTCCTGTTGTTTTTTTTCCCTTCTGCTTACTGTCGGAATATCTAATTGATAAGCAATTTTCCAAATTATATCTTTATTTGTTTGAAGCCTTACCTTTAAATAATCGAATACGGCCAGTGATGTCATAATGTGGATAAGTTCAACAGAAGTTCCTATTATTATTTTGAAATCGAAAATAATACTCAATCTGGAAAATTCGGACGAAAGGGAAATCCTTTCTTGGAAGTTGTTAATTTTGTCAATTAATAATTCAAGAGTACTATTGACAACAGCACTACTCAATTGTAAAGATATTTCTGCTTCACTTCCAATTTGTTTATATATTTTCTTTAATCTTGGATAGCATTTAGTTATAAACTTATCTGCTTTTTTTAAATTTATGTTATAAATTATGTTTCCAAATGGAGATTTATTACGCTGTTTAAGAATATTGTCATCAATGTAATCAGTTTCGTTTAATAAATAAAGTTGTTCGTAAATGAATTCAATATCTGCCTTGATTAATTTTCTTTTTTCTCGTTCTTCTTTAATATCTATCCATTCTTGAATAGGGGCAATATTTTCTTCGATTCTTTGTTTTATTTGGCCAGTGGGTCCAATAGATAATGCGTATTTGGCTATTCTCAAGGCATCCTCACCAGGGTCTATGTCCTCATCATCTTCTCTATGAATATTAAAATAATCTATGGCACATTGCATTATTTCATTTGCTAACTTATTAGCAATCATTTGAAACTGTACGTTATTTTTCCCTAACAATTTTTTTAATAATTTAATGTCGGTTTTTGTGGTTTTAAAAAGTTCTTCTCCGTATTCTTCTGCGTCTCTTGGATTTTCTTTCCTTTTAGTAAGAGTTTTATCAATTTTATTCTCAATATTTGAAATAGGTACTTCTGTAAATTTCCCGGATAAATACTTTTGAATGTTTTTTGGGTAAGAGTTAAACAGAGAAATCAGTTCGTTTGTGGAAATACCATTATTTTTATTTAAGTACGGTTTTAGTAATTCAATTATTTCTTCAATGAACTTTTTACTTATGTCTGCTGAGTCAATTGCAAGTCCATTACCAGTAACCAATTTTGAGAAATCCTTAATGTTATCAGAATGAATTAAATTTCCTTTTAAATCAATACCTGCCTGTAAACTTTGAAAATCCAATTGTCCGTCAAGCGTAGATAGTGCAATATAAAGTGTCGAAAGATTTAGATAAGAGGAATAATTTTTATTTGATACTTCTTCTTTCAGTGTTTTATTCCATATCTCAATAGCTTTTTCAATATTTTGGTCTTTTAAATTATTTAACGCTATTTCGTCAAATTGATTGTTTTTAACAAACCAGAAGAGAGAATAATGTAATTTTTTTTGTGCTTGTTCAATGTTACTTGCAGCTTGCTTAATATCATCCAGGGTTCGGGAAAAGTTGCCCATGAACTCAAAATCGTAATCTAATGTTTTTGATTTTCCTATTTCTGCATATCGTTTAATAATTCCAATCTGTTTTTGTAGCTCTCTTTCCGATGAGTTTCCGGTCAACCCAAGTACTCTAAAAGGATTTTGTGTTATAATATTCATAGTCCTATTTTTGTGCGTTGGCGATATTTCAACTCTTTTGTAATTTTTGTTTTGAGCGTAAGCTCGTGTGAATTGCAAATGTGTTGTAATGTGCGGCAGCCATTATTTATCTATATATTTTATTCTCTTTTTCATTGTTGTAGGTTCGTTTCTATGCCTTGCCCCTGACATCCTCAAAAACATAAGTTAACACACTTAATTATTTACGCAAAATTTAAGCAAAGATAGTTAAGATTTATATTTGATAATTTTATAA
Organism: Bacteroidales bacterium; assembly: GCA_016783885.1. Lineage (GTDB taxonomy): Bacteria > Bacteroidota > Bacteroidia > Bacteroidales > JAADJA01 > JAADJA01. The sequence continues at coordinate 14,727 of JADHVR010000015.1, forward strand.
TTTTGCAGTCAGTTAGTGGCAAGCAAATTTAAAAACTCTACGAGTTAAATTTAAGAAAATTATGTAGTTGTGTTAATAAATCTCTCCGTAGCTCAGTTGGCAGAGCAGCTGACTCTTAATCAGCGGGTCGTGGGTTCGAATCCCCCCGGGGAGACTTAAAAAAGGTGGTGGGTTTTAAGAGCCACCTTTTTTGTTTTATGTTTTATACTAATTCTTAACAGGTTTGCAAAGCAAAAGCTGTTTAGAATTAGTTATGCGTGCTGAACAGACCTTTAAATTTTTTGCATTTCTGTTCAGCATTAGTATAACGTATTAATGCGTCAAATGAAACAGCCATGAGTACTAATGTAATACGCAGGAAACACAATAATAAAGGCTGTTTCATCCGTATAAACCTGTCAAATATCAAAATTATATTAGGATGAAAACCTATATACTGGGCATCGAATCATCCTGCGACGATACATCTGCGGCAGTTCTTGAAAATAACAAGATCCTTTGCAATATTGTTTCCGACCAGGATGTTCACAGGAAATACGGAGGGGTGGTCCCTGAACTTGCTTCGCGGGCACATCAGCAAAACATTATACCCGTTGTTGATACAGCATTAAGAACAGCAGGGATAAAGAAATGCCAGATACATGCTGTTGCCTTTACACGCGGACCCGGTTTGTTAGGTTCATTGCTGGTAGGAACTTCCTTTGCCAAATCTTTTGCTTTAGGCTTAAATATTCCTTTAATTGAAGTGGACCATCTTCAGGCGCATATCCTGGCGCATTTTATTCAAACCAAAGAAAAAAACCGGAAAGTTCCCTCGTTTCCCTTTTTGTGCCTGACCATTTCGGGCGGTCATACGCAAATTGTACTTGTGAACGACTATTTAGACATGCAAATTATCGGGCGCACTATTGATGACGCTGCCGGTGAAGCTTTTGACAAGGCGGCAAAAATTTTAGGATTACCTTATCCCGGCGGACCTGCTATAGATATGCTTGCGAATGAAGGAGACCAGGACAGGTTCACTTTTCCCAAACCAAAAATTCCGGAACTCGATTTCAGTTTCAGCGGTTTGAAAACTTCATTTTTATACTTTGTTCGCGACCGCTTAAAGGAAAATCCTGATTTTATCGAACAAAACAAGGCTGACCTTTCTGCTTCAATCCAAAAAATCATCATTGACATTTTAATGGATAAGCTTGTAGAAGCTGCGACAGAAACAGGGGTCAAAGAAATTGCTATTGCGGGTGGAGTCTCTGCCAATACCCTTATCAGAAAAAGATTAACAGAAACGGGAAAAGAACTTAGCTGGAATGTTTATATCCCCGAATTTGAGTACAGCACTGATAATGCTGCTATGATTGCAATTGTAGGATATTATAAATTTTTAAAGAAAGAATTTGCTGATCAGAAGGTAGTACCTTATGCGAGAGGACGGAAATGATTATTTTGTATTTTTGACGCCTTATAAATATTTAATTGGAAGAAAATGCCATCCTTAAATACAGATATACAACAGAAAAAGAATTCTTTATCCAGTTTCTATGATTTAGCCATAAGGATTCTCAATTATCTCCCTGATGTTTTGTCTGAATATGAAGAAAATCGTGAATATCGAATTTACTCATCCCAAATTGCAGGTACCATTAAATATGTTCGTCCTATAAATAACAGACTATTTATTTATGATCCGGTTAGATTTTCTGAATGTTATAATGAGTTTACCGAAACTTTGGAAAACATTAAAAATCGTAATACAAATATTTCAAATCGAGCAAAGGACAACATTAATAAAATAGTATATACAATTCAACAATCAATCGGGGCTGGCTTAGATTTATTGGTAAACCCCAATAGTGCAAGGAAGCATGCCGGAAACCGATTTGAGGAGTTGCTAAAAGTTTTATTTACTGAAGCGGGAATAGCAAATAAAAAGACAGTTCTTCAAATTCCATATGATACTGATGAAGGACAAAAAGTTTATAAATGTGAAAATGATCTTATACTTTCTCCCTATAAGAAAGTGAAATCAACATCTACAACATTGAATCAAAATGAGATTGTAGTTTCCATTAAAACAACCTCTAAAGACAGGATGGGAAAAATATTTATTGATAAAATATTGCTTGAGAAGTTTGTTGATCATCCTCAAAAAGTTATTGGTGTTTTTTTAAATGATGTTCAAAGAAAAGGTCCAAATAGTATTAGTTATACTTTGGTTTCAGGTTTATTCATGGTATATTCTAAATTTCTCACCCAACTTGAAGGAATATATTATATTGATTTGCCACCAAAAGCCTTAAATCATCCTTACAATAAATACATGAAACCCTTTTCCGAACTACTGGTTAGCGATATTTGGAATTTATTTACCCCTTAATTTCCCCCTTCTTGTTTGCGATTCTTTTTCATCAATACCGCTTGCAATCCGGGAGATATGCACCTCATCTGTTAGTCTGTCTTGTATTACTTCGCAATATTCTATCTGTAATTCCGTACCCAGCCATTTCCGTTTATATGCTTCAGCTACTGCGAAAGTAGTACCTGACCCTCCAAACGGGTCGATTATCAGGCTGTCCGGATTGGAAGATGATAAAATTATTTTTCTTAATAATTCAACAGGTTTTTGCGTGGTGTGTGGGTATTTTTCCCAGGCGCCGTTTGAAATGGTTGGGATTTCAAATACATCTTTAGGTTTGGCTCCAAGAGGGTTAGGCTCCCAAACATAGTCTTTCTTTTTTCCGTTAGAGTATTGTGATGTTTCCGCCTGTGTTCGTTTTGGATACTTTAATGTATGTTCATTATAAGGTATTCTAACTTCATCAATATTATAAATAAAGTCTTTACTTTTCCTGAAATGTAAAATACTCTCGTGCGATCTTCCCCAATCATTCCCAAGATTTGCTTTATTTCGATAAAACCAGACCAACCACCTGCATCCCTTGAAATACCCTGCTGCCGCCCATTTTATATCGGCTAATATTTCTGAAAATCCACATACGTATAGAGAACCTGATTTTTTCAGAACTCTATGCGCTTCTTTTATCCATTCCATACTCCATTCAACATATTCTTTTTGAGATGAAAAAGTATCCCATTCAGCCTTATTAATATTATACGGAGGATCGGCAAAAATTAATTCAGCCGTGTTAGAATCCAGAGATTTAAGAAATTTTATTGCATCCTCGTTATATAATTTACCATATTCGGTTTCGAAAAACGGAATGAACTTTTCAATGCTATTTTTTTTTATTGGATACTCTAATTCAAGCTGTAACTCCTCAACAAGCGAGATAACCTGGTTTTCCTGATAGACCCTGTAATTATTAATCGGATGACGGGAACTTGTGAATTTCCCTGATTTATCCCAACGCCTTAAAGTTTCTGCACTTATCTTTAATAAATTCGCTGCCTGGCCAATTGTAAGGAATTTTTCCATCATCATAAGATTAAACAAGCTTACACAACTTTATACAGCAAAACTATAAAACTTTATTTAATTTAGCTGAATTTTGAAAATATTTTATTTTTAACAATCAACAGAAAAACATGAATTATGAATAATACCGGTTCACAAAAAGATTTCCCCAAATGGCGAACAAAGCTCCACGAAATAATCTTCGAAGCGGATACGCCGGAAGGTAAAACGTTTGATATTGCGCTTTTGATCTTTATTGTTTTAAGTGTAATAGCCGTGCTGTTAGACAGTGTTATATCTATTAATATACGTTATGGCTATTTCTTAATGTTAGCAGAATGGCTTTTTACAATCATATTTACAGTTGAATATATTTTAAGAATAATTTCAACAAAACAGGCTTCTAAATATATTTTCAGTTTCTATGGTATTATCGATCTGCTTGCCATATTACCTACGTATTTAAGCCTGATCTTAGCCGGTTCGCAATTCCTGATCGTAATACGGATTATCCGGCTGCTGAGGGTATTCAGGGTACTTAAATTAGCCCGTTTTGTAAGAGCCTCAAATCTTCTGGTAATTGCCGTTAAACAAAGCAGGTATAAAATAATAATTTTCCTCGAAGTGGTGTTTACTTTGGTAATTATTATGGGCTCGCTTATGTATTTAATTGAAGGACCCGAAAACGGATTCACAAACATTCCACGGAGCATTTACTGGGCTATTGTTACTTTAACGACGGTTGGATATGGTGATATTGCTCCCCAAACCTTTATCGGGCAAACACTGGCTTCATTTATAATGATTACCGGTTATGCCATTATTGCCGTACCAACCGGTATTATTACCGTTGAAATGGCAAAGGTTCAGAGTCTTAACACACATGTTTGCCAAAATTGTAACAGAACAGGGCATGATGATGATGCCGGATTTTGTAAATATTGTGGAGAAAAATTGTAATGTGGCGTTGGGGGTATTTTAATTAGTATTTGAAAAACTTTAAAATTATTGATTATTTAACAGGGTTAATCGGCGCCGGTTCGGGATGTCATTAAATTATTTTGCAAAATTTAATCATTATTATAATTTTGCCGCACAAGGGTGTAAATAGAATAAATACATTTGTATTTGCGTTAAAAAAACAACGATATAATGTTATTTCACTTCATTTTAAAAATATGAAACACTCATGTTTTTTATATTGAGACACGCGCGCGAATGATTTAAAATATAAGCGGCAAACAGTTAACGTATTACTAAATTTTTGACAGATGAAAATAAACCTGAAGCAAATTATTTCAATATTATTGTTTTTATTGATCACACTAAATCCAGTGCTTGCTATAGGGCAGGAGTATGATCCTAAAACTACCACTCAAAAATTTACTTCCGCACTTCAAATAATTAATTTTGCTTATGTCGATACTGTTTTTGAACCTGAATTGGTTGAAAAAGCAATTATTGCTACTTTAAAAGAACTCGATCCTCATTCACAGTATATTTCAAAAAAAGACCTGCAAAAAGCCAACGAGCCTTTAGAAGGAAATTTTGAAGGTATCGGTGTTTCTTTCCAGATTTATAAAGACACAATTCTCGTAATTTCTCCGGTACCTGGTGGTCCTTCAGAGAAACTGGGAATTATGGCAGGTGATAAAATTGTTAAAATAAATAATGAAAATGCCACAGGGAAATTTTTAGATAATAATTATATATTTAAACAGCTTAGAGGGAAAAAGGGAACAACTGTTAATATAAGTATATACAGAAAAGGGAAAAAGAAGTTAATCGATTACACAATTACACGTGATAAAATACCCATCCATAGTATTGATGCTACTTTTATGGCTACTCCGGTAACAGGCTATATAAAACTAAACAGATTTTCGCGAACAACGATAGATGAATTTCGCAAAGCGATTGCTGAATTGAGGGATCAGGGAGTGCAAGATCTTATCCTGGACCTCAGAGGAAATTCAGGTGGCTATCTTGATGTGGCTATCCACCTTTCTGATGAATTTCTTGGCTCCGGTAAGCTTGTAGTTTATACCGAAGGTTCGTCAAGTCCGAAAAAAAAATACAAATCCTCTTTCAGAGGAGAATTTAAAAAAGGCAGGCTGGTAGTATTAATTGATGAAGGCTCTGCTTCTGCCAGCGAAATCGTTGCCGGCGCTGTTCAGGACTGGGACAGGGGTATTATAGTCGGTCGCAGGTCATTTGGAAAGGGATTGGTTCAGAGACCCTATTACCTGCCCGACAGTTCGGTGATCAGATTGACTATAGCAAGATATTATACACCAACAGGCAGGTGTATCCAGAAACCTTATGCCGAAGGATACGAACAGTATCATAAAGACCTTGCTAAAAGGCTTGAGGAAGGGGAACTTACAAGCGCAGATCATATTAATTTCCCTGATTCCTTAAAATATTATACTCCACGAAATCGTCTTGTTTATGGAGGAGGAGGTATTATGCCGGATGTTTTTGTGCCATGGGATTCAACTAAATATACTGACTTCTATGTAGATTTATTAAGCAAAGGCGTTTTTAATGATTTTGTATTGGAATATGTTGATAAGGAAAGAAAAAGCCTTAACAAGAAGTACACTTCATTTGATCGCTTTAATGAATTATTTATAATTGATGATATCTTGTTGGAAAATTTTCAGAGTCTGGCAAAGAATAAGGATATACTACCCGGCGATGGCGAGTTTGAAATATCAAAAGAATTAATACAGTACCAGCTTAAAGCATTAATAGCACGAAACCTTTTTGATTTCAATTCTTATTTCCGGATTATGACCCAGATTGATGAAGGATACCTTAAAGCTAAAGAAGTCATGGAAAATGATTCTTATTTTGCTGAATTAATAATGGAATAAAAATAAAAGACATTTTATATAACTGAGCCTGCTGATTACAGTGGGCTTTTTTGATTGATTTCTGAAAAAAAATATTTATTGGGAAAAATTGCTCATTTTATTCCCATATTGGGAAAATCGGGTTAAGCTATTTTTAACCTGTATCATACCTGTTAAATTTATTCTCCTATAACAAATTGAGTTTATAATGTTTCTTATATCAATAAGATAGTTTATTGTGTTAATTGTTTTGGATTGTATTAGATTGATTAAAAAATAACTATTGCACAGTTTTTGACATTCTCGACACACAACAAGGTAAGGTATCGGGAAATCAGGGAGGAATAATTTCCTTAATCATTATTCCTCCTTTTAAAAAAACAAAATGCTAAAAAACGGAACTGCTTTAATTATTTTTCTCCTCGCTGTTTTTCAAATTCATGCTCAAACTGTAATTCAGGATGGCGACGTATATGGAGAATGGAATGTAAATGGCAGTCCATACTTAATTAATGGTAACATTACTGTTCCTTCCAATCAGAAACTAACAATCAAACCCGGAGTAAACGTGATTTTTCAGGGGCAGTACTATTTTGAAATAATTGGAAGACTTAATGCTAACGGTGCGGCATCGGATAGCATAAATTTTACTGTACAGGATACAACCGGTTATTATCTGGGAAATCACAACGGCTGGTATGGATTCTTTTTCAACGGAACAAGCTCTACGCAAACCGAAAATTCTATTTTAGAATATTGTAATATAGAATACAGTGCCGGGAGCGGCATTTCTTGTTTAGGGTTTTCAAATCTATCAATAGAAAATTGTATAATTAAAAATAACCTTCAGTATGGAATTAATTTGTTTGAATTTTCGGATATAATGCTGGATGGTATAATTATAACAGGAAATAAAAGTGGAGGAATGTCTATAAATTTTTCCGCTCCGCAAGTTACAAACTTTACCATTTCGGGAAATTACGGATCGGGTGTAACAGTGTCGGGAAGCGCTTATGGAAACGAACTGACTTCATTTATCGGTGGAATAATTTCTGAAAACAACTCCTCATTCAACGGGGGAGGGATATCTGTTTTAGACGATGCTTATGTTTATATTGAAAATGTTGAAATTGTATCGAATTTCGCATTATACGGAGGTGGCGCCTATTGTGGAATGGGAGGCGGAATTTTTAAAAATGTTATTTTATCCGGTAATACTGCAGATTATGGAGGAGGTATAAACAGTGATTCTTTTGCTGATATTACTCTTGACCATGCGCTAATAGTCAATAACAATGCAAATGTATATGGAGGAGGCGCTTATGTTGCCGAATCAAGTCTTGAAATTGTGCATGCAACAATCAGCAATAATAATGCAGGAGAGCAAGGCGGAGGAATATATTATGAAATGGCGACTCTTTTTACAAATGAAATTACAAACTCTATTATTTGGGATAATTTACCCGATGAAATTTATGCAACTGATGTTATTCCCGGTATAAATTACTCGGATGTTAAAGGCGGATATACAGGCAGCAACAATATAGATACTGATCCTTTATTTGCCGACCCGGAAAATGGTGATTATCATTTATTATGGATTAATTTCCCTGAAGCAGATAATTCTAAATCACCTTGTATTGATTCAGGCGATCCGAATTCATCGTATGATCCGGATGGGACTGTAGCTGACATGGGCGCTTTTTTCTTTAATCAGGAAAACATGACATATATTAAAGACAATGTTATTATTAATGACCCGGTTATCTATCCAAATCCGGCATATAGCGATATAAATTTAAAAGGAACAAGTCAATTTGAAAAACTGGTGATCACTACTATTACAGGACAGAGAATGAAAGAGGTTGACATTAATACGGATTATCTTAATATTGATATTTCAGAATTTGAATCAGGAATTCATTTGATTAATTTATATAATCAGCGAGGAAGCATTATAACTAAAAAATTTATTAAAAAGTAGATGCATTTTTATACTGAGTAATAGAAATTGAGAATGCCATTAAGAAAAACATTCTATATAAAGACATAATATGAAGAAGGGGTGCCGAACCAGCTAAGGTTTACGATACCTTAACCACCTTTAATTAATAAGTAGTTCAGTTAAAGCCGGGAATAATCACCCGGCTTTTTATTTATTGACAAATTTTAATTAAACCATTAACTAATAACATTTAACAATTAACTCCACTATTTTAGTAATTTTGGAAATCTAATTAAAGAATTCAAATCATGAAAGAAATAAAGTTATTAGAGGATCAAATAAATAAGTTAGACGAAAAGGATTTTGATCTTAATGCGTGGAAACAATATACAATTGTTTTGCTTGCCAGGATTTTTGGCGATAATAACCAAAAGATCGAACAAATTGAAAAGATCGAATATGATCATTCCAGTTGGGCACTGCGCGACACATCAGGCAGTTCTTCCTATCTTGAAACCTGCAAAAAGCTGGGTAAAGAAATACTCACTGCCTCCATTGATGAGTTAGAGGCTTTCGGGGTACCGGATAAGGAAGTTACAACAACCGGAAGTTTTCCGGTGGAAGTAATAGTTGCCGCCCTGGAAGATGAACTGAAGGTTTCGCAGTATAAAGAGATTGTAAACATTATCAATTCCCCTAAAGATCATAAGGTGAAAATAAAAGAATTGGCTGACAAGCTTAAAAGCTTTGACAAAAATGCCCCCGAAAATATTTTACTGAATATTTTATCCGATCCGAAGTTGGAAGGAAAAATCACCTGAGATAAAATTACAAGTGTGTAAAATATTAATTATAAAAACATTTGCAGAATAAAAAATTTTATTACTTTTGCACTCCAATTTTTTCAGGAAAAAGATAAATAAAATTAAGATGTACGCAATAGTTGATATAGCAGGACAACAGTTCAAAGTTGAGAAAGAACAAGAGATATTTGTTCATCGCTTACAAGAAGAAGCCGGAGCAGATGTTGAATTTGAAAATGTTTTATTGGTTGATAATGACGGAAAAATATCTGTTGGAACGCCAAATGTTGATGGTATAAAAATAAAAGCTAAAATCATAGAACATTTAAAAGGCGATAAAGTCATTGTTTTTCACAAGAAAAGAAGAAAAGGATATCAAAAGCAAAACGGTCACAGGCAGTATATGAGCAAGGTGCTGATTGAAGACATCCTGACAGGAGTTGCTAAAAAGGAGGCAAAGGCTGAGGCTAAGGTTGAAGTCAAGACAGAAAAAAAGACTGTAAAAAAGGAAACTAAAGCCAAAGCTGCACCTAAGGCAGAAACAAAGGCTAAGCCTAAGGTGAAAGTTAAAGCAGAAAAAAAAGAACCTAAAGCTAAGGAAACTACAAAGGTTGAAAAGAAAGAGGCAGAAGCTAAAGTGGAAGTAAAAACTGAGAAGAAAGAAACGAAAAAAAAACCTGCCCCTAAAAAAGAAGAAAAGCCTAAAGCGAAAGTTAAGGTGAAGAAAGATAAGAAAGCGGAAGCTCCGAAAACTAAAGTTAAAAAAGAAACAAAACCCAAAGCTGCTGTAAATGCTAAGGCTAAGGCAAAGGCGAAGGAAGAAAAGAAAGAAGATAATTAGTCAATAATCAATAACAACATGTCATGGCTCACAAAAAAGGTGCAGGTAGTTCAAACAACGGACGCGAATCGGAAAGTAAACGACTCGGTGTAAAAATATTCGGCGGTCAGTTTGCAAAAGCCGGTAATATCATTATCAGGCAAAGAGGAACAAAACATTATCCCGGTGAAAATGTTGGTATGGGTAAAGACCATACTTTGTTTGCCCTGTCTGACGGAACCGTTGAATTCAGGAGGAAAAAGGACAACAGATCTTTTGTTTCGGTATTACCTTTAGAAGCACAGGAACAGGCAAATTAATTTGCTGATATAAAAACATAAAATCCCTTTCCGATTTTTCGGAAAGGGATTTTTTATTTTAAATCCGAAAACCATACTTTTGCATTTCCAAACTCAAATAAACATGTTACAACTTAATTATATCAGAGAGAACAAACAGGAAATTATCCAAAGACTTTCTATTAAGAATTTTAATGCTGAAGAGATCATAGGAAAGGTAATAACGCTGGATAAAAACAGGAGAAAGACACAAAAGCAATTAGATGATACACTGTCTGAAGCTAACAAGGCTGCAAAAGAGATAGGCGCTTTATATAAGCAAGGCAGTACAGAGGATGCCATTGCCATGAAAGCCAGATCGGCAGAGCTGAAGAAATTATCAAAAGAGATAAATGCACAACTCGAAAACATAACCGGCGAGTTAAACGATTTGTTAATACAGATACCCAATGTTCCTCATCCTTCTGTCTCCAGAGGAAACACAGAGGCTGATAATGAGCTTATATACCAGGAAGGCGAATTGCCCGATCCTGGTGAAAAAGCGCTACCTCATTGGGAACTCGCTGCAAAATACGACATCATCGACTTTGACCTCGGCAGTAAGGTTACAGGTGCCGGTTTCCCCTTTTATAAAGGCAAAGGAGCAAAGCTTCAGAGGGCATTGATCAATTTTTTCTTAGACAGGGCGCTTGAGGCTGGATATATTGAATATCAGCCTCCCCTACTGGTTAACGAAGATTCGGGTTACGGTACAGGACAGTTGCCGGATAAAGACGGACAAATGTACCACGTTGGGATCGACAATTTTTATTTGATTCCTACCTCAGAGGTGCCGATAACAAATATTTACAGAGATGTAATTTTAAAACCCGAAGATTTTCCTGTAAAAAATGTTGCTTATTCACAATGCTTCAGGCGTGAGGCAGGTTCTTACGGAAAAGATGTGAGAGGATTGAACAGGCTGCACCAGTTCGACAAGGTTGAGATCGTACAGATTCAGCATCCTGATAAGTCTTATGATACGCTTGAAGAAATGCGCAACCATGCTGCCTCTTTAGTGAGAGCTTTGGAATTACCTTTCAGGATTGCCAGGCTGTGCGGCGGTGATTTGAGCTTTACTTCAGCCCTGACGTACGATTTCGAAGTTTATTCCGCAGCTCAGAAAAAATGGCTCGAAGTAAGCTCTGTTTCTAATTTCGAGAGTTTTCAGGCGAACAGGATGAAGCTGCGGTTCAAAGATACAGATGGTAAAACCAGGATAGCTCATACTTTAAACGGAAGCGCTCTGGCTCTGCCAAGAATTGTTGCGGCTTTGTTAGAAAACAATCAAACTTCTGAAGGTATTAGAATCCCGGAAGTTTTGGTTGATTATACGGGGTTTGATTTAATTAATTTGTAAGTTAATAATTAATTTTGTAATTTTTCCGTTTAAGTAAATATTATATCTATCATTATGTATAAATGGGCATCTTACACATTTGTTGTTATTTTCCTTCTTGCAGGTTTTTCTGGATATTCTCAGATTGACAAAATCTTAAAGCCGGTTGAGATTAATCCTCCGCATCCTCCGATGCCCCAGGAACCCAAAAAAGAAAGCGATGAGCAGTTAGCTGCTCAGTATTTTCGGGATCGTGAATATGATAAAGCCGTTGTTTTTTATGAAAAATTGTTCAATCAGAAAAAAAATCAAATCTATTATACTTACTATTTATTTTGTCTGATTGAACTTGATGAATTTAATAAAGCTGAAAAACTTGTCAAAAGCCAGGTCAGGAATTATCCCGTAAAATTAAAATATATAGTTGACCTTGGATACGTTTACACAGAAGCTGGGGAGTTTAATAAAGCAAAAAAGCAATTTGAAGAGGCATTAAAAAAGATCACCACGGATAAATCACGGATCATTGAGCTTGCAAATGCTTTTCTTATCAGAGGTCAATTCGATTATGCAGTGGCGACTTATCGAAAAGGCAGGCAGGTGATGAGAAACTATCCTTTCTATATCGAGCTTGGGGATTTATACAGGCAAACACGGAATTATTCGATGATGATAGAAGAATATCTCGATTATGTTGATTATGATGATTCGGATATACAGGTTGTTCAGCATAAACTGCAGAATGTTTTAAGTGATGACCCTGATAAAGCTGTTAGCGAACTTTTAAGAAAATCACTTCTGAGGAGAGTTCAGCGACATCCCGATAAAATTTATTTTTCTGAAATGTTGCTGTGGCTTTCTATCCAGCAAAAGGACTTTGAGCTTGCCTTCAGCCAGGCAAAGTCAATCGACAGGCGGCTGAACGAACAGGGAGAAAGGATTTTTGACATCGCAGAGCTTAGCCTTGCAAATCAAAACTATGATGTAGCCATCGATGCCTATAAGTACATCCTGAAAAAAGGCAAAAGCAATGTGTTATACCTCGATGCCAAAATAGGGATTTTAAATGCCAGGTATCTGAAAATCACAAATACATATAGTTATACCGATAATGATCTGCTTGAATTAGAGAAAGACTATATTTCGGTTCTGGATGAGTACGGAAGAAATGCATCTACAATACAGGTTATGCAGTTTTTAGGTCATTTGCAGGCATTTTACTTAGATAAATCAAACAAAGCAATTGAACTTTTATACGAAGCAAAAAACATACGCAATGCATCGCAGTATTCAATAGCAAAATGTAAACTTGAACTTGCAGATATACTTTTATTTACCGGTGACGTATGGGAAGCAAAACTTTTATACGCACAGGTTGAAAAGGCTTTTAAGAACGATCCGATCGGTCATCTGGCAAAATTTAAGAATGCAAGGCTTTCATTTTATATTGGTGAGTTTGATTGGGCGAAAGCTCAATTAAATGTATTGAAAGCTGCCACTTCTAAGTTGATTGCAAACGATGCCTTGAGTTTGTCGGTTTTAATAAGTGATAATATTGATACGGACTCTTCAACAGTACCCCTGGAAATGTATTCCCGTGCCGACTTGTTATTGTATCGTAACAAGAATGACCTTGCCCTTGCAACACTCGATTCTGTTTTCGGACTGGCTGAATGGCATCCCATTTTTGATGAAGTTTTATTCAAAAAAGCCGAAATAAAGATCAAACAAAAAAAGCATGAAGAAGCAGCGAGTTATTTATCTGAAATAGTTGATAACTATTCTTATGACATCACAGCCGATAATGCTCTGTTTTTACTTGCTGAGCTTTACGAATGGAAGTTTAATGATAAAGATAAAGCCATGCAATTGTATCAGCAATTACTGACTGATTATCCTGCCAGTCTTTACACGGTTGAATCACGTAAGAGATTCAGAAGATTACGAGGCGACTTTTCGACAGATGAAATGACACCGGAAGAGAAATTTTTTTATGATATTTATTGATAGATATAAAAGACAACAATTATCTCTGCGTCTCTGCCTGCCCCGTAAGGAAGAATGACTGTATCGGGGTGCCTCTGCGTTGAAAAATTTAAAGTGCCTAAAAAATTTAAAGTTATATGTTAGTAAGTTATTTATTGAGAAAGCGAAAGAAAGTGCAAGACTTGTTGCAAGTGAATTTAATAAAGTTGACCGAACGAAAAAAATTCCGGTATTCTTAACAGCGGAGGATGTATATAAAGCAGTAATGATAGATAAGGAAAATCTTTTTTCTGCTGAATCAATCTATTACCTTAAGGTTAATTTTCCCATAAAAGCTTCGTTGAATCTATTAAACAGTCCGTTAATCCCACTGTTCAGGCATGCAAAATATGATCTGTCTAATTGGCCGGATTATGTTAATTATGTAAAAAAATATTTATAATCTACCTAACACTCGCAGGTATTAATTTCAAATAGTAATGGGGAAGAGTCTTTAACGACTGTTCAATATCTTTTCTTTTGCCTACTTTTGTTGGAAAACAAATTCGAGATTATGCCTGAAACAAAAAAACTCTTCCTCCTTGATGCCATGGCACTTATTTACAGGGCGTATTTTGCCCTGAGTAAAAATCCGAGGATTAATTCTAAAGGACTAAATACTTCTGCAATACTTGGATTTGCAAATACATTATATGATGTTATAAAAAATGAAAAACCAACCCATATAGGTGTTGCCTTCGATACTATGGTGCCTACGGTACGCCATGAAGGTTTTATTGAATATAAAGCAAACCGCGATGCCATACCGGAAGACCTTGCTATTTCAATACCATACATTAAAAAGCTTATCGAAGCATTCAATATCCCGATTTTGTATGCAGACGGGTATGAGGCTGATGATGTGATTGGAACCTTGGTTAAAAAAGCCGAGCATGAAGACTTTATTACCTACATGATGACTCCCGATAAGGATTTCGGACAATTAGTAACTGAAAAAACCCTTATGCTAAAACCCGGGAAAATGGGAAACAAGCCTGAAGTATTGGGGATTAAAGAAATTTGTGAAAAATTCGGGATTGAACGGACCGAACAGATAATTGACATCCTCGGACTTTGGGGAGATGCATCGGATAATATACCGGGCATTCCGGGAATAGGTGAAAAATGGGCTAAAGAACTTATCGGGCAGTTTGGCAGCCTGGAGAATGTGATAGATAACGCAGACAACCTCAAAGGCAAAATGAAAGAAAATGTTAAAAATTTTGCCGAACAAGGTCGTCAGTCTAAAGAGCTGGCAACTATCATTCTAAATGTCCCCATCGACTTTGATGAAGAACAACTTGAAATGAAGGAACCCGATGAGAAAGCCCTTAGAGAATTGTTAGATGAATTAGAATTCAGAGCTTTTGCAAAACGGGTATTTACCGACATTTCCATTAAGAAAGGAGAACAGCCTGTTCAGGGTGATTTATTCAGTGAGCAGCCAGGTGATACTTCCATATCAGGAAAACAAAATATAAATAATACTGCCCATCAATATTATCCGGTTAAAACTAAACTCCAAAGGATTGAGCTAATCAAAAAACTTGAAAAATCAACATCGTTTTGCTTTGATACTGAAACAACCGGTATTGATGCCCATCAGGCAGAGTTGGTGGGAATGTCATTTTCGGTAAAGCCGGGTGAAGCATGGTTTGTAATCTTGTCTGAAAATTATAACGAATGTCGTGAGATTGTTAAAGAATTTAGGTCATTGTTTGAAAATCCTGAAATTGAAAAAATCGGGCAGAACATAAAATATGATATTTCAATGCTGAAATGGTATGATGTGGAAGTAAAAGGAAAGTTGTTCGATACCATGCTTGCTCATTATCTTCTTCAACCTGATATGCGACATAATATGGATGTGCTGGCTGAAAACTATTTAAATTATAAACCTGTTCCTATCGAAGACCTGATTGGTAAAAAGGGGAAGAATCAATTAAGTATCCACACAGTTGATATTGAAATATTAAAAGATTACGCTTGCGAGGATGCTGATATTACTTTGCAATTAAAAAATACCTTCGAGCCGTTATTAGCAAAAACCAATACCCTAAAATTATTCAAAAATATTGAGATGCCTCTCGTACCTGTGCTTGCCTCAATGGAAGCTGAAGGAGTAAAGGTTGATATTCAAACCCTGAACGAGTATTCATTACAATTAGAGGGAGAAATAAAAGAATTGGAAAAAGAGATACATGAACAGGCAGACCAGGAATTTAATATAGCATCTCCTAAACAACTCGGTGAAATTTTGTTTGAGAAACTTAGGATAACTGATAAGCCCAAACTGACCAAAACAAAGCAATACTCTACCGGTGAAGATGTTTTGATAAAATTAATTAATAAGCATCCCATTGTACAGAATATTCTGGACTTCCGCTCGCTTACAAAATTAAAATCGACATACGTGGATACACTTCCCGAAATGGTGAATCCCCGGACAGGCAGGATACATACTTCTTACAACCAGGCAGTAACTGCAACAGGCAGATTAAGCTCCAATAATCCCAACCTCCAGAATATCCCAATCCGTACTGAAAGAGGTAGAGAAATCAGAAAAGCCTTTGTCCCGAGAAATGATAATTACACTTTGCTTGCGGCTGATTACTCTCAGATCGAACTTAGGATCATTGCTGAGCTTAGTGGTGACGAAGGTATGATTGAAGCCTTCAGGCAGGGAATTGATGTTCATTCTTCTACAGCTTCAAAAATTTACGGAGTACCGATTGACCAGGTTTCCAGAGATATGCGCCGGAATGCCAAGACCGTGAATTTTGGAATCGCCTACGGTATCTCAGCATTTGGTCTTTCCGAACGTTTGAATATCCCAAGGAAAGAAGCCAAAACAATCATCGAACAGTATTTTGAGAAATACCCCGGCATCAGCGCATACATGGAAAAAACCATAGAATTCGCAAGGGAGCATGGTTATGTGGAAACCATGATGGGAAGAAGAAGGTATTTAAGGGATATAAATTCAAATAACCATGTCGTCAGGAGCTTTGCCGAAAGGAATGCCATAAATGCTCCAATCCAGGGTTCTTCCGCCGATATGATTAAAATTGCCATGATAAACATTTATAAAGCCCTTAATGAAAAAAATCTCAAAACAAAAATGATTTTACAGGTACATGATGAACTGATATTTGATGCCAACAAGGATGAGCTTAATATTATAGAACCTATTGTCAGGGATTTAATGGTAAATGCCATTCCTATGAAGTTTCCCGTTGTTGTGGATATGAATACAGGTAATAACTGGTTGGAGGCGCATTGATCAATTGTTGAATTAAAATGATTAACCTCCACATAAGCCTGACCCACACACCAAAAGAACAAGGGCTATTATCTTTAAACTTTTATCATTCTCCCTGCTTATGCCACTATTACTTTTTTATTGCCGACTGATGACTACAGACCGGAGACTCCCTTCAAAATTTTGGCACGCAACTTGATAAATTTCATCCGGGCGCCCAATTTTAATAACCTTGTCTGCCGAAAGGCAGGCTTAAAATTTTAAAAACGATGAAAAGGTTTGACGAAAAAATTGGGAAAAGGATCGAAAAAGAGAGTGAAGAAGAAGTAGCTCGCAAAAGGATCCGAAAATTAATTGCTGTTCTTTTAATACTGAGTTTAACTGCATGTGAAAAACATGCCTGGTACGGACGAGATGGAAAACCCGGAGATGCATATCTTTCACTTACGTGGCAGGTTGCCGAACCGACTTACATTGACGCAGGTTCAGGTGCTATTCCTCCTGTTTTTTACTGGGGGCAGTTTTATAAAATTTATCCTGGATACTACGACCTGTATTATGAAGGAAGGGTGTGGGACGGTATGTTCTGGGCAAGTTATGCATGGGAAGTCAGGTATGAAATATGGGAAGTACGCGGTGAAGCCGGTGACTGGTATTACAATGGTGCTGACGGACCGGATAATTATTTTACAATTGAATGTAATCCATACGGGCCTTATATTCAAAGCACATACAAAAGCACAGAATTGGATTCAAAGTATGAATTGATCGAAGAAAACGAAAACGAGATTACTGTTGTGCAAAAAGGTGAGGGGAGTAATTTAAAGATTACTTATAAAAAAGTTGAATCAAAAAATTTATTTTAAAAGAGCCTCCGCAAATTTCAGGTCAACAGGACGGGTAATTTTTATATTCTCTATATTTCCTTCCACAAGGTTAATTTTCACACCCATTGCCTCAACTACTGTTGCATCATCAGTAAAAACTTTCCTGTATTTTTGCTTATAAGCTTTTTTGATCAAATCCGAATGGAAACACTGGGGCGTTTGGATCATACGAAATTGCTCGCGATTAACAGGAAAACTATTATCAGTTTCCAATTGCCTCATTGATTCATAAATTTTCCCAACAGGTATTGCATTACCGTTTTCTTCGGCAAGTGAAAAAACTCTGGATAACGTTTCATGACTTACTAATGGTCTTACTCCGTCATGAATAGCAACTACACAAGGTTCATAAATTTCTTGCAAGCCGTTTTTTACAGAATTGAATCTTGTTTCACCGCCCGCAACGAGCTTGTGTTCAATTTTAAAATCAAATTTATTACAAAGCGATCGCCAGAATTTAAAATATGGTTCGGGAATAACTAAAATGATTTTTATCTTATCAGCATAACTGTAAAACTTTTCAATAGTGTGCATCAGGATGGGTTTCCTGGCAACATTGAGGAATTGTTTGGGAATTTCAGTATTCATTCTTTTTCCCTGTCCGCCGGCAACAATAATGACTTTTTTTTTCACCTTGAAAAAAGAATAAAATTTTATACATCAAATAACTAACATAGCATCACCATAAGTAAAGAATTTATACTTTTTCTTAATGGCTTCTCTGTAAGCTTTCATTAAAAAGTCAAAATCTGTATAAGCAGCCACCGCCATCATTGCTGATGATATGGGTAAATGAAAATTAGTGATCAGGGCATCAGCAACAGTGCACTTCTGAGGAGGGAAGATAAATTTATTTGTCCAGCCACTATATGGTTTTATCTTTCCTGTTATTGTAACGGCTGTTTCAATTGCCTTCATTGAGGTAGTGCCTATTGCACAAACTTTCTTCTTTCTTTCTTTAGCCTTATTAATTATCTCTGCCTGGCTTTCAATAATGATCATCTCTTCAGAGTCCATTTTATGTTTGGAAAGGTCTTCCACCTCAATGTTTCTAAAATTACCCATTCCGGGATGAAGTGTAATTTCGGCAAAATAGACTCCTAATAATTCCAAACGCTTCATCAATTCCCTGCTGAAATGAAAACCGGCAGTCGGAGCTGCTATAGCTCCTTCATGCTTGGCATAAATTGTTTGATAGCGATCCTCATCTTCAGGCATTACATCTCTTTTATGAATTTTTGGTAATGGAGTTTCTCCAAGTCGCTGTAATATTTCTTTGAATTCTTCGTAAGGTCCGTCATGCAAGAACCTCAACGTCCTGCCCCTTGATGTTGTATTGTCGATCACTTCAGCAACAAGCTCACCTCCTTCACCAAAATATAACTTATTGCCTATCCTTATTTTCCTTGCCGGATCAACCATAACATCCCACAGTAAACTATCCCTGTTCAGTTCTCTTAACAGAAAAACTTCGATCCTGGCTCCGGTCTTTTCTTTTTCTCCGAACAAACGGGCAGGAAAAACTTTAGTGTTATTGATAACAAAAACATCCCCTTCATTAAAATAGGATAATATATCTTTGAATGTTTTGTGTTCAATGGTTTGAGTATCCCTGTGTAAAACCATCATTCTTGATTCATCCCGGTTTTCAGGCGGGAACTGAGCAATCAATTCTTCGGGCAGATAATATTTGAATTGAGATAATTTCATAATCATTAACTCATTAATAAATTATACCTTAATAAAAAAGGGGTGCAAAGGTACTATAAAATTAACGCAAAGTCAATATTTTAAGTATAAATTTTTTAATACTTTATAGCATATAAAATTCATTTGTTCAAAATTATTTCAAAATCCTCAATAGTAATTGCCTTGCTGAGATCATAGTCGCCAATTTTTATCCTGGTAAGTGATGTTAAATATGATCCGGATCCTAAAGCTTTTCCAAAATCTCTTGCCAGCGAGCGTATATAGGTTCCTTTACTGCAAACCACTCTGAAATGAACTTCCGGTATTTGGATTTCTGTTAGCTCAAATTCCTGGATGGTGATTTTTTTTGGAGGAAGTTTTACATCTTCATTATTTCTGGCAAATTTGTATGCCCTTTTACCCTCAATATTTACAGCAGAGTAAAGAGGAGGTACCTGGTTGAAAGTCCCTATAAAATCTTTTGCTGTTTTAAGCAGCAATTCTTCATTAACATGGCTGATATCAAACTCCTTGTCAGTTTTCGTTTCTCTGTCGTAAGAAGGCGTAGTAGCACCAATAAAAAAAACGCCGGTATATTCTTTATCCAAACCCTGGAATTCCTGAATACGTTTTGTGAATTTACCGGTACAGAGGATAAGTAATCCTGTTGCCAGTGGATCGAGCGTGCCGGCATGCCCTACTTTAATTTTTCTTATTCCGGTATATCTTGAAATTAAATTGCGAATTTTATTTACAACGTCAAAAGAAGTCCATTGTAATGGCTTATCGATAAAAAGAATTTCACCCTTTTGAAAATCGAAATTTTTCCGTCCGTTTTGTACAATCATCTATTAAAATTAGAAAAATAATTGATAGGAAATTGCCAACAGACCTACTATTAGACAATATATGGCAAAATAGATCAGTTTACTCCTTTTAACAATACCAATCATCCATTTACACGCAAGCAATCCTGAAATAAATGCTGCAATGAATCCGATTATCAGGGCGCTTACACCCACCCCCGATTCATTTGTAAATTTACCGTCTAACAAATCTTTTAAATTTGCGCCTATAATCGGAACCAACACCATCAGAAAAGAAAACTTTGCTATGCCGTCCTTTTTGTTTTTTAGTAATAATCCTGTAGATATTGTTGCTCCCGACCTTGAAATGCCGGGCAAAACGGCAAACGCCTGCGCAATACCGATGATAAAAGAATCTGCATAAGATATTTTTTTATCTCTTTGTTTAGCATAGTATGAGAATGTGAGTAACAATGCCGTTATAATTAACATCGAGCCTACTAACAATAAATTCCCTGTAAAAAACGATTCTATCTCTTCGGCAAAAGTAAAACCGAGGATAATAACCGGTATCATTGAAACTACAAGTTTTGTAATGTATTTGGTTTCGTTGTTCCATTTGAATTCAAACAAACCTTTTAAAAGTTGTACAATATCTTTCCGGAAAACAACAACAGTGCTCATAACTGTTGCTCCATGCACCACAACAGTATAAACAAGACTTTTTTCGGCATTGACACCAAGAATGACTTTGCCAATTTCCAAATGACCGCTGCTGCTAACCGGTAAAAATTCTGTCAACCCTTGTATTATTCCGAGAATTAATGCTTCTAACCAACCCATTGTGAAATGTTAAATTTTGAATAATGTTGGAAATATGGAAGGAACCAAAATAATTCAGCATTTAAAATTAATTATTAATCCTTTGGTTTTTTCATGATGGCAAATATTTCCACTACATATCCTGCAAGGACAAGGACAGGAGCGAGAGTAAGCCTCCTGAAATCGAAGATTTTATCGCTGAATACATTGGGATCGTCGGAACCCCCGCCAATCATAAGCAAAAATCCAACAATAATTAAAACAAGCCCGATAAGGAGGAGTTTATAATTTTCTTTACCAAATGCAAATTCCGATAATCCGGAAGCAGATGTTTTTTGCTTATCTGTAATTCCGGAAGGTTTTTTTACTTCCTTTTTTTTCATCTGTTTAAAATTAAATTGAATAAATCCGTTGCAAATTTAGTATTTTGTTTTATTAAACCCGTAGAAATTAGCTTTGCGAAATATTTTATTTTTAAAATAATGATAATCTGTATAATATTTTATTTTTTTATAAATCTGTTTTCAACGGGTTTAATAGAAAAGATAATCGGTTTTTATCCTGATATACTTACGTACCGCAAAATAGTTTGAAAGCCATGAGATAATAATTCCCAGGAATATTACGATGCCAAACAAGGAAAGGAACAGGTCAATATCCTGAAGATTGACAAGTTCAGGCAATTCACGTTGAGAAACATAAACTATCCCTACTAACAGCAGGATTGCGATGAAAGAACCAATAATACCCTGTAACACGCCTTTCAGGATAAAAGGTTTGCTAATAAACCGGCGAGTTGCCCCAACCAATTGCATGCTTCTGATGATAAACCGTTTGGAATAAACCGATAACCTGATTGTATTGTTAATGAGTGCAATGGCAATGATTAAAAGCAATGCACTGAATCCTAAAATAATGATCCCTATTTTCCTGACGTTTTTATTTACCACATTCACTAAGGACTCCTGGTAAAAAACTTCTTTAACATTTTCATCGGCTAAGATTTTATCCTTTATTACCGACAAACTATCGTTATTGGCATACGCCGCCTTAAACCTTACTTCGATTGTGGGCAATAATGGATTATATCCTAAAAAACTTGTAAAATCTTCTCCTAACTCTTCCGTAAATTCTTTAGCAGCTTGTTCTTTGGTAATGTATTCAGTGGATTTAATATAATCGGTTGCATCCAGTGTTTTTTGCAGTTTAATGATCCCTGCCTCCTTCACATTTTCTTTCATGATAATGGAAAACCCGATATTTTCCTTTACGTAATCAGACAGCTTTTTTGCGTGAAAGATAATCAATCCCAGAACTCCGAGCATAAAAAGAACTAATGAAATACTGACCACCGTTGTAATGTATGAACTCTGGAGCCGGCGCCTGGTATATTTATCTTCTTGTTGTGCCATAATGTTAGCGATTTTTATATTGACTATTTACTATCTAAATATTGATGTTGAATAAATTGTCAATCGCGAATTCCGAAGTTTAACTGGAATATTAAATATTTGTCTTATCGCGACAGGTCGCTAAATTAGTAATTTTTAGATTTTACAGAAGGCAGATTTGTTAAATAATATAAAATACCCGAAATTTGCAGGATTGAATGGAAATATCTGATGAACGATTTTTTAGAAAGAATAAGGATAATTAAGTTCGAATTTGCCGACAAAAAAATGGCGGATATTTCATTTACGATACGATATAAGGTGTTTGTTGAAGAGCAACATGTTGACCCGGAATTGGAATATGATGAATTTGAGGATACCAGTAATCATTATTTGCTGTACTATGAAGGAAAACCTGTTGCTACATCACGCTGGCGTGAAACCGATAAGGGAATTAAGTTAGAACGCTTCGCTATGTTAAAAGAATACCGGAATAAAGGAATTGGTTCAGAGCTTTTAAAGGAAGTTATGAAAAATGTTATCCCATTGAAAAAACGTATTTATTTACATTCACAACTTAACGCATTGTCTTATTATGAACGATTTGGATTTGTGACGAAAGGAGATATTTTCATCGAGGCGGATATTGAGCATTATTTGATGGAGTATGAAGGGTGAAAATATGAAAATGTGTTAATGTGTTTAAGTTATAGGTCATTAGTCATTGAGTCATTAGTAGTCATTCATAGTCATTAGCTTCGCTGTCATTAAGTCATTCAATTAAATATTTTGTTTTTCCCAGCCATCTTTGCTAAAACAGAGTAATTCATTAAATCCAATATCCTTCAAAAGAGAAATCGTTTCATCGAAATAGCTGTTTAGCTCATCGGGTTTGTGGGCATCGGAACTTAATGTAACCGGGATTTTTAAATGCAATATTTGCTCTAAAATTTGTAAGCCCGGAAATAGCGAATCCGACCTTTTTTTATAAATACCCCTGGTATTCACCTCCACTACGCAGTTAGTTTCGCCGGCAATGTATTTCAATGTTTTCCATACTAAATCCTGATACCATTTTTCATCCTCCGAAAAATATCTGTCTTTATTATGCATTTTGATTTTATCTATGTGGGCAATAATGTCAGGCTTTTGTGTAACAATCATTTCCTGAAGCTGATGATAGTATGTTTCAACTCCTTTCCTTATGTTACCGTTAAAAAGTTTCATCAAACCGTTTTCATAAGTTTCCTGCCGTGGTCCGTCGATAAACCAAAGTCCTTGTTTTTCTTTATTTCTTACAAGGTGAACTCCGCCAATAGTATAATCGAGGTTTCCTTTCCTGACAAATTCTTCAAAGTCTTTTGTAATACCCGGAATGTAATCTATTTCGAGTGAGAGAAAAATATTGATCTTTTCACTGTATTTATCTTTTAAAACCCGGATTGTTGAAATGTATTCATCAAATCTTTCCTCTTTAAGCGAAAAGTTATTTTCAAAAGGTACTGCTGCATGGCTTGAGAAACCAAGAGTGTGAAATCCTAATTCGATAGCTTTAAGTATATATTCCTCTGGTTCGGCTTTGCCATCGCAAAAGTTTGAATGAGTATGGAGATTAAATAAATTCACCTATTTTTTTTCTCTTTAAAATTCTTCCTTCACCTCAACTACTTTATAAACCTTATCACCACGCCTTACTAATTCTTTCACGGGAATAGAACAAGAATCACCTTTAATTGTCTTTTCCACATTTTTTAATTCCACCCTAATTTCAGGAATAAAATCTTCGTAAACTCCTGTGGTGGGTCCAATTATCCTGAATTCATCGCCTACATTCATATCATGGGTTTCTATCTTTATCTCAGCAACTTTTATCTTCGTAAAGAAATTTGTAACTTTCCCCACATAAATTTTTCTTTTTGTTGCTTGCGAGCCATACCTTTCAGTCCATTCACCTAATTTCTTTCCCATATAATACCCATCCCAGAAACCACGATTGTAAACAGTGCTCAACTCATTATTCCACTTTTTAATATTTTCAGGTGTGTAATTCCCTTCAAAATATGCGTTGACTGCCTCACGGTACACATTTGTAACAGTTCTAACATAATCCGCCGACCTGCCTCTTCCTTCAATTTTCAGAACTCTTACACCGGCTTTAAGTATCTTATCTAAAAAGTCAATTGTTTTCAGGTCTTTGGGCGACATGATGTATTTGTTGTCGATTTCCAGTTCAATACCGTCGTCATCTGTAACTTTATATGGTCTGCGGCACTGTTGCAGACAAGCTCCCCGGTTTGCTGACGAGTTCAGGTTGTCGAGGCTCAAATAGCACTTCCCAGAAATTGCCATGCACAAAGCCCCTTGAATAAAAACTTCAATCTGAACCAAATTGCCTGATGGACCTTTTATCTGTTGTTCCTCAATGGCTCTAATAATGGCAGCTACCTGTTTCAGGCTTAACTCGCGTGCTGTAACCATCACATCGGCATATTGAGAATAGTATTTTACTGCTTCTATGTTTGTAACATTGGTTTGGGTTGACATGTGTACTTCCATTCCCACTTTGCATGCATATTGGATTACCGACATGTCGGTAGCTATAATAGCTGAAATATCATTCTTTTTAGCAGCATTAATCAGCGCTTTCATTTCACCCAGTTCATTATCAAAGATAACTGTATTCAGAGCAAGGTAAGAACGTATATGGTGTTTATTACATATTTCAGTAATTTTTTTTAAATCTTCTAATGTAAAGTTCTGACTGGATTTTGAACGCATATTCAGGTGCCCAATCCCAAAATAAACCGAATTGGCGCCTCCCTGTATCGCAGCTATTAAGGATTCGAATGAACCCACCGGAGCCATTATTTCAACATCCTTTGCCGTCATTTGTAATTGGTCATTCGTAATTTTAGTCATTTGAGAATAGTTTATTCTAATAAAAATTTTAGTAAATCTCAAAAATAATTACAAATGCAAAATTAACATAAATCCAAATTGTATGGGAGTTTGAGTGAAACGGTAGTTTTTTCAATGGTTTGAGTATTTTGTAAAGCAGGATTCACTAAAAACATTTCTTCAGTTTGCGGGTATTGCCTGATAAATGTCCTCAAACCTATAAAATCCTCATGCTTAAGTTTCCTTTTATATTTTACCTCAATAGGAATTTGCTTATGTACTTTATCGATTATAAAGTCAACTTCATGATTGTTTTTATCCTGCCAGAATTTTATATTTTTACACCCATGTTTTGCCAATTCGCTTAAAACATAACTTTCAAACAAAAAACCCGAATCCTGGCGATTATCTATATTTCCGAATTGATTCATAAAAAAATTCCTTACTCCGTTATCGATGAAATAAATTTTAGGGATTTTTACCAGTTCTTTGTTTTTATTAGTAAAGTAAGGGCGAACTTCCGAAATAAGAAATGTTTCTTTTAAAATTTCTATATAATTTTTTACCTCGTATTCCTTTAGCGCGCATACATTTGCAATTTCTTCAAATTTGATCTTTTGTGAATGATTAATTGCCAGTATTTCGATTAATCGTTTTACATTCAAAATTTTATTTATATTCAGATATTCCACCAGGTCTTTTTTAACATACAAATCGAAAATACTCTCAAATACTTCAATTTTGGTTTTCTTATTTTCCGATAAAACTACTTCAGGATATCCTCCAAAAACCATAAACTCCTGCAACAATGATTGTAATAACGGAATATGAAGTTCGTTGCCTTTAAGTTTATCAACATTTTTTAACTGCTGCAACGCGTCATGATTATCTTTGAAAATAATAAACTCTTCAAAATCCAATGGAAACAGATTATGAATGATCTTTCTTCCTGCAAGTGATTCCTGAATTTCATCTTTTATTTTAACAGAGGAAGAGCCTGTAGCGTAGATTTTAATGTTTTTATGATGATCAAAAACATTTTTAAGAATTTTCGAAAACTCCCGGTATTTTTGAAATTCGTCAAGAAATAAATAGAATATCTCTGTTTGGTTCTCTTTGTACCCTATCAATTTAAGAGTATTAACCAGGTTTTCATAAGTCGAAACCTTTTCATAATTACTTAGAATATCCAAATCGAGGTAAATTCCATTATTATCGTTAATTAGATTTTGATAAAGTTCATTTAATATTGTTGTCTTTCCTACTTGCCGCGCTCCAAGGATTATGGATATTTTATTGTTGTTCTTTTCGCTTATTAACGAACCGAATAATTTTCGTTTTTTCATTCTGTAATAGTTAAAATTATATTTTAGTCTGAACTAAAACAAAAATATTTTTATTTTAGAATAAAACAAAGGTAATATATTTTTTCTTTTTCTATATGACAGGAAAGTCTTAATTTCGTGCTCTTTTTGAAATAATTCATTAATAAAGACTTATCCTCCGGTAAACAATGTGGATTTATCTTGTTCGACATATCCTTCGCTACCGCCTGATTAATTTAATAGTCATTGCGTTACTAACGGCATTTATGGGATACAAAGCGCTTGATGTGGAAATATCTTATGAATTAACCAGTTTATTACCTGCCACTGATACGGCAAGTATTGTTTATAATGAGTTCAAAGAACGGTTCGGAAAAGATGGCACTGTTCTTTTTGTTGCCATTCAGGATAAAGATATTTTTAATGTTGACAAATTCAACGGCTTATACGATCTCACTTATGATATTAAAAACATTGACGGTGTTGAGGAAATAATTTCAATTGCCAGGTTATATAATTTAATAAAGAACGATTCATTAAAAAAATTTGATTTTAAACCCATAATCGAACAAAAATTAGACAATCAGAAAGAGGCAGATAGCATTAAAGCTATTGTTTATTCCCTTCCCTTTTACGATGGATTGCTTTTTAATAAAAAGACCAATGTCAGCCTGATAGCTATCACCCTTGAAGAAAGTAAATTAAATACTAAGAAGCGTATCGGACTTATAGGGGGGATAAAAAATAAAATTGACGCATACACCGAAAAGTATGATATTGATGCACATTACTCCGGACTGCCGTATATCAGAACCATAACAACAAAAAAACTGCAGGATGAACTTTTATTTTTCATAATCCTCGCCATGATCATCACGTCAGTTATTCTCTATATCTTTTTCAGATCATTTAAGGCAGTCTTTTTCCCTATGCTTATTGTTGCTATCAGTATCGTTTTTGTGGAGGGTACTATGTCATTATTTGGGTACAAAATAACCATGCTTACCAGTATTATCCCCCCGTTGCTGATAGTTATTGTAGTTGAAAACTGTATTTTCCTACTTAATAAATATTATGATGAATATAGAAGTCATGGAAATAAGGTAAGGTCGTTATCACGGGTAGTACAACGAATCGGCAATGCCAATCTGCTGACTAATGCAACAACAGCGGCAGGTTTTGCAGCATTTATTATAACCGGCAACAAACTCCTGATTGAGTTCGGCTTGATTGCCTCTATCAATATTATGGTGGCTTATGTTCTTTCACTTTTCCTTATTCCTATCTTTTTTAGTTATCTGCCTCCTCCAAAAAAACGCCACACAAAACATCTCGATAAAAGCGCAGTGGCAAATATTATTGAAAGAGTAATTAAAAGAGTACTAACCCGCAGGAATCCGATTTATATAATTACTGCTATTATCCTGGTATTAGCCATCTTCGGAATAACAAAACTGAAAACCACAGGCAGAATAGTTGATGATATTCCTCAAAAAGACCAATTGTACAAAGACCTGGAGTTTATTGAACAACATTTCAAGGGTGTAATGCCTTTGGAAATTTCGATTGATACTAAAAAAAGAAAAGGGATTCAGAAACTTTCCACAATTAGAAAAATTGACAACCTGCAACAAGTCCTTATCACTTATCCCGAACTGTCAAGATCACTTTCAATATCCGAAGTATTAAAATTTTCGAAACAGGCATTTTATAACGGCAGGGAAACAATGTACAGCTTGCCTAATAACCAGGAAAAGAATTTTATACTCTCGTATATACCTAAAATAAAAAGTGACAAAAAGACCATTCTGAATTCATTTGTCGATACAACATTACGTTTTACCCGTATCAGCACGCAAATGGCAAATGTCGGAACTCATGATATTCAACGGATCAAGGATGAACTTCGACCGAAAATCGATTCTATTTTCCCGCCTGAAAAATTCGATGTGCAAATTACTGGTACCAGTGTTATATTCCTGAAAGGCACCCAATTTCTTGTGAACAATTTATTTGCCAGTCTGCTGCTTGCCCTTGTTATCATTATTATCCTGATGGCACTTCTTTTTACATCACTGCGAATGATCCTCATATCGCTGGTTCCTAATATCATCCCGCTTATTATGACCGCAGCAATGATGGGCTATATAGGGATACCCATTAAACCGTCAACCGTACTTATCTTCAGTATCGCACTCGGTATATCGGTAGATAATGCCATCCATTTCCTTTCAAGATACCGGTTACAACTGAAATTAAATAACTGGAGAATTAAAGATTCGGTAATTGCTGCTTTACGCGAAACAGGGTTCAGCATGATATATTCTTCAGTGGTTCTTTTCTTTGGCTTCATCATTTTTGTTTTGTCATCATTTGGCGGAACCGAATCGCTTGGCTATCTTATTGCATTTACCCTAATTGTAGCTCTGTTGTCGAATTTGTATATTCTGCCATCATTAATACTGACACTCGATAAACGGATAACAACCAGGACATTTAAAGAGCCGTTACTCGAAATTTTTGACGAAGAAGAAGATATTGAACTGGATGACCTGGAAATAGAACAGCTTGATACAAGAGGGTCGGCGTAAGATATTTTAGATTTTACCCGCCCGTCCGTACGGACAGTCGGGCGGAGATTTTGGATTTTTAATTGTAAATTTGAGTGATGAATTTTAACCTTAAAATATTTAAAAAATGAAAGGAATAATTTTAGCCGGCGGCTCCGGCACACGGCTTCACCCGTTAACTCTTGCAGTAAGCAAGCAGTTAATGCCGATTTATGATAAACCAATGATCTACTATCCGCTTTCAATGTTGATGATAGCCGGAATACGGGAAATACTCATCATTTCCACACCGTATGATCTTCCACATTTCGAAAAACTTCTTGGTGATGGCAATAATCTGGGCTGTTCGTTTAATTATAAGGTTCAGGAAATACCGAACGGCTTAGCACAGGCTTTTGTAATTGGTGAGGATTTTATTGGTGATGATAAAGCAGCATTAATTCTCGGTGACAACATTTTTTATGGTACGGGGCTCGAAGATATATTAATCGAAAATAGCGATCCTGACGGAGGTGTGGTTTTTGCTTATCATGTAACCGATCCTGAGCGATACGGTGTTGTTGAATTCGATGAAAACCAAAAAGCGATTTCAATAGAAGAAAAACCAAAACAACCTAAATCTAATTTTGCCGTTCCCGGCTTATATTTTTATGATAATTCGGTGATTGAAGTGGCAAAAAACCTGAAGCCCAGTGCTCGAGGCGAATATGAAATTACTGATGTTAATAAGCATTATTTGGAGCAGGGAAAATTAAAAGTTGGAATCCTTGGCAGAGGAACAGCATGGCTGGATACCGGCACTTTTGAATCGTTGCTGCAGGCTTCGCAATATGTTGAAGTGATTGAGCACAGACAGGGATTAAAAATCGGCAGTATAGAAGAAGTGGCTTACCACAAAGGCTTCATCGATAAAGAACAACTGCGAAAACTTGCAGAGCCTCTGTTGAAAAGCGGATATGGGGAGTATTTACTGAGCATTATTGATGGATGATTTATTTATAGTCGGCAGTCAGCAGTCACAGTCAGCAATACCGACAGGCTAATCCGAAAGAAAATATAATTAGGATTCCTGAATACAAAAAAAGATGAATACGATAAAAAAAATACAATCAAAGATCGAGGAACATTTCTCTAAGATTAACTTTGATAAAAACCCTACGGAATTATACGCCCCAATTGCTTATACACTAAATCAGGGAGGCAAGCGTTTGCGACCTGCTTTATGCCTGATGGCTTGCGATATGTTTGGAGGAGATATTGATAAGGCTATAAATCCGGCAATCGGTATTGAAATATTCCACAACTTCACTCTTGTCCATGATGACATTATGGATAATGCCCCCATCAGAAGAGGTAAAGTAACAGTCTGCAAAAAATGGAATACCAATATCGCAATCCTTTCCGGCGACACTATGATGACAATAGCCTACGATTATATTATGAAGGCTCCTGTTGCGGTCAGGTCAGATGTCTTTGCAATTTTCAATAAAACGGCTATTGAAGTTTGCGAAGGGCAGCAGTATGATATGAATTTTGAAACTCAGCAAAATGTATCTATAAATGATTACATTGAGATGATCCGCCTGAAAACGGCTGTATTGCTGGCAGGAAGTCTGAAAATCGGTGCTATTATCGGGGGCGCTGACGAAACGGATGCAGAAAAAATTTACCGGTTTGGTGTTAATATCGGTCTATCATTTCAATTAAAAGACGACCTGTTAGATGTTTTCAGCGACGAAGAAAAATTCGGGAAAAAAAACGGCGGCGATATTGTTACCAATAAAAAAACCTATCTGTATCTGAAAGCTTTTGAGTTGGCTAAGGGCAGAACTTTTGATTCACTCTGGTATTATTTTAATAAATATTTCAAAGATGATTCTGTGAAAATAAATGGTGTTAAAGAAATTTATGAAGAATTGAAAATAAAAGAGCTTACCCAACAAGCAATGGATAAATATTACCGGCAGGCTTTGAAATATCTTGAAAAAATAAAAGTAAATGAATCTCTCAAATCAGAATTAAAAAAGTTTGTTGAAAAGTTGATGCTAAGAGAAAGTTAAAAATTATCAATTTTTAATTTTGCAATTCTTCCAGTTTCATATTTAGTTCTTCCCATCGGTTCATTTCCTTTTTTAGTTCCTTGTTCAGAGATTCATATTTAAGGTACAATTCATCATAGTCAATACTGTCTCTGTACTTTTCAGGATTACTCAATATTTCGTCCTTCTCGTTTATAGCTTTTTCCAATTGTTCAATACTCTTTTCGGCTTTTTTGATTTGATTTTTGATTTTACGAGTATCCCTGTCAAGTTGCTTCTTCCTCTCCCAGTCGAGCTTATTCTGCGATTTTGACTGCTGTTTTTCTTTTTCAGATTTCCTGGCTTTCTCAAGCTGCTTCAATGTTGCAAGCTTTCTTGTTTCAAGAAAATCATAAATATCACCAAGGTATTCTTTTATATTCTGATTTTTAAATTCAAATATCTTATTGGTAAGACCCTGCAGGAAATCCCTGTCGTGTGAAACAAGTATCAGTGTGCCGTCGTACTGGAGCAAGGCGTTTTTCAGGATGTCCTTCGACTGCATATCTAAGTGGTTAGTAGGCTCATCAAGTATCAGAAGGTTGGAGGGAGTAAGTAAAAGTTTAGCAAGCGAAAGCCTGGATTTTTCGCCTCCCGACAGCACCTTCACTTTTTTGTCGATAGTATCATCGCTAAATAAAAATGCTCCGAGGATATTCCTGACCTGCTTTCGAATATCTCCCACAGCAATATCGTCAATAGTTTCAAAAACGGTTTTATCAGGATCGAGATAATCGCCCTGGTTCTGGGCAAAATAACCGATTTGTACATTATGCCCGTATTTTAACAGACCCGAATGATCCAACTCTTTCACAATGATCCTCGAAAGGGTTGTCTTGCCTTCGCCATTCCTGCCGACAAATGCTACCCGGTCGCCTTTTACTATAGCAAAATTCAGGTTTTTCAAAACATCAGGTTCGCCGAATTTTTTCCCAAGATTTGCTGCTTCCACAACTACCTTTCCCGATCGGGGCGCCGGCGGAAAGCGAAAATGAATCGCAGACTTGTCAATCTCGTCTATTTCAATTTCTTCCAGTTTGTCCAGCATTTTTATTTTAGATTGAACCTGCCTTGCTTTTGTATTTTTATACCTGAACCGTTCGATAAAGCGTTCTATTTGCCGTACTTGTTTTTGCTGGTTGTTGAACGTTGCCATTTGCCGTTCCATCCTTTCTTCGCGCATTCTTATATAACCGGAATAACCTGCTTTATAATTATAAATCTTTCCAGGCGATATTTCAAGGGTTCGTTTTGTTACATTGTCGAGAAATGCCCTGTCGTGAGAAACAAGCATAACTGCACCAAAATAATTAATAAGGAACTCTTCTAACCATTGTATTGATTCTATGTCAAGATGATTGGTAGGCTCGTCAAGCAAAATAACATCGGGTTTGCGGAGCAGTATCTTTGCCAGTTCCACACGCATTTGCCAGCCACTGCTGAATTCATTCACCGGTCTCATAAAGTCTTCCCGCCTGAAACCAAGACCTGTTAAAACTTTTTCAGTATCCGCCTGCATGGTTTGTCCACCGATAACCTGGAATCTTTCATTAGCTTCGGTAAGCCTGTGGATCAGATCATGATATTCTTTTGATTCGTAGTTAGTTCGCTTGGAGATTTCATCAGAGAGATCGCTGATCTGTTTTTCTAACTCACCTATTTCCGTAAAAGCAGTCAACGCTTCATCATATATGGATTTGTTACTGTCTGTGTCCATTTCCTGGAGCAGGTAGCCAAGGGTTGTGTTTGCCGGAACAACAACCTCTCCCTGTTGCGGCTGAAGTTCACCTGCGATAATATTTAGCAGGGTTGTCTTCCCGGAGCCGTTTTTTCCCGTTAATCCAATCCTGTCCCTGTCGTTGATCAGGAAGGAGGCATTGCTGAACAAGTCAGTGCCGGTAAAATGTATTGACAGGTTGTTGATAGATATCATTATCTTTTTCTAAAAAAGAGGTGCAAAAATATGAAAAGAAGTTCACAAAACGAGGCAATTATTCAATCACGATCTTCCGTAAAACCAATCCTTGCTCCGTTTTCAGTTTCAGGAAATATAATCCGGGATCAAGATGTGATACGTTCAGTTGATACGCATCACTATTAATTTTTTCAGTCAGAATGGTCAATCCTGAATTGTTAAATAATTCAATTCGATAAATTTTTGTCAGAGATTGAATGAAAAGCTTATCTTGTGCCGGGTTTGGAAAAATTTGACATTCTATAAATTCTTGCTTTGTTGAATTAGTTATTATAGCATATGTTGAATTTGAAGATCCGGATTCGCCGAAATAGTAAACAGCTTTTACGTGATACTCTATAAAACAGGGAGGATAACAAATGTATGGATCAACATAAGTTAATTCTGTTACCAATTCTGAATTTATTTTGTATCCATCACGATATATATTATATCCATCCGGAGTCAAACATGCATCTGGCTCATCCCACCAAAGTGTAACATCAAATTCATTTGGATAATCAACAATACAGTACAGGTTTAATGGTTCAAGACTATCCGGTAATGGCACATATACTTCCTCAAGAGGAGAGGGAAACGATTCATCCCCTCCGTAAATTGCAGTAATTTCATAACCGTAAGTAGAATCCGGAAAAAGTAACGAATCAGTATAATTCATTTCCGGGGCATTTACTATCATCTCACCGTTTCGATAA
This sequence comes from Bacteroidales bacterium, assembly GCA_016783885.1. Classification (GTDB taxonomy): domain Bacteria; phylum Bacteroidota; class Bacteroidia; order Bacteroidales; family JAADJA01; genus JAADJA01. The sequence continues at coordinate 48,668 of JADHVR010000015.1, forward strand.
ATATTGTAGCTGTCTGCCGGAGTACAACCAGGCGGACACATTTCCCATTGCAGGCTGATATTAGTACAGTTTATTTCAGCCTGCAAATTGCAAGGATAGTACATTTCTACAACCGTCATGATAACATCAACCACTGGAGACCCAACATTCGGGTAAGTTGTAAAATGAATTCCCGCTTCATAAATTTCGGGTAATAAATCTGTTGCATCAAAAGCAACAATTATTTCTTCATTCTCTCCACCTTCAAGCGACCCGCCATTGGGATATACACCAATCCATGTTTGTGCATCCGTTAGTTCGAGGCCCCAAAGCCATTCATTCTGAACCATGCCTCCCAGTGTCCATTTCCCAAAAACAAGATTTGGATGGGTGAACAATCCGCCGGCATCACCCCAGACCTGGCCTGAAAGTTTGGAAGCCACATCCAGTGTAAAACCGGTTTCCGTTCCTGATGGTAACTGTATTTGAATAATCTCGTTATCAGAGTTTCCAATTTGTGCATAACCCCACAGGTACGGTCCACCCAAAGTAGCATTATCATAGGCAAATCCGTAATAACTTCCCCCAACAGGTCCCACAGCAAACTCTCCGATGTTAGCTCCGGTTTTGTCAAATTTAATCACAGGTGAGTCCCAGTTATTAGCATAAAAAACGTCCTCATTATCGTTATAGGCTATAGCTCTGACATTAGTGGGGGCAGTAATCGTACTGACTAATATTTGATTTTCAAAATCCATTTCAAATACCGTGGGTGTTGCTGCTCCACCAAAAAAATGTGTCCCATCGAAAGCAAGGTCCCTTATTACTGCTGCTCCGTTTATTGTAAAGGAGCCAATATAAGTACCGTCAATCTCATATTGATAAAAATAATTACCGTTCCATTTAGTTGTATAAATGTAATTCCCGTCTGTTTCGATTCCGGCTTCTCCACCGCTTCCTCCAACAGGATATTCAAACTGCAAGTCCATAAAATTTTTTTGATCGTCATTTAGGATTTGTGTGGAGGCAGACCACTGAAGCAGGCCATTTCCGGTATTTTCGATGGTAATGGTTTCTTCTCCGGTTGAATTTAGGGCAAGAGTTATAGAAATGGACAAAGGATTAACATTGATGTTGGGGTGAGTTAACTGGAAATCGATGATCGAAATGATATTCTCTTCAATGGTTATCGTATCGAGAATAACATTATATCCCTCCTTGAAACATTCCACTATATATTCGCCAACCAAAATATTTTCAATCAGGTAAGTTCCATCTGCCCCTGAGACAGTTGAATATTGATAAGTGCCATCAATAGATATGGCGGCTCCATTAACAGGGGCACCTCCGGCAAGTTCAGTTACAATGCCTTCCAAAGACCCAAAAGTAGCCTGACCAATGATCACATTATAATCTTCTGCTTCACCATAGGTATAACCCTCGCAAGGATCTGAGCATGAATTCTGCCAATTTGTCCGGGCTCTCATAATATGTAATCCGGTTATGGCACCCACAGGAATAGTAACAGACGCAATATAAAACTGGCTCGCTTCATCCATTATAAAATCAATCAATATTTTTTCATCTTCTGATAAAACAAAATCGTCATTAAAATCAATCCAAATTGTAACGTACTGATCGTCATAACCTGTTTGCATAATAAAATCATGAGTGTATCCTGGTATAAGGAAAGCCGGCCCTAAACCGAGGTATTGGCTCCATCCATCATAACCCATATTATCTTCACAGCCTGATCCGTAGTTTTGTATCTCTTCAACCGCAAAGTCAGTAAATCCATCACCCATTGAACAACCGGTTGAATATTCGGGAACACACAATGCGCCCTTTTGTTTTTCAATCTGGGAAAAAATTTGTGGATTATTATCTTGTTTTTTATTTATAGATAAGTCTGACTGTGCAGCTAAATGAGAAATCAAAAAGCTTAAAGTAATTATTAAAACAGAGATGAATTTTTGCTTGTACATATTGTTGAATTTTTTCTGATGCGGTAAATATACAAAATGTATTGATTTTTTACAGTGAAATATCTAATTATACAAGGCATTAAAATGTCATTTGGATTAATTGGGAGAACTACTTAACCACAATTTTTCGTATAATTATCCCTTCCTCCGTTTCCAACTTTACATAGTAAATACCACTTTCAGACTTAGATACATTGATCTTATAATTCATCGTATTTACTTCTTCGGCAAGCACAACCTTCCCGATATTATTCAGCAACTCAACTGCTTTTAAAGCATAACCCGACTTGATAAATATTTTATCTTGTGCCGGGTTTGGGAAAATATTTATTGAACTTGCTGCATTTTCTTTCAATCCCGTAATTATAATAGAATTTGAAGGACCCGATTCACCGAAATAATAAACTGCCGTTACACAATATTGATAATAGCCAAAAACGTCAGTAAAAGTTGTATCTGTAATAAATCCGAGTAATGTATTATTACGATAAACGTTATAACCAAGAGGATCAATACATGCAGCCGGGGAATTCCAAAATATTGTAATTAAATCACCAGATATTGTATAGTCCAGGTTTTGGGGTTCGAGACTGTCAGGCAAAGGAACGGTAACATATTCTGTATTACTAGAATTTGAAATAATCCCATTCAAAAAATATCCATTTACAAAATAGAAATGTTCAGTTTCTGGAAAGATCAATGAATCAACATAAGATGTTTCAAATGTAGTAGCTATCCATGTCGAATCTTTGTAAACTCGAAAGCTGTCAGCTGGTGTTCCCGGTGGTATAGTCTGCCATTCCAATATGATATCAGTACAATTTACTTCAGCTTCCAATGCATAAACAAAAGGAAAACCCGCGACTAACATTTCAACCAGAACAACAGGGGAGCCCACATTTGGTAATGTAGAAAAATGAATTTCCGCTTCATTAATACTTGTGAAAATATTCGTCGCATCAAAATACACCGTCATTTCCTCTGATTCGCCTGGCTCTAAAGTTCCAGAAGTCGGATCAATGGAAATCCAGGTTTGATATTCCGCTAATTCCAAGCCCCATATCCATTCGTCTGTTACGATTCCACCTAATGTCCATGTTCCGGGAATAATATCCGGTTGTGTAAACAAACCGCCTGCCCCATTAGTTAAAGGTTCAGGTAACAAAGAATCCAGGCATACCATAAACCCTGTTCCTTGCATGGTGGGTAAATCAAGTTGTACAAGTACGTTCGGATTGGTTCCAACCATTCCGTATCCCCAAAGATAAGGACTGCCATCGGAAACATTATCATAAGCAAAGCCGGAATAGTTGGCTCCGCTTGGTCCTACTGGAGCGGCAGCGATTAAAGCGCCACTGCGGTCGAATGCGATAATGTCGCCACCCCAGCTGTAACCATAAAAAATGTCTTCATCATCGTTATACGCAATGGCCCTTACAATTTGTGGGGTAGTGATCGTACTGACCAGAGTCTGCGCGTAAAAATCCATTTCATAAATGACTGGACTTCCGTTTCCCCCATAAAAATAAGTGCCGTCATAAGCCAGGTCGCGCAAGCCGGGAACAACAATTGATAAGGTTCCAATAAAGGTTCCGTCCAAAGCGTATTTAGAAATTATTCCATTGTTGAAGTTGGTGACATAAAAATATTCTCCGTCACATTCGATACCGACCTTGCCGGTTGCCCCTGTGACCGGATACTGGAACTGCACATCCAGAAAATCTTCCATAGCATTATTGGTCAATATCTCCAGGTTGGCAGACCAATCAACACTTCCCTGTCCCGGATTGGAAAGGGTGATTATTACGGTTGTTGAGGTATTGGGTCCGAGAGTGACTTGAATATTCAACGGGTCCACCATAAATTCGGGGCAGGGTACACTAAAATTACCTGTGGCAGTTTGGTTTTCAATAATTTCCACCATATTTATAAAAGGGTCATATCCTTCGATAATACAGGTTACATTCCAGGTTCCAACCGGTAAACCTGGAAATTCATAATAGCCGTTTGCATCGGTTGTATCATAAAAAATTCCACCCACATCAATTATGGCATCTTCAATCGGCTGTCCATTACTACAAGAGACAGTGCCTTCAAGGCTGCCTGTTTGTGCTGTTAATTCATTAATCAGGAAACTACTGATTATAAATAAAATCAGGAACAGAATTATTTTTTTCATTTTGAATTATTTTTTTGAACCTGTAAATATACAACATTTCATTAATGAATTCAAATTTGCGAGAAAAAAAAGAGGCTGACTAATATAGCCAGCCTCTTACTTTTTATCCGTCTCGACCGCTTTGATCCTGCCTTGCCGTCAGGCAGTCGGTTTGACGGTTAGTATCAGGGTAATTTATTTAACAGCAATCTTCCTGATCACCTGACCTTCGTCAGTATCAAGCTTGATGTAGTAAATACCGCGTTCGAATGTAGATACATTGAACTTATAATTCATAGCATTTACTTCTTCATCAATCACTACCTGACCTATATTATTAAGAACCTGAATGGTCTTAATCTCATACGTTGAATTAATATTTACAAGGTCTGTGGCAGGATTCGGGAAGATCTGGAACATATTAGCATCCGGTTCATCAATGCCTGTAATTAATGCATAATCCGGATTAGACGGACCTGATTCACCGAAGTAATATACAGCAACTACATAATATTCGTAGAATCCCGCAGATAAAGCAGGATCAATATATGTGAGTTCGGTTACCAATGATGTATTAATCTGAGAACCATCACGGAAAACGTTATATCCATCCGGGGCAAGACAAGCATCCGGAGCATCCCATGTTAGAGTTACATCATTTTCGCCAGGTGTATTCGCAAATGCCTCAAAGTTCAATGCTTCAAGGTCACCTGGTGTTGGAACAGTAATGCAGAAATCCTCTGTTGGCATTGACTCTTCACCGGCATAAACAGCCTTGATATAATAGCAATACTCAACTTCAGGATCAACCATAGGATCGGTGTATTCCATAACTGTTACATTATCGAGAAGTGCACCATCGCGGTAAACATTCCAGCTATCAGGGTTACCACCTGTGGGCATATCCCAGGTTAAATTAACATCAGTACAGTCATAAGAACCTGCAAGGTTGATCGGCGGGATCAATCCTGCAACTGTCAGAGTTACTGCAACAACCGGTGAACCAACATTCGGAGTTGTTGAGAAGTGGATTTCAGCTTCGAAAACTCCTGGCAACAGTCCGGTGGCATTGAAGTTCAGTGTCATATCTTCATTAGCGCCACCCGTAAGCGTACCTGATGTCGGAGCAATAGTGAGCCATACCGGACCGGATTCACATAGCTCGAGACCCCAGATATTAACATTCTGTGAAGTTCCCAATAATGTCCAGAAACCGGCAACAAGGTTATCATCAATACACATACCTCCGGCAATACCTGTTCCCACAGCAACAACGCTTCCTACATCAAAATATACTCCGGTTTCGGTTCCGTCAGGAAGTTGCATCTGAATCAATTCATTCAATGTTGCACCTACCTGTGCATATCCCCAGAGATATGGAGCACCAGCACTGTAGTTATCATAACCAAAACCATAGTAGCTGTCGCCAACAGGACCTACCGACCAACTGCTGACAAAACCACCTGTCGGATCAAATACGGTAATGGCGGTTCCCCAGTTATTGGCATAGAATACATCATCGGTTTCATTATAGCCTATTGCCCTGACATCAGTTGGTGCTGTAAACGTACTTACCAGTGACTGACCGGCAAAGTCCATCTCATATACCGTAGAAGTAGCTGCACCGCCATAAAAATAAGTTCCGTTATATGCAAGGTCTCTTACAGCGGAAGCACCGCTTATTGTGAATGACTCAATATAGGTTCCATCGAGTTGGTACCTGTAAAACTCGGCACCGTTCCACTTGGTGGTATATATGTTGCTGCCGTCACATTCGATACCGGCTTCACCGCCACCTACACCAACAGGCCATTCGAACTGAACATCGAATAAATCTTTGGAGCCATCATCTGTTATTACCACAACTCCTG